>NZ_JBIVGP010000006.1:0-57421 GCF_044748725.1 Pseudomonas sp. NPDC089752
TGCTCGTGGCACCTGCGGCACTCAGCTTGTCATTCACCGCTCTCACTCCAGATTCTAATCCCCCTTCAAGACACAAGCGGCTTCAGCCGCGAACAGGCCGGTGCCGGTCAATCGTAGATCACGCGCTTCTTCCAGGTCTCGTCCTCATCGGTCTTGAGCCCCTGGGTCAGTTCGTTCTCATCATTTTCAGCCGGCTCCATCTGGTCCAGCACCTGGGCATTGGCCCGTGCCAGCAGTTTTTCCAGATACGTCAGCTGCTCTTCATACACTTTCGGCTCCGGCTGCTTGCGCAGGTATTGCACGCCCCGCTCGAAGGCCAGCCGCGCTTGACCCGGCTGCTCTTGCTGCAGGGCCTGCTGGCCGAGGTTGTTGAAGAACTCGATGTGCAGCAGCACCAGCAGATGACGGATCTCCTTGACCCAGTGCTTGCCTTCGCTGGTTTGCAGGATGTTTTCCTGGGTGGCCTTGACGATCTGGTTGTGCAGCGCCTCCAGGAGAAACCGCACATCCTTGGCCTTGACCTCGGTCTGGATCGGGCAGGGAGGGTTGTTCACCGGGATCTTGTCGCCCAGGGCGATCAGCCCTTCGAGTTCGGCGATGCGCGCCTTGAGTTCGGCGTTGTTCTTGTCCAGGGCCAGTTGGCGCTGGTTCAGGTGCAGCTCGAGGCGCGTCAACATCAGCTTCAGGCCCGGGCTCATGAACTGGCCGGGGAAGGTCTCGGTGATTTCGCCGCAGCGGCGCAGGCGGTCGGCCAGCTCGATTTTCAGGCGGGCGCGTTCCAGCTTGCTGTTCTCGACTACGTTGTTGAGGTAGCCGATCACGATCAGCAACGCGATGCCCGCTACGATGAGCAGAGTGATCAGAAGTGGTGTCACCGTTAACGCCTCATCAAGAGTTGTGCTTAATTGAGTGTAGAGCGGCCAGTCTGGCTACCCTGTTGCACTTTGTCGGCCTGTCGCTGGATTTCTCGAGTGATGGCACTTTGCGTCGGGGCCGTCAGAAAATCAACGCCAATTCATCGGCAAGCGCCGCAGGTGGCCTTAAGAAGTGTCGAAGTCATTGATTTAAATAAATTTCTACAAAGGGGTTGACGACCCCTCAAGGCATCCATAGAATGCGCGCCACTTGCAGCGTAAAGCACACAGCGAAACGCAGCAGGGAGTGAAAGCTGGCAGCAATGCTTGCAGCGTGTCCCCTTCGTCTAGTGGCCTAGGACACCGCCCTTTCACGGCGGTAACAGGGGTTCGAGTCCCCTAGGGGACGCCATTGCGGGAATAGCTCAGTTGGTAGAGCACGACCTTGCCAAGGTCGGGGTCGCGAGTTCGAGTCTCGTTTCCCGCTCCAGTTTCTCCGGCAACGCCTGGCGGCGGGGCAGGAAAAGAAAATCCAGGTTGAATCGTGAGGTTCATATCGGGTGCACTGAAAAGTGTTGTGTGTCCCCTTCGTCTAGTGGCCTAGGACACCGCCCTTTCACGGCGGTAACAGGGGTTCGAGTCCCCTAGGGGACGCCATTTGCGGGAATAGCTCAGTTGGTAGAGCACGACCTTGCCAAGGTCGGGGTCGCGAGTTCGAGTCTCGTTTCCCGCTCCAGTTTTAATACTGTGGCGTTCGCACGGTGCAGTGGTGGTGAAGGTCCTCGTGGCGCTTCACGCCGATTAGCGGTAAAGCTTCAAATGCGGGAATAGCTCAGTTGGTAGAGCACGACCTTGCCAAGGTCGGGGTCGCGAGTTCGAGTCTCGTTTCCCGCTCCAAATTAGAAAACGCCATCTCTCAGGAGATGGCGTTTTTTTTTGCGCTTACCCAATGGCTCGCCTGCGAATGCGGCCTGGGTTGCTTGCCCGTACCTATCATTTTTACCAGTTTCGCGTTTCCTCAGCTGCTCCTAGGATCTTCCGCAAGCCCACCGAATGTTTGAATCGACAGGGCCATGGATCATAGAAGACGGCGCGGGGGTTCAAATGGCTGAAGATCAAGATGGCAAACAAGGGATGCTGCTCGAGAAAATTCTGGCGGTCGAGCCGGCCATCAGCAGCAAGCTCGGTGCCACGGCGTTTTTATCCGAGCCCATCGCAAAGCTGCAGCGTGAGCCCGCCAGGCATCTGCTCAAGCGTTATCCGGAGCTGCACTTCAAGGAGGCGCAGCGGCTCAAAGCGCGCCTGCAAGTAGCGACAGCGGCAATGATGCGAGCATTCAGGGAAAAGCGCCTGGTGGCCTCATCGGGGCGGGTAGCAGATCAGCTCAAAGGTCTGTTGGCCCAGACTGATGGCCCAACCTTCGAAAACCAGTTTTTCCCCGATTGGGGTGCCAATACCCGGCCCGATGCGTTGGACGCAACCACCTCGCCGGTGGCTTACCTGATCGACATACTGCTCTTTATTGCTGAGTACGTGGAAAGATATGCCGACCCCCATAAAGCGCTGACGTTAAGCACCCGACGCCCAGACATCTACGCGCTGCTCCTGGATGAATCGGCCATGAACCGCGTGGTTACCCAGGTCGAAGTGATCATTGGCATGATGGAGCGGGTCATCGCCGAACATCAACGGGTGTCAAATGATACAGAAGTTGCCGAAGACAAATTGCTTAACGTTCGCCATCCGTTGAAGCTTTTTCCCTACGAGCTTTACTGGCAGCAGATTAAAACGGTCCTGTCTCACAACAAACTGTTGATCAGCGACGTCTCACGTTTGTCTGATATGGATGCGCCTTACTTCATCCAGTTAGGTGCGCACTCCAAGTGGTCGGATGTCGCCTTGCAGCAGGATACGGAGTTAGGGCCTGCTTTACGCGCCATTCTGATTGAACGCGCCTATTTCCGTGGCAACGCGCTGGGGCGTTATGATCCGCAGACCCGGCGGTGGCGGGTTCCGCCTGTCAGCAATCCACCGGATGAGCTGGCCGACAGCACCAATTTCTATCAGGAGAACTTCGGTGTCTCGGGATACCCTGCGCTACAGAGGGTAGTGAACTTTTGTCAGGCGTTGCAATTCGATCAGCAGGAAATGGACTCGTTGTTCGGCTTCGCCGCCCACGCACCCAAGCTTTCCAGCAACATCACCGAGCCGGTGCCGTTGGATACGCCTGTCTCAGCAAAACTGTTCGCGGCGCGTTTCATCAACAGCGGAGCTGAACCGGCTATCAGTGTTTTCACTGAAAACGATGTTCATCAGTTCCGGAATTTGACCGAGGACCGTTGCGACCGCATCAATCGGCTGGTCCGTTTGGCCCATGCATTGGATTTGCCTTATGCGCAAGCCGACCAGTTAGTCTGTGCAATTATCGAGGCTGAGCATCGGGCGCCCTCCGTCGCTGCGCGAATGACTGCAGATGCTCCGTTGTGGATGACGGTCAATACCTTGCGCGGGCTCGGGCTGTTTCAAGATCTGCGCGCCCGCTACGCTTGCCAACCTGAGGTGTTTTCCGTCTTTCTGTCAAAGATGTCGGTGTTTGGCGTAGGCGACACGCCTAGCCATTTTGACCGTGTATTCAACGCTGACACCAGTACGCCGCTGGTACTCGATGGTGCAGCGTTCTCTGTGGCTGGCGGTGATGCAGCAAGCAAACGTACTGTCGATCAGCTGTGCAGCGGGCTCGGGATCAACATGGAAACCTTCCGCTACCTGGCACGAATGGTCATGCAGGGGCAAGGCAGCACTACGATGCGGCGTTCGTTAGACACGATCAGCGCGCTTTACCGGGTCACGGCGTTGGCTCAGTTGTTGTCAATCACCACCATCGAGTTGCTATCGCTGTTGGAAGTCTTGAGTCCACAAGGGCAGTACGCGATTCTGCTGGCCGGTGCGCCGCAAAATACCATGTATCAGAGCTATGAGCAGGCCGATACCATCAGCGTGATTCATGCCATCAGCAGCTGCGTTCGCTGGTGTCAGGAACGCGACTTGGCCATTGTCTGGCTGGTGAAACAGTTGCTACCGATTGAAAGCATAGAGCTGGTTCAGCAACATATCAGAACACTGTTTACCGATCTCAAGAGCCATCTCATTCCCTTCCAGGATTTCAATCGAACGCTGGCGGAAGCCGGTGTCACAGCGTTGAGAAGCCAGGATTGGCAAACCAACCTGGAGCAGGTCGTCGATGCGCAGGGGCTGATCAAGGATACCGGCAACAGTGAGGAAGATTTTGATGCGCTGCAATATGAGAATTTTGTCCAGCGCGAGACTCAGGTCGTCATCGATCGCTTGATATCTGCAGGTGATGACCCGGAAAGCGAGTTGCCTGCGCTGAGCCCGGACGAAGTCGAGCGCCTGAAAATCCTGATCGTCGGGTGTGTCTTGCGCCTCAGGTCGCAGCAATGGGGGGTGGTGCAAGAACGACTTGCGCAGTTTTTGTCAATCAATGCCGACGTGTCGATCCCTGTTATTTACTGGGCAGGAGAAATGGTTCACACGCTGTTGGCCAGCGCCGCGAGTTTCGACCCTGATCAGATTCAGTCCGATACCATCAAAGCGATAACACCGTTCATCTATCGCCTGCAGCGGTGTGCGCTGGTCGCTCGCAAGTTTTCGTTGAGCCCTGCGTTTTTCTCCACGTTGTTGATGCGCGCGCTGCGGCCCTGCTTGAGTATCAAGACGACCGAACTGACCTTGCACACGTTGTATTTCCTCGAGCGCTATTCGCAATGCCTGCTCTTGGGGCAACAGTCAGAAGAGCAATTGCTGGGCTATTTTGCCCTGATTTCGAATCTGCATGAACTCAGCGAAAATGAAAAGCCATTGATCCGTGATGCGGCTGCAGAAAAAGTGGCCGCCTGGGCAGGTTGGGGGATTCGTGAGGTGCTGGACGTTGCCAAGCAGATTAGCGATGACGGCATCATTGCAAACGTTCAACAACTGAGCATTCTGTTGCAGACACGGCAATTAAGCGAACAAACCGGTCTGAGTGCCGATTCGTTGATGAAAATCAGCCGACTCAGTTCGCATGATGATACACGGACCTACCGGGCGGCGGCAGAAGAGATGCTCAGCAGCTTGCGTCGGGAAACCGAGCAGCGTCGCGATGAAGCGGAGCTGCGTCAAAGCCTGACCTCTCAATGCCGGGTGAGTAAAGCCTTGCTGGTAGCAAACAAACATATTAACGATGAGGATGAGGATGGGGAAGGTACGGTCACCCTGAAACTACTGGACATGGATAACCAGCCGGTATCGGGTATCAAAGTGACCTGGGATACAGACCTCGGCACATTGCTCGACCGCTTCAGTTTTACCGATCATGCGGGCGAGGCCAAGGTACAGATCCGAGCCTGGTTTGAAAAAAATGAAAACAAACGACAAGCGCTGGGCGTAGCCCATGTTACAGCGACGTACCTGCTGGACAGCCGCGCCTACGCGCCCCCTATAACATTCGACTGCGATGAAAAGACGGTGGATGCACTAGGGCTCATAGAGAAACCCGAGGAACCTTGGCTCTTGGCCGGCAACCAGGGCACCTACGTACTGACCACCAGTTTGGGGGATCATAACGGAAATCCCGGTGTAGATCGGCTGGTGAAGTGGGCCACAACCATTGGTTATTTCTTGGATAGTGCTGGTGAGACATTAACAGACGCCAGTGGCAACAGCACGATCAAGCTACGCAGCTTGGCACCTGGGACAGGGCAGGTATCGTACTGGTATGAGCCGAAATCCAAGGATCCCGTGTATTTCAACATCGGCTTTAACGATAGACCGTATGTCAACACATTGGATCTCATTTCCTGGGTGGTTGCCGGATGGCATATTGAGGTTGAGGCAACGATTCTGAGGCTTGATGGCGAGCCGAGCGCGGGCACTGCGCTGAAATGGCAATGCGATGGGGTCAAACTGGTCGAGGGAGACGAGGTGAGCGACAGCCAGGGGCACGCTCGAGCAAGCTTTTACACCTCAGAAGCCGCAATGGCGAGCGTCACAGTTACGCTCACCCACCTGGGTGAGGAGAAGCCTTATAATACCAAGACACTGGAATTCGAGGTGTTGAAGGACGCGAACAAAATCGAGTCTGAGGAAAGTGGACGCTGGCCAATGGCAGATGGTATCAGTGCCAGCGAGTATGAAGTTCATGTATTCAGCTCGGATGATAAGCCAGTTGCGCATTACCCGATCACCTGGAAAGTGCAAGAGGGAGGTTATAAGGATATTGTAAACCTGACCGGTCTCGACGGTATTGCACGTTATCAGTTGAAGAGTAAGGAGCCGCGGGAACTAACCGTTGCTGCCGTGACGTTGAATGGGGGCGGCAAAACATTCGACCCCGTCAAGTTCTTGCCGCCGCTGGGCTTGCAAGTTTTGTTTGACGGCGAGCTTGTAGATGGTCCGATCACCATCAGCCAAGAAGACGATGCCAGCGGTGTCCCGCATACCTTGACTTATCGAATAGCCGAAGACCATCCGCTGCTGGAAGAGAGCATGAGTCTCGTCTATTCGAGCCGTGACTCTGCTCTTTCTTTGGGACTTAAATTTGATCCCGCCCTGGGCTCGGGGAACTCATTCGCCGACGGAGAAGTAACCTGGACGATCACCGCTAGTGCGACAGGATTGCGCCAGCCTGCTGGGCTAAGGCTGGGACTGTCCTTTGCAAAGGCCATTGACCCGATATGGACCGACGCCATAGTCAAACCGATGGGTAACTAATCGCGCCCCCCCCCCTACTTTGTTTTGACCGCTTCAATATTGAGGTGTCTATGAACAGTGCACTATCCAACACATTGGCGGAGCAATGGCGGGACGCGCTATGTGCCTACGTCACTCATCACATCATGCCGGAAACACTGCAGGCCTCGTCGTTGAATATGATCACTGCCGAGCACGTGAGCCGCTATTTCTTGTTGGATACGCAGGTCACGGCTGCGGTGACGACTTCCTATGTGGCTGAAGCCCTCGCCTGCACCCAGACCTACGTCAATGCGATATTCAATAATGTTGAGCCCGGTTACCCAAGTAGTTTTGACGCGGAACTCGTTTCGTTCTGGAAACAGGCGATGTCGAATTATTCCATCTGGGCGGCTTACCAGATGCTCGAAGACTATCCCGAAAACTATATTCGCGCGGATTTGCGCTTCGATAAAACGCAATTGTTTCAAACGTTGGAGAACAACCTGGCGCAAAGCAAGATAAGCGATGCCACTGTGCAGAATGCGTTGCTCGCGTATCTCAAGGGCTACGAGTTCCAGAACAGTATCAGCGTGCGTTCGGGTTACATCGATTTTATCGGTTGGCAGCAAGACCACGAGCATTTTCCGGGTTACGGCTTTGCCAATTCCAATCATTACCTGCTGGGTCAAGATGCCGCTTCACCGCCTCAGTTTTACTGGCGTCAGGTCGATGTTCGTCTTGATGAGGATTCCACCTATATTCAAGCAGATGCATGGAGTGAGTGGCAAACCATCTCCGTGCCAGCTGCAAGTGTAGTGATTCAAGCCCGATTGGTTATGTTCTGCGGAAGGCTGCACCTTGTCTGGCTATCACACGACGAGCCTCGCGAAGTGCGGGAAATTGGGGAAATGGGGGAAATGGAGGAGGGGGATTCAAAATTACTCGGCTATACGTTCAAACTCCAGATCATTCACCTGGGGCTGGATAATTTCTGGTCCACCCCGGAAACCCTTTGGAAAAGAGATATATTTGTCGGATTGGAGAGCGAGCTGGAAATCGAATCTTATAGATTGGTGGCGTTGGCGCTAACCGGGCCGCGGGGCAGTGACGACCATTTGTTGATTATGCTTACGAAGGAAGGCGACGATCCCCGCATGAAGTATACGGTATGACGTGACGTGCTGAAGCGAGTGGATGAGTCGCCGATTTCAGACGAGGCAGTCAAGCGGCTGATTGATATGTTCGAGCCGAAAGGTAAAGAGCTAAAGCTTCAATTTCGTTTGCCCGCAAGTGAATACGGCTTGGAAAGTGTCAAGCCGGATGACGACAATGACCCGTTTTTATCCCTTGAGGTGGTGCTCGGAGATAAGGTAGATACGGGAGCTAAGGATGATGGCGAACCTTCAAACTATGCACTGCACGTGCGGGGGATCTCTGCAGAGGTAGTAGAGAGGAAGCGTCCGTTAGCCATTCAGATTATCTTCGAGGCGAAATCGGCAGCTGAGACACACTATTTTAGTATTCTCTCGCATCAGCAAGGGGTGATTGAATTTCGCTGCAGCGTTAAGGCGCCTCCGGTTTTTGGCGTCGTGGCGCTCTACCATGGTGAGTTAAACTTGATCGAGTTGTCCAGGGAGGATTTTGCAGCCGAACCATATGGGTGGTATGCAGCAACAACGCTTTTAGACTTAGACCCGCTGTTGGACGTGTTGGTAGGGTATTCGCCCATCGAAGTTCGCGAAGGCGCGGGTTTTTCCGTTCAGATAGACCGTGAAACCATCGATGCTTACCCAATAGCGGAAAACTTCATCACCTATCGCTCGGACCTTGCTGCTCCACAAAGCATGCAATTGAGAGTAAATGACGAGCCTGCGTGGGATGGAGTGGTGACGGCCAGCGGTGGCGGCGCCAGTCCATGGATTCAGAGATCGGTAACGCTGGGGCAACCGGTAACCGTTAAGTTTGGGAAGCCTGACGAGCTATCCATGTTCACGGTATCTACGTTGCTACAGGAGAATTTGCTCTTCAAGAGTATAGTGCCCTATATCAGTCACCAGTCAGGCACTGATTTTCTGGTTTTTGAGTCAATTCAGGTCAAAGGAAAACCTCTGGTTGCACGATTGAACTCCCAGCAGATACCGGATCTTATCAACCGTGCGCAAGCGTCGCCTTGGGCGGTGTTCGCCTGGGATGCGCAGCATTTGCAAGAACCCCCTTATGTTCCTGAGAGCCCTTCAACCTGGCGGCGGACAGTCGACGATCCGCTGATGAACATGTTTGACGCGAATGGCCTTTACCTGCGTGAGCTTTTTTTCCATGTCCCGCATCTGATTGCATCGCGCTTGCAGGAAGAACAACGCTTTGAAGAGGCCCGGCGCTGGCTGGGTATGATCTTCAACCCGCAAAGCAGGCATCCTGAAACTGAACATTCCGGCATCGACTACTGGAACTGTGCCTGGATACTGCAGGACGATAACACTCAGGCCGCAGGCCTCGAGCATCAGTTGATCGACCCACACGTCATCGCGTTGCACGCGCCTTCCCATTATCGCAAAGCCATATTCATCCAATATGTTTACTTGTTGCTCGGTGATGCGGACGTGCATTATCGCCGTCAAACCCGTGACAGCCTGGCCAATGCCTGGCTGCTCTACCGGATGGCGGCGGAGTTGCTGGGGGAGGCGCCGAATGCGCGGGCCATCGACACCTGGCAACCGCGAACAGTCGAAGACTTGATCAAAGAAAGCGATGACCAGTCATTCGCGCGCTATGCATCATCCGTATCACCGGCGGACTTACCCAAGCAGCTGAGCACATTTGTCTGGACCGGGGTGGCGGCGCACCGAGCCTTCCGCTTGCCAGTCAATCAACAACTGCTCGATACCTGGGCTCTGCTGGAACAACGTATTCACAACCTTCGCCATTATTTGACGATCGATGGCAATCCATTGCAACTCGCGCTGTATGAACCGGCCGTCGATCCACTCGAACTGTTGATGGCACGCATGGGCGGCAACGCCAACATGTCGCATTTGCTGGGTTCCAGTACGGTAGTACCGCCCTACCGTTTCCGCACCCTGGTTGCGAAAGCGCAGGAAGCGGTGGCTGCGCTGATTCAGTTCGGTGAACAATTGCGCAGCTACATGGAGCTAGAAGACCGTAGTCACCTCGAGATGCTGCAGTACCAGCATGCGGCTGAGCTTGGAGGTTTCACCATCGAAATTCAAAAGGAGTTGTATGAGCAACAGAAAAAAAATGAGGTTGCGCTGTGTGAACAGAAGTGTTTGGTACAGGCGCGTCTGACTCATTTTCAAGAGCTGGACCAAGAAGGTGTCTCGGTAGGTGAAACATTTGCCATGGCGCTGCACGGTGCGGGGAGGCTGATAGGCACTGTGACTGGCGGGGTAATGGCCGCTTCCCATTTCGCGTCTGTGGTTCCCAATATATTTGGTTTAGCCAATGGCGGTAGCAATTATGCGGGGCCGCTGCAGGCGGCTGGCGCTCTGCTGAATGTGGGGGAGACGGCATTGCTCACCGCCGGTGAAATTCTACGGGAAACGGAGGGTTATCGGCGGCGTGCGCAAGATTGGAAACTGCAGATAGATCTGGCAACAAAAGAGTTAGCGGTTATCGATAAGCAACTGGAAGCTCAAAAGCACGCTACCCTGGCAGCACAACAATCCTGCCAGCATAGCGCTACGGTATTGAAGCAAACCAAAGAGATCTATGAGTTCTACAAGAAAAAAACGGCCAGCGTATCGCTGTACCAGTGGCTGCGGTCGCAGACCGCAACATTGCATGCAACGCTGTTCGATGTTGCGGTCAGCTTGTGTAATAGCGCTGAGACCTGTTGGCAATTCGAAACCGGCAACTATGGCCGCCGTATCATTCGCGCCCCCGCCTGGCAAGCTGATCGCTATGGGTTGGATGCCGGTAGCAAATTGAAGTTGGACCTGCTGCGGCTCGAGGCGGAAGTGCTTATGCGCCATGAGCGGCACCTGGAAGTACGCAAGACCGTTTCACTCTTGGCATTGCTTGATGAGAACCTGGTATTCAACAAGGGAAATGTACCCCTTGCTACCTGGCCAGAGGTGGTTGAGGCGCTGAGCGAAGACGGTGAACTGAGCTTCCAGCTCTCGGAAGAACTTTTCAACAAAGATTATCCCGGCCATTACATGCGTCGCTTGCACAGTGTGGCGTTATCGCTGCCGGCATTACTGGGGCCCTATCAGAACATTCGCGCGACGCTAGCCCAGCAAAAGAGCCAGTTGTTGACTGCGCCTGATATAGAAGGAGTGAAACACCTTTCGCCTCGGGCGCGGGCGGCGGAAAATGGAAATGGGCTTAACGTGATGATGAGTTTACGTACCGATCAGAAAGTCTGTGTGTCTTCAGCCAATCAGGATCTCGGCATGTTCGTCGCGACCGAGCCGGACGACCGCTATCGGCCGTTTGAAAATACCGGTGCGGTCTCCTCATGGCGGCTACGGTTCCCCAGGCATGCCAAGCAAAGCCGCATGCTCGAAAGCCTGAGCGACATAATTATCGAAGTGCAGTACTTCGCTTTGTACGGTGGAGAGAAGTTTGAAGGAGAAGTGATGGAGCTTTTGCGTGCTGGAGAGGAGTCATTGCGGCTACCGCCATCCTGACTCGGCGCTGGCTACATTCAGCCGACAGGTGACAACCACTTGCCGGATAGACCCTTGTTTCTATTAAACCCGCTATAGGTGCAACTATGAAAAACGACAGCCAACCAAAAAAGGCAGAGAGCTTGACCGTAGGCCAGGAAACCAAGGGTCATAACCTTGTTGATGATGGGTCTTTTCCCGACGGCAGTATTGGTGATGGCAAAAGTTGGGAAGCTGAGAAATACCCCGGGGAACGTATTCATCTCGGAACCGGTGACAATATTTATTTAGGCCTGGGCGGGGGCGAGAAGATTTGGCAGGATATCGTGGAGTTGCCGGTCAGTGCGAGTGGTGCGGCTGACGTACGGCCCTACTATTCGATCAGCCTCGAGTATGATTCTGAATTTATTGGAGATTGCAGCCTTAAAGTACATAGCATTGATGGCTATAATGAAACGGAGTTATTGGAGCATACGCTTCAAGGGTTCGGGACGGCCGAGGGTGATGCGCTAGTGCTCTATCCTCAGCGCGATCCTAAGGGCGATCCTCAGCGCGATCCTAATTGGCACCAAGTGGATCCACTTAAACTCCCAGTGCCCAAACATGCAACCCACCTGCGCATTAGCTTCGAGACCACCGATAAGGATACAGGCTTTAGATATTTGTATTTAAAACGCGTGGTATCGTTGCTGTCGTTGCCGGCGTTAGGCTCAGAAAAAAAAGTTTCGGGGGAGCGAACTTCCCCCGCGGTGGAGCCCTCTGTTCTGAAGGTGGTTGTTGACCCTGCCGGAATTGGGCATGAGCAGCTGGTGGTTGCGGGAACGCCGGTTAAGTTATGTCATGGCGCCCATCATGTTCTAAAAGTCAAAGTCGGCGAAGGCGATACCTGGGCGGGCCAGAACGCCAGTCTGCTCTGGTCGAGTACTAGCGGCGTCCCGCAGGATTACGGCTTGAGCGCGGAGCCGGCTTTCAACGTTAATGACACGGATCAAGAGGATCGTTATAAGCCGTTGCCGGCCGAGGCTGAGGTGTGCTGGAACCTGGACGCTGCGGGTAAAGGATCAGGGATTTCATCTGGCGATGTACACCTGGGCCTGGGCAGTTATTGGACAGCGGAGAAGTATGCGTTCCAGGCTCAGGTGGGCCATCATTACTATGTCCTCGGCAAGGTGGAGTGGGATGGGCAAGTGCCAGTTATCAAGCTGGGCAATAGCTGCTCGCTGGAGGTCGAGGTGGAGAACCGCTTTGATTCGGATAGCCCGCTTGAAGGCATTGAGGTGCCTTGGTTTTTGAATGGTCAGTATTATCAAACGGTGCCAACCAACGCCAAAGGCAAGTCGGTGTTGAAGTACACACCAAAAGCGGGGGATCAGGGGGAGGACAACGAGGTGACCTTTACCGCCCAATGTCGGAATGGCTTCGACCAGCTGAGTAAAGTGCACACGACAATTCCAGTGTTTGCGGAGTCGCCCTGGATTGAAGAGTTGAATGTGAAGCTGGATGGCAATACCATCGCGGACCTCACGCAGTGGCCTCTTCATCTGAAGTGTGGCGGTGATCATAAGTTGAGACTTGAACCGAAAGAATCGAAAGAATCGAAAAAATTGAAAAATTGGTTCTTGGGAAAAAAGATCGCGTTGAGCTGTCTGAGCGACCCGGATTTAGGCATCGTGCTTGACCCCGCCCCGAACGTGCCGATAACAATGATCGAAAAGGGGATTGAGTGGACCGTCACAGGGGGCGGCAAACGTGGGATGTTCACGCTCCAGGCCCAGACCGTTGAGGCTGATAGCGATAAGGTGCCGCCGCTGCAGATGAAAGGTATACAGCTTTCTGCAGACCTTGCCGATGAGTTGGACATCACAGTTGGAGGGGAGGTGGCGCCTCCTTACATTTTCCGACGCCAGACGCCTTCAGATATTCTTGTAAAAGTTAAGCCCGATAGCCCGTTGGCGGGTATCGGAGAACCCGTCTTTTTGCACTTTGTTAGCGGAGGGAATTTAGTCGATACAGACATTCCGGCAACGCCCGCCTACGGCGAGCCCCAGATACTCCCGCCGGATGATAATGGTATTAGCTGGTCTCTTAGAGGTGGAGCTGCCAGGGGCCTGTTCGACCTAAAAATCGCTGTGCGCAATCTCGATTTCTACGTGAATACGTGTTTACTGCTGTCGAACAAGGCTGAAGATGAGATCGAGGTGGTGATTGAGCCTGAATCGGATGTGCCCACTCATCATGTTTTCCGGCGCAGCGTAAGCAAGGTAGTCACGGTCAAGCCCCGTGCTGGTAGCCCGCTGAACGCTATCAACTCAGAGGTCTCGTTGGCATTCATTAATAAGGGCTCACTTGAAGCCGACCAGGTGCCGGCAACTCCGAACTATGGGGTTAAAAATCGTATGCCCGCGACGGGCGCGACGTGGACCCTCGAAGGGACTGATGTCAGTGGTTTCTTCGGCTTGAGCGCTACAGTGTATGGTATGAGCCTGAACGTAGAGAATTGTGTATTGCTCTCTACTCGGGCCGAGGACGAGTTAGAGGTGAAGTTTGACGGTGTACCTGTAAGTCCGCCAATGTTCTTTAAGCGCGATACCATGCGCAGGGTTAGCCTGATACCTAAAGGGGGCAGTCCGCTGGTTGAAATATCGGCACCGGTAAGATTGGAGTTTGAGAAAACAGGTGCGGTGACCTCGGGGCAAGTTACGTGCCGGGCTATGGAATTAGCCGGCTAATGGTGGCTGGAGGACTAACTTGGCAGGTCACCGGGAAACTTGTCAGTGGCAAATTCGGTCTGAAGTTCGTTGGGTTCGGTTTCGAACTGAAAAGACCGTGCGTGTTACATTCCAGTAGACTCCAGGATGAGTTTGAGATAGTGCAAGGGGATAGGACGATTGTTTCGGATATTGGAACGCCAACTGCTCATCCAGTGACGCTGCGGGCACGGCCTGAAAGTGGGTTGGGTACAATAGGATTGAGATTTACACTTGTCAGTTCAACAGAAACATCGAGCCATGTGGTATTGCCCCATGCGTCGCAGAATATGGACAACGGTGAGGTGAGCTGGGAGGTAACTCTGAAGGAGATGGAGGCAGGTTATTTTGTAATTCAAAATAGTTTGTTCTCTGATTTTGTTGCTTTTGATTATGTTGCATATAATAGTTGCTTAAGTGATTATTTGCAGTTTTGGTATGGCCTTACAAAGCTGAAATTTGATGTGAATAATGTTGTTTTGGAACAGGGTTACATATCTTTGCATACTGCTGATCGTCGATTTGTCGGGGTAGGTATTTCTTTCCTCGGAGCACCGGATGATACGGTTATGTCACCTACATCGCCTTACTATATCGAGGGATGGCCTGCTGAGACTACTTGGAATTTGACGTATAACCGTGATGTAAGGGAGGTTCACTTGACAATTCAATTCACGATGAAGCGCACTGGCATAAGCGCTCCAGGACCCACTATTACCCTGAAACAGCGCTGAGTTAGTTGTTATTGGTGCCGTTGAGTCAAGCGATAGACTATCGATCGTTGTTCAAGATGGACGGGGAGCATGATGACAGATCAACTTTCACCAGGTTCTGAACGTGATGGCACTGCGTTCTATACGCCCCCTTCGTTACCCAAAGGCGGCGGTACCGTCTCGATTGGCGGCGGCATGCTCTCAGCCGGTGGCCCCGACGGCTCGGCAGGTTGGCAAATGCCCCTGCCATCGCCCGCTGGCCGAGCACTGTCGGCAACCCTGGCGCTGCAATATTCATCGGCCGGTGGCAACAGTGCTTTCGGTGCTGGCTGGGACTGCGCGCTGCCCGCGGTGATGCGCATGACCCGCTTCGGCTTTCCCCAGTACGACGGCAACGACCGCTTGGTTGGGCCCAATGGGGTGGAAATCGTTAAAGCCGGCCCAGAGCGGACGGCTTTGGCGCTGCCATTCTCGAAGACCCCGATCGACTACAGGGTGACGCCCTGGTGCGCGCGTTTTGGCAGTCGAGCAGAGCGTCTGGAGCACTGGGTGGTGGATGGCGCTGATGATGCCGGCTTCTGGTTGCACTTTCTCGCCGATGGCAGCCTGTCGCTTTATGGCTGGTCACCTTTGGCCCGGCTGAGCGATCCGGCTGACCCGGCTCACGTGGCCGGCTGGTATCTGGAAGAAACCGTCTCGGCGCGCGGGGAGCATGTGGTGTATCGCTACCGCCCTGAGGATGAGCTTGGCTGTAGCAAGGAGGAACTTACAGCGCACCCGCAAGTCGCTCATCTCTACCTGGCGGCGGTATACGCCATGAACACGACCTCTTCAGAGGCGCTGCTGATACCGCAGGGAGCATTCGACGAAGCCGACTTCCTGACCTTCACCCTGTTCGATTACGACGAGCGCGACCCCAGTACCGACCTGCCGCCGGATCTGCAGCCCAAGCAGCCCTGGCCAGTGCGCGAAGACCCACAGTCCTTCTGGCGTTACGGCTTCAACGTGCGTATTCGCCGCTTGTGCCGGGAGGTTTTGCTCTGGCACCGCACGGCACGGATGGACGACACAGATGACGACACACCGGTACTGGTCAGCCGCCTGCGCCTGGAGTATGACAGCAGCGCGGTGACCAGCATTCTGGTATCGGCGCAGCAGTTGACGCATGAGGTTCACAGCCGCATGCCGCCGATGGAGTTCGAGCTCAGCCGACCGGGCCGAGCCATACCGGGTTGGGAGCCAGTAGCGGAACTCGACGGCTTCTGGTCGCCGGCCTGGCAAATGGCCGATCTCTATGGCGAAGGGCTGCCGGGCCTGTTGTACCGGGAACACAATGCTTGGCGTTATCGTCCACCGCAGCGTCTGAAACAGGCGCGTGTGGGGCAGACAGACCCGATCACCTGGGGCACTGCCGTCACCCTTGGGGCGCGTCCTGCCATCGAAACAGGTGTACTGACCGACTTGAATGGTGACGGTCGGCCGGAGTGGCTGATCACGGCAGGCGGTCTGCGCGGCAGCTACACCCTCGCGCCCGATGGCAATTGGGGTGGGCTGGCGCCGCTGGCGGAATTCCCCAGCGAGTATGGCCACCCCCAGGCACAACTGACTGACCTGACAGGCGATGGCCTGCAGGACGTGCTGATGTTGCACGCGCTGGGCTCCAATACCGTACGTTTGTATCCCGCTGCGGGCACAGCGGGTTGGCTGGCCGCCATCAACAAAATTTACGAGGGCGCGGTGCCGTTACCGTCAGTGGATACCTCCGAGCATCAGCTGGTGACGTTCGCCGACCCGGCGGGTAGCGGCCAGGCGCATCTGGTATGCATCACCGGAACCGGCGTGACCCTGTGGCCGTCGCTGGGGTATGGCAAGTTCGCCAACGCCGTGCAGATCCCTGGTTTTGCCGTGACGGACTTCAACGCATCGCGAGTGTTTCTGGCGGACACCGATGGTGCTGGCACCACGGATATCCTCTACCTGCAGCCGGATAAGATTCGGGTCTTTATCAGTGAGTGCGGCAACCGTTACCGGGAGGCTGCCTTCGTCCCTGCACCAGAGGGTGTGGTACTGGACTCCAACTGCCAGCTACAGGTTGCCGACATGCGCGGCCAAGGAACCGCCGACTTGTTGCTGACTGTTCCTCATTGGGGGCCGGACTTGGAGCCGCGAACCTGGACCTATCGGTTCAATGATCGCCGCCCTTGGTTACTGGAAACGATTTCGGACAATGCGGGCAGCAGAACCGAGCTCGAGTACCGCAGCTCGGCCCAGGCTTGGCTGGATGAGAAGGCCGCCGTGCAAGCCCGAACGGGAGCAACGCCTGTCAGCTACCTGCCATTTCCGGTGCATACCGTCAGCCGTGTGACAACGGTGAATGAAATCACCGGGCTCTGCCTGGGTAGCCAAACCACTTATCTGGGCGGGGTGTGGGATGGCCGGGAGCGCGAGTTTGCCGGGTTCACTCGGCTGATTCAAACCGATACCCATGATCGGGTGGAGGCTGGCGCTGCTGAACTATCGCCGCCGATGCGCACTTGTAGTTGGTTCTATTCGGGAATCGAAGCCCGTGATGGCCAGGCACAGGACGCTTTCACCGACATGGAAACAACCTTTCCTGCCATGCCGGTCCGCTTTACCCGGTGGAAGGATAATGCCGAAGAGGAGTTTTCGCCGGAGATCGGCTCCGATCTACGGGCTCAATTGTTCCGTGCGTTGCGTGGGCAAATGATGCGCACGGAGGTGTACGGCGAGGATGCCCATATACGGGCGGATTGCCCGTACACGGTGACGCGTCCGCGCCTTCAGGTCAGGGCATACGCTACCGCGGATAACCAACGACCTGCTGCCTTGACCACCGCCGTGGAGACGTTGTCCTTTGCTTGCGAACGTGTAGTGCAAGACCCACTGATAACGCAGTCCATCGTGCTCGAGCAAGATGCGTATGGCAGTGTCTTGCAAAGCGTTACCATCAATTATCCGCGACAGTTGACAGAGCAAGCCCTGAAAGAAGAGGAGCAAGAGCGGTGTATCTATCCGAGCTCCCTGCCGCCCGGCCTGATCGACGCCAGCTGCGATCCGCAGCAATATGACTGCTGGGTCAACCTCACCCGGGCTACCGTACACAACCTGGTAACAGGCGATGACTTTGTCATCGGCCTGGCTGACACGACCCGAGCGGATGTCGTGCGCCTGGGGGTCGATGATATCCCCTCGGATGGTTTCAATGTCGAGGTGTTGCTGAACAATGGCTTGCCGCTGGACCAACCGGATAAAACCACCCTCAAAGGCTTCGAGAAAGTGGTGTGGCGCGAGTCCGAGAAGGCTAACGCAGCGATGAAACCATCGCGTCAGGCACTGCAGGCCTACACCCGCACCGCCATGTTGGACAAAGCTTGCCTCGATGTTTTACGCCCCACCTTCGAGCAGACGCTGCGAGACCTGGTCGAGGACGCTTTGCGCAAACCGCAAGCGTGCGATCAGGTGTTGGCCCGTGTAAGCAAGCGCCTGGCTCAGGCACCAGGGGCGGCAACGGCTTACCTTTTGCTGATGGCCTACGTGCAAACCCAGCCCAATGATGAAGCGGCCGTGCAGATCTTGCGCGATGGCCTGAAGCGTGTCATCAGCGTGGAGCAATTGCAGCGACGGCTGCTCTTTGCCGACCCTGCGCAGCTGCCTGATGGGCTGCAGGCAGCAGTGTTCAGGGAAAGCAGGGTGGCTAATGAGTCGTTGTGGGCCGTGCTTGAATGGTTTTCCACTGACGAAGGACTGGGCAGCGCGAGTATGCCAGTCATTCATGCGGCGGTGGATGGCGCGTTGAATTCCCCTCAATCCGTCGCAGTGTTCTGGCGTGTCGTGTTAGCGGCGCTGGCGGCAACTGAGCGAGCTGTAGTCCTTCCCGCAAACGTTCAGGGTTGGCTGGAGAGCGTTCGTAGCGTCCTGGGCCTGCGGGTCCAGGAGGAAACGTTGGAGGAACTCCTGCGCCGGGGTGGCTACATCGCCATGAATCGTGCGCCAGATGCTGAGGAACTGGCGGACCCGGCGGATCCGCAAGCGTCAGGCGCCCCAGGCATATCCGGTGAACCGCAGGTCCAGGAAGCGTATGCGGGTCACCACGGCATCTCGCACTACCAGGACGCGACGCATTTCTGGCAGCCAGCGGCCGTCCAGGAAAATACGTTGATTGGGCGTGTGCAACTGGTCTATACCGCCCATGACATCGCCGTACGCTCGGTCACCGACGCGGCTGGCCTGACCTCGGTCATAGAAACTTACGACTGGCGCTTCATCAGCCCGATAAAAATCCAGGATGCCAACGACAATATCAGTGAAGTCACGCTGGATGCCTTGGGCCGTGTGATGCACAGGCGCTTTTACGGCACGGAAACTCCGGCTGGCGGTGATCAGGCAGTGATGACCGGGTATTGCTCTGGGCGGGCATTCGTTCCACCTGCTACCGTCGAACTCGCGGTAGCGTTGAATGACACCAAGAAAGTGCCGGTGGCAGAGGCGTTTACTGTCGTTGCCGATAGCTGGATGCCATTGGAATTGAGGGCAGACGGCAGTACGGCTCGCCGCCGCTGCGGTGAACTGGCGTGGTTGCGTGCTGCCGAGCGTTTGCGCAAAGACGCCATTACGCCGCCTTCGATCATGACCGAGCGTACGCCACCGCATGTCATTCAAATTCAGACCGACCGCTATGACGACGATCCAGAGCAGCAAGTGCGTGTGCGGGTCATGCTCAACGGTGGGGGGCAGGTGCTGCAAACAGCAATTCTCAATCCGCCAGGCGAAGCATTCGCGCGCACAGAGGCGGGCGGCCTGGTCGTCGATGCAAACGGGCAGGCAGTGACCTTGCCTGATGTCGCGGTACGCTGGGCGGTTACTGGCAAAACCGAATTCGACAACAAGGGGCAGGCGGTGCGCGTGTGGTTGCCCTTCTACTTGAACGACTGGCGCTGGGTCAGCGATGACAGTGCACGTGAGGGGATCTATGCCGATACCCACGTGTTCGATGCCGCTGGCCGGGAAGTCAAAGTGGTACGTGCCGCTGGCGAGGATGTCGAAGGCGTCTGGGCGAACTATTTGCGTCGGGTGCAGTACTACCCCTGGTTCGCTGTTTCGGAAGACGAGAACGACACGTGGCAGGAGGTGATCGAACAGGCGCGTGAGTACGCCCGTCGGACGCTGCATTGATGCATGTCGGCGCCAGCGGGAACACTGGCGCCTTCGCAATTCAATGCTTGCTGCCGCCCCCCGACATGCTCAGCAGTTGTTTCTCCTGATTCCAGTCAAACGGCTCGTCATTCTGCTCAGCCTCAAAGCGGCGCTCTTCCAGCTGCTGGTACATATCCAGCTCTTCATCGGGCATGAAGTGCAGGCAGTCACCGGCGAAGAACCACAGCAGGTCGCGCGGCACCAGGTGGGCGATCTGTGGATAGCGCTGAATGACCTGGCAGATCAGGTCCTGGCCCAGGTACTGACTTTCCAGTGGGTCTTGTGGCAGCAGGGTCAGCAGCTCGTCGAAGCGTTCGAGGAACAGAGCGTGGCTTTCCTCCGGTACCTGCTCGGCTTCACCCAACGCCACCAGGATGGTACGCAGGTGGTTCAGCAGTTGCAGGTGGTATTCCAGGTGGGGGTTGGCCATGGGGCGGTCCTCGGTAACGTTGAAACGGGCGCGGAGTATACGCGGGTTGGGGAAGGGGCCGCAAAGCGGCCCCCAGTGTCAGCGAACCTTGCCCGGTTCCGCCAATAACTGCTCCTTGTCGAAGGCATCCACGTCGATCACTTCGCGCCGTGCCGTTTCCGCCTCATGCAGGCGTTGGCCTTCACCGGGCTGCAACACGCCGCCCTCGACCGCTGCATCGATTGCCGGCTGGCCAGGCGCCGGCTGCACCTTGCCCTCCTTGATAGCCTGATGCAGCGCCTTGCGCAGCGGCACCGCTTCGTCCAACAGGTCGCTCGCCCGTTGCAAGGCAGCCACTGGGTCGCCTTCGGCCTGCGGCCGGTAGCAGCCAGCAAGCAACTCCTCTAGCGCCGGGTCGCCCTTGCTGCGGCCGATCAGTTCAGCTACCTCGGCATCCAGTTCATCGCTTGGCCCGGTGTGGCGGCGGCCAAATGGGAAGACCAGCACCCGAAGGGCACAGCCGATGAAGCGATTGGGGAAGTTGTCGAGCAGGCGGTCCAGGGCGTTTTCCGCCTGGCCCAGGCTTTCTTCCATGGCCCAGCGCAGCAGCGGCCGCATGTGCTCCGGCGAGCCCAGGTCGTGATAGCGCTTGAGCGCGGCTGAGGACAGGTACAGGTAGCTCAGCACATCCCCCAGGCGCGCGCTCAGCCGCTCGCGGCGCTTCAGGGCGCCACCGAGCAGCATCATCGACAGGTCTGCCAGCAGGGCAAAGGCCGCCGCCTGACGGTTGAGGGCGCGGAAGTAGCCCTGGCTCAGGGCGTCCCCGGGCACTTTCTCCAGATGGCCGAGCCCCAGGCCGTATACCAGCGTGCTGGCCGCGTTGCCGGCGGCAAACATGATGTGCTTCATCAGCAGATCATCGAACTCCTGCAGCGCCTGATCATGGTCCTCGCGTCCGGCCAGGGCCATTTCCCTGAGCACGAATGGATGGCAGCGGATCGCACCCTGGCCGAAGATCATCAGGTTGCGCGAGAGGATGTTGGCGCCTTCGACGGTAATGAAGATCGGCGCCCCTTGCCAGTTGCGCCCCAGGTAGTTGTTCGGGCCCATGATGATGCCCTTGCCGCCATGCACGTCCATGGCATGCTGAATGCACTCACGGCCGCGCTCGGTAAGGTGGTACTTGAGGATCGCCGACAGCACCGAAGGTTTTTCCCCAAGGTCCACGGCCTTGGCGGTCAGCAGGCGGGCGCTGTCCATCAGCCAGGCATTGCCGCCAATGCGTGCCAGCGATTCCTGGATGCCCTCGAAGGCGGCCAGCGGCACGTTGAACTGCTCGCGAATGTTGGCGTACTGACCGGTAACCAGGCTGGTGTACTTGGCCGCGCCGGTGCCGACGGCGGGCAGAGAAATGGAGCGGCCCACCGACAGGCAGTTCATCAGCATCATCCAGCCCTTGCCGAGCATGGCCTGGCCGCCGATGAGGAAGTCCAGCGGCACGAACACGTCCTTGCCGCTGTTGGGGCCGTTCATGAACGCCGCGCCCAGGGGCAGGTGGCGCTTGCCGATTTCCACGCCGGCAGTGTCGGTAGGGATCAGTGCCAGGCTGATGCCCAATTCTTCCTCGTCGCCCAGCAGGTGGTCCGGATCGTAGGCCTTGAACGCCAGACCAAGCAGGGTGGCGACCGGGCCCAGGGTGATGTAACGCTTCTCCCAGTTCAGGCGCAGGCCGATGACTTCTTCGCCGTTCCACTGGCCTTTGCAGATGACCCCGGTGTCGGGCATCGCTCCAGCGTCGGAGCCGGCCAGTGGGCCGGTGAGGGCGAAGCAGGGGATGTCATCGCCGCGGGCCAGGCGCGGCAGGTAGTGGTTGCGTTGCTCGTCGGTGCCGTAGTGCAGCAGCAGTTCGGCCGGGCCAAGCGAGTTGGGCACCATCACCGTGGAGGCCAGGTCGCCGCTGCGCGTTGCCAGCTTCATCGCCACCTGGGAGTGGGCGTAGGCAGAAAAACCTTTGCCGCCATATTCCTGCGGGATGATCAGGGCGAAGAAGCCATGGGACTTGATATGCGCCCAGGCCTCGGGCGGCAGGTCCAGGTCCTGGCCGATCTGCCAGTCGCTGACCATGGCGCAGAGTTCTTCGGTGGGGCCGTCGATGAAGGCTTGCTCTTCGTCGGTGAGCTTGGGCGCTGGATAGTCGAGCAGGGTGCGCCAGTCTGGGCGGCCGCTGAACAGCTCGCCGTCCCACCACACGGTGCCGGCGTCGATCGCTTCACGCTCGGTCTGCGACATCGGCGGCAGCGTGCGCTGGAACCAGCTGAACACTCGGCCGGTGAAGACCTTGCGCCGCCACTCGGGCAGCGCCACCAAGGCGATTTTCAGCCCGAGCACGATCCAGATCAGGGCCAGCAGCCAGCCGGGCGCGCTGCTGAAAATCCCCATCAGCAGCACGTAGGCCGCCAGGATGCCCAGTATCTGCAAGGGCGCCAGGCGCCGGTGCGTGAGGTACGCCGCGCCAATCACCAGCACCACCAACCACAACAGCAACATAATCGGTCCTCCTTGGAACCAGGGGCTTGAGCCGTCCCACAGAGCTTAGACGCAACCCGTCGAACGGCATTATCAGAACAGTGACAGGGTGTGGCGGCAGGAGTTTCAGCCCGTTGTTTGCCTGTGCCGGTGGAGTAGACTGTCCAACCTGTGCATTCATAAGGACGTTGCCATGCTGAAGATCTGGGGCCGCAAGAATTCGAGCAATGTGCGCAAGGCGCTGTGGATCGCCCAGGAACTGGGCCTTGATTTCGAGTCCATCGACGCCGGTGGCGCCTTCGGCGTGGTCAACGAGCCGCACTACCGAGCGCGCAATCCCAATGGGCTGGTGCCAATGCTCGAGGATGGCGACCTGACCCTGTGGGAATCCAATGCCATCGTCCGCTACCTCTGTGCCGAATACGGCCAGGAGCAGGGCTGGTACCTCGACGACCCACGCCAACGGGCCTTGGCCGACAAGTGGATGGACTGGACCACCTCGTCCTTCGCCACCCCGTTCCGCCCCTTGTTCTGGGGCTTGCTGCGCACCCCGGAAGACCAGCGCGACTGGGTTGCGATCAACGCTGCGCACAAGCAGTGCGCGCAGTTGCTGGCGATTGCCGATGAAGCCCTGGGGCAGCAACCTTACCTTTCCGGTGACCGGATCGGCATGGGCGACATCCCATTGGGTAGCTTCGTCTATGCCTGGTTCGAGATGCCCATCGAACGCCCGGCCATGTATCACCTTGAAGCCTGGTACGAGCGGCTCAAGGCGCGCCCGGCCTATCAGGCGGCGGTGATGACTGCGCTGACCTGACGGATCCTTCGGCTATTTCCGAACCCTCGTTAATAGCCACTATCAATACACATGACTGTACTTGTGCGGCCGGGCCTTGCACCATTGGCCGCACTCACTGCGCCAGTGACCTTGCCCTGGCGTGTCCTGCACCTTTTTCTTCGGTAAGTGACCCGCTATGAGTTCTGCCCTGTCCATTCGACAGTTGACCAAGACCTACGGCAACGGCTTTCAGGCCCTCAAAGGCATCGACCTCGATGTTGCCGAAGGCGACTTCTTCGCCTTGCTCGGCCCCAACGGCGCCGGCAAATCCACCACCATCGGCATTCTCTCGACCCTGGTCAACAAGACCAGCGGCACGGTGAACGTTTTCGGCCATGACCTCGACCGCCAACCCTCGGCGCTCAAGCGCTGCCTGGGCGTGGTGCCGCAGGAATTCAACTTCAACCAGTTCGAGAAAACCTTCGATATCGTCGTGACCCAGGCCGGCTATTACGGCATCCCGCCCAAGCTTGCCAAGGAGCGCGCCGAGCAGTACCTGACCCAACTGGGGTTGTGGGACAAGCGCGACGTGCAGTCGCGCTCGTTGTCCGGCGGCATGAAGCGCCGGCTGATGATCGCCCGGGCGTTGATCCACGAGCCGCGTCTGTTGATCCTCGATGAGCCGACCGCCGGGGTGGACATCGAACTGCGTCGCTCGATGTGGAGCTTTCTCACCGAGCTGAACCAGAAGGGCATCACCATCATCCTGACCACGCACTACCTGGAAGAAGCCGAGCAGCTGTGCCGCAACATCGGCATCATCGACCACGGCACCATCGTCGAGAACACCAGCATGCGCAAGCTGCTGGGCAAGCTGCATGTCGAGACTTTCGTCCTGGACCTCAAGCAGGACCTGCCTGCAGCGCCAATATTGCAGGGCTACCCGTGCCGGCTGATCACCCCGCACACCCTGGAAGTGCAGGTGGACAAGGATATCGGCATCACCGCGTTGTTCGGCCAGTTGGCCCTGCAGAGCATCGAGGTGCAGAGCCTGCGCAACAAGACCAACCGTCTCGAGGAGCTGTTCGTGTCCCTGGTGGAAAAAAACCTGTCGAAGGTGGCCGTATGAGTGTGGAGCTGCGCACCAACTGGGTCGCCCTGAATACCATCGTCTACCGCGAAGTGCGGCGCTTCTTGCGCATCTGGCCGCAGACCCTGCTGCCACCGGCGATCACCATGGTCCTGTACTTCGTCATCTTCGGTAACCTGATCGGCCGGCAGATTGGCGACATGGGTGGCTTCACCTACATGGAGTACATCGTCCCCGGCCTGATCATGATGTCGGTGATCACCAACTCCTACGGCAACGTGGTGTCGAGTTTCTTCGGCAGCAAGTTCCAGCGTTCGATCGAGGAGCTGATGGTGTCGCCGGTATCGCCGCACATCATCCTCGTCGGTTATGTGCTGGGTGGCGTGCTGCGCGGCCTGGCGGTGGGCGTGATCGTGACCCTGCTGTCGCTGTTCTTTACTCACTTGCAGGTCCATCACCTGGGCGTGACAGTTGTCGTGGTGCTGCTGACCGCGACCATCTTTTCGCTGTTGGGCTTCGTCAATGCCGTGTTCGCGCGCAACTTCGACGATATCTCGATCATCCCGACCTTCGTGCTGACGCCACTGACCTACCTGGGCGGGGTGTTCTACTCGATCAACCTGCTGCCGCCGTTCTGGCAGACCGTGTCGCTGGCCAACCCGGTGCTGCACATGGTCAACTCGTTCCGCTACGGCATTCTAGGGGTGTCGGACATCAGCATTGGCACGGCGATCACCTTCATGCTGGTCGCTACCGCCGTGCTCTACACGCTGTGCGTTCGCCTGCTGGTCAGCGGCCGCGGCATGCGTGCCTGAGCAGTTGACTGAGCATTTGAGCTTGCGCCGGCGCCACTGCCGGCCAATCCACCAGCGCCAGTACAGCAGGGTGGTGAAGTAGGCGGCGATGCCCAGCACCACCCCGCACACCACCGAGCCCAGCAAAAATGGTTGCCACAGGGTCGACAACTGGTCGGTGATCCATTCGAACGTCAGGTTTTCGGGTAGCGTGCGAGCCGGTGTCTGCAACAGCCAGGCGCCGGTCATGTAGGTGACGAAGAACACCGGCGGCATGGTCAGCGGGTTGGTCAGCCAGACCAGGCTGACGGCGATCGGCAGGTTGCCGCGCACTGGGATCGCCAGTGCTGCCGCCAGCAGCATCTGCATGGGAATGGGGATCAGCGCCGCGAACAGGCCCACGCCCATGGCCCGAGCCACCGAATGGCGGTTGAGGTGCCAAAGGTTCGGGTCGTGCAGCAGCTTGCCGAAAAAGCGCAGCGACTTGTGTTCCCGAATGCTGGTCGGGTCCGGCATGAAGCGTTTGAAAAGGCGGCGCGGCATGTAGGCTCCCGGAGCGTTGATCGGGGCAGTATGCCTTGATTCCATCTCGGTCTTGTTCAGAGTTTGTGACAATTGTTGAGCGAGCGTGCCCGGCTTTTCAGCTATGCCTGATTAGGCGATTGTGCTTCTGGAGCTCTACCTCATGCGCACAGGGATGTTTGCGCTCGCGCTCGGGCTGTTGTGCCTGGGCCTTCTTCCCCAGGTGCCATCGGTCGGATGGCTGTTGCTGCTGCTTGTCGGCGGGCTGGCTTGCCTGTGCACCCGGCTGTGGCCGGCGGGCTGTTTCGTGCTTGGATTGTGCTGGGCTTGCTGGTCGGCGCAACAGGCCGTGGATGATCGCCTGGCACCCGACCTGGATGGCCGCACCCTGTGGTTGCAGGGCAGGGTGGTCGGGTTGCCGACCGGCACCGGGCAGGGCGTGCGTTTCGAGCTCGAGCATCCCCAGTCACGCCGCGCCGAGTTGCCGCAACGTCTGTTGTTGAACTGGTTCGAGGGGCCGCCGGTGCGAACCGGTGAACGTTGGCGGCTGGCGGTCAGCCTGCAGCGCCCCGCGGGGTTGCTCAACCCGCATGGCCCGGACCGTGAGGCGCAGCTGCTGGCGCGGCGGGTCGGCGCGACCGGCACGGTCAAGGCAGGCCATGTGCTGCAGGCCAGCAGCCGGGGTTGGCGGGATACGCTGCGCCAGCGTCTGCTGGCTGTCGATGCCAACGGCCAGGCGGGCGCTCTGGTGGCCTTGGTGCTCGGTGATGGCGCCGGGCTGGCGCGGGACGACTGGCGAGTGCTGCAGGCGACCGGCACGGTACACCTGCTGGTGATCTCGGGGCAGCACATCGGCCTGGTCGCCGGCCTCTTCTATGCCCTGGTCGCAGGCATGGCGCGGTGGGGGCTGTGGCCTGCAAGGTGGCCCTGGCTGCCATGGGCGTGCGGCCTGGCGCTGACGGCGGCATTGGCATACGGCTGGCTGGCCGGTGCCGGCGTGCCCGTGCAGCGCGCCTGCCTGATGTTGGCAGTGGTGATGCTCTGGCGGCTGCGCTTTCGTCATCTGGGGGCATTCGTGCCGTTGCTGATGGCTATCAACGGGGTGTTGATCGTCGACCCCCTGGCACCGTTGCTGCCAGGCTTCTGGCTGTCGTTCGCGGCAGTGGCGATCCTGGTGTTCTGCTTCAGCGCCCGGCTCGGCAGATGGCGACCTTGGCAGGCGTGGAGCCGCGCCCAGTGGGTGATCGCCATCGGCTTGCTGCCGGTGCTGCTGGCCACCGGTTTGCCCGTCAGCCTGAGTGCGCCGGTGGCTAACCTGTTGGCCGTACCGTGGGTCAGCCTGGCGGTATTGCCGCTGGCTTTGCTCGGCACCTTGCTGTTGCCGCTGCCTGGCGTGGGCGAGGCCTTGTTATGGCTGGCGGGCGGCTCGTTGGATGTCCTGTTTCGGGTGCTGGCCTGGGTGGCCGACTGGCGGCCTGCGTGGGTGCCGCCCGCGCTGCCGGGGTGGGCCTGGCTGCTGGTCTGCCTCGGCGCGCTGCTGGTGTTGTTGCCGGCCGGTTTGCCGCTGCGGGCGCTGGGTGGGGTCATGCTGCTGGCCTTGTGGGTGCCCCGTGAGCCGGTCATGCCGGGGCAGGTCGAAGTCTGGCAGCTGGACGTAGGCCAGGGCCTGGCAGTGTTGCTGCGCACGCCCGGTCACAGCCTGCTGTACGACGCCGGCCCGGCGCGGGGCGATAGCGACCTGGGCGAACGGGTGGTCCTGCCGACGCTGCGCAGGCTGGGCGTGCGTGAGTTGGACGTGATGCTGATCAGTCATGGCCATGCCGACCACGCAGGCGGGGCGCTTGCGGTTTTTCGCGGGGTGCCGGTCGGCCAGGTGTTCGCCGGCGAGGCTCAGGACTTGGCCGCAGATCTTGCGGCCCGGCCTTGCTCCAGTGGCGAAAGCTGGGAGTGGGAGGGCGTGCGCTTCGCGCTTTGGCACTGGGCGCAAGGGCAGAGCAGTAATGATCGCTCCTGTGTATTGCTGGTCGAGGCCAATGGCGAGCGGCTGCTGCTGGCCGGCGACCTGGAGGCGGGCGCCGAGCAGGCCTGGCTGGCGGCAAACGATACCCCCGCCGTCGACTGGTTGCAGGCGCCACACCATGGCAGTCGCACGTCGTCGACCGAGGCCTTCATTCGGGGTGCGGCGCCACGTGGGGTGTTGATTTCGCGGGGGCGCAACAATGGCTTCGGCCATCCCCATGCGCAGGTCATCGAGCGCTACCGGCGCCATGGCCTGGCGATCCACGACACGGCAGTGCACGGGGCGTTGCGCCTGGTGCTGGGCAGCCACGGCGAGGTCCACGGGCTGCGGGCGCAGCGGCGCTTCTGGCGTAGCCAGGCAATTCCCTGACCTTCGGCAGATGAGGCCCCGGCGCGCGTATGGTAGAGTGGCGGCCTTTTTCCAAAGGGGCGTTTACTGTGTGGGAATTGGTCAAGTCCGGTGGTTGGATGATGCTGCCGATCATTCTGAGTTCCATCGCTGCCATGGCTATCGTCGTCGAGCGCCTGTGGACCCTGCGCGCCAGCCGCGTCACCCCGCCGCACCTGCTGGGCCAGGTATGGATGTGGATCAAGGACAAGCAGCTCACCAGTGACAAGCTCAAGGCCTTGCGCGCCGATTCGCCGCTGGGCGAGATCCTTGCCGCCGGCCTTGCCAATTCGCGCCATGGTCGCGAGATCATGAAAGAGTGCATCGAGGAAGCCGCCTCGCGGGTCATCCATGAGCTCGAACGCTACATCAGCACCCTCGGCACCATCGCCGCCATGGCCCCGCTGCTCGGCCTGCTCGGCACCGTGCTGGGCATGATCGATATCTTCAGTGCCTTCATGGGCTCGCAGATGACCGCCAACGCCGCCGTTCTGGCCGGTGGCATCTCCAAGGCCCTGGTCACCACGGCCGCCGGCCTGATGGTCGGTATCCCGGCGGTGTTCTTCCACCGCTTCCTGCTGCGCCGCATCGATGAACTGGTGGTGGGCATGGAGCAGGAAGCGATCAAGCTGGTGGAAGTGATCCAGGGCGACCGCGAAGTCGAAGTGGCCGGAGGCAAGGCGTGAAGTTCCGGCGCAATCGCCAGCGGGAGAACGTCGACATCAACCTCGCGTCGCTGATCGATGTGGTGTTCGTCCTGCTGCTGTTCTTCGTGGTCACCACCACCTTCACCCGCGAGACTCAGCTGCGCGTCGAGCTGCCCGAGGCCACCAGCGCCGAGCAGCCGCCAGCGGACCAGGACAAGCTGGTGGAAGTCACCATCAGTGCCGACGGTGTGTATTCGGTGAACAACCACCTGCTGCCCAAGAGCGACCTGGCCACCCTGAGCGAGGCGATCGAACGCGAGTCCGGCGGTGACAACACGCTGCCGCTGGCGATCAGCGCCGATGGCAAGACCCCGCACCAGGCCGTGATCACTGCGATGGATGCCGCCGGCAAGCTCGGTTTCAGCCAGCTGCGCATGACCACCGTCGAGGCTGCCCAGGGGACACCTTGATGGCGCTGGCCGACCGTCTGCTAGCCGCCTGGTACGCCGGGCATCCGGCCTTGGCCGTATTGCGTCCGCTCGAGGCCTTGTATCGCCGTGTGGTCACGCGCAAGCGCGCACGTTTTCTCAGTGGCGAGAGCGCCAGTTACCGCGCCCCGGTGCCAGTCATCGTGGTGGGCAACATCACGGTTGGTGGTACCGGCAAGACGCCTATGATTCTCTGGCTGATCGAGCATTGCCGACGCCAGGGGCTCAAGGTCGGTGTAGTCAGCCGGGGGTATGGCGCCAAGCCACCGCAACTGCCCTGGCGGGTGGCGGCGCATCAGAGTGCCGAACAGGCCGGCGATGAACCGTTATTGATCGTTCAGCGCACCGGGGTGGCGCTGATGATCGACCCTGACCGCTCGCGCGCCGTGCAGGCGTTGCTGGCCAGCGAGCCGCTGGACCTGATCCTGTGCGACGACGGCATGCAGCACTACCGTCTGGCGCGCGACCTGGAGCTGATGCTGATCGACGCCGCCCGTGGCCTGGGCAATGGCCGCTGCCTGCCCGCCGGGCCCTTGCGCGAGCCAGCCGAGCGCTTGCAGGCGGCCGATGCCGTGCTGTTCAACGGAGCCAGCGGCGATTGTGCAGACGGCTTCGCTTTCAGCCTGCAGCCCAGCGCCCTGGTCAACCTGCGTAGCGGTGAGCGCCGCAGCCTTGACCTCTTTCCCGCCGGCCAGCGTCTGCACGCGGTGGCCGGCATCGGCAACCCGCAACGTTTCTTCAATACCCTGCTGGGGCTAAACTGGCAGCCGGTACCGCACCCCTTCGCCGACCACGCGCAGTTCAGCGCGCAAAGCCTGGCGTTCAGCCCGCCGCTGCCGCTGGTGATGACCGAGAAGGATGCGGTGAAATGCCGGCCCTTCGCTGCCGACGACTGGTGGTACCTGGCCGTCGAGGCGCAGCCCACGCCGGCCTTCTGCGACTGGTTCGATGGTCAGCTGCACCGCTTGCTGCCAGGGCATCGTACGCCCTGACCCCGTACTCAATTTCCGGCCACCTGGCCTCAAGGATGCTTCCATGGACACCAAACTGCTCGATATCCTCGCCTGCCCGATCACCAAGGGCCCGCTCAAGCTCAGCGCTGACAAGACCGAGCTGATCAGCAAGGGCGCAGGCCTGGCCTACCCGATCCGCGACGGCATCCCGGTGATGCTGGAAAGCGAGGCGCGTACCCTGACCGACGACGAGCGTCTGGACAAATGAGCCTGAACTTCACCGTGGTGATTCCCGCCCGGCTGCGTTCCACGCGCCTGCCGGGCAAACCCTTGTTGCTGATCGCCGGCAAGCCGATGGTGCAGCATGTCTGGGAGCAGGCGCGCAAGAGTGGTGCCAGTCGCGTGGTCATCGCCACCGACGACACCAGTATCTTCGAGGCCTGCCAGGCCTTCGGCGGCGAAGTGCTGATGACCCGCGCCGACCATGAGTCGGGCACCGACCGCCTGGCCGAAGTGGCCGCGCAGCTTGGCTTGGCTGCCGATGAGATCGTGGTCAACGTCCAGGGGGACGAGCCGCTGATCCCGCCGGTGATCATCGATCAGGTCGCCGCCAACCTGGCCGCCCACCCCGAGGCCGGCATCGCCACGCTGGCCGAGCCGATCCATGACCCGGAAACCGTGTTCAACCCCAATGCCGTTAAAGTGGTCAGCGACAAGAACGGCCTGGCCTTGACTTTCAGCCGTGCACCGCTGCCGTGGGCGCGCGATGGGTTTGCCAAGGATCGCGGTCAACTGCCGGAGGGCGTGCCTTATCGTCGTCATATCGGCATGTACGCCTACCGCGTCGGTTTCCTCCAGGATTTCGTCAGCTGGGGCCCGTGCTGGCTGGAGCAGACCGAGGCCTTGGAGCAATTGCGCGCGCTGTGGCATGGCGTGCGCATCCATGTCGAGGACGCCATCGAGGCACCGGCCGTGGGTGTCGATACGCCCGAAGACCTGGAGCGCGTACGGCGCTTGCTGGAGGCTTGATACCCATGCAGCAGCAGGTATCGCTCAAGCCTTACAATACCTTTGGCATCGATGTGACAGCGCGCTACTTCACCGAGGCGCATAGCGACGACGAGGTGCGCGATGCGCTTGCGCAAGCGCGTGAGCTAGCGCTGCCCGTGCTGGTGATTGGGGGGGGCAGCAACCTCCTGCTGACCCGTGACGTAGACGCGCTGGTGCTGCACATCGCCAGCCGTGGCCGTCGCCTACTGAGCGATGAAGCGGGGCGGGTGGTGGTCGAGGCCGAGGCGGGGGAGCCTTGGCATCCGTTCGTGCAATGGTCGCTGCAACAAGGATTTTGCGGCCTGGAGAACCTCAGCCTGATCCCTGGCACCGTGGGCGCGGCACCGATGCAGAACGTTGGCGCATATGGGGTCGAGATCAAGGACGTGTTCGCCGGGCTGACGGCGCTTGACCGGCAGACCGGTGAGCTGCGCGATTTCAGCCTGGAGGAATGCGCGTTCGGTTACCGCGACAGTGCATTCAAGCGCAATCCGGGGCGTTGGATCATTCTGCGTGTTCGTTTTGCCTTGAGTCATAGCCTGCAGGCTCACCTGGACTACGGCCCGGTGCGTCAGCGCTTGGCCGAGCAAGGTGTGCAGCAGCCGAGCGCGCAGGCGATCAGCGATGCCATCTGCAGCATTCGCCGTGAGAAGCTGCCGGACCCGGCTGAGTTGGGCAATGCGGGCAGCTTCTTCAAGAACCCGGTGGTGCCTGCCGAGCTTGTGGCGCGCATTCGTGTGCATTATCCAGGCGTGGTGGCGTATCCCCAGGCGCATGGCCAGGAGAAGCTGGCGGCGGGTTGGTTGATCGAGCAGGCCGGGTGGAAGGGGTATCGCGATGGCGATGCCGGTGTGCACCGTCTGCAGTCGCTGGTGCTGGTCAATTATGGTCGGGCGAGCGGGGCGCAGTTGCATGGCCTGGCGCAGCGCGTTCAGGCGGACGTACTGGAGAAGTTCGGGGTTGAGCTGGAGATGGAGCCGAACTTGTATTGATGCGGGGTGCTTGGCGTAGCATCTGGGGTGTCACCGAAATCGAGCGCCGCGCGGGCGGCGCTCGGTCTCATAGGCGCTGAATTTCCTGAGCCGGACAAAGAAAAAGCCCCGCCAGTTCGCACTGGCGGGGCTTTTTCATTCAGCCGTGGCTATCAACCGTGATGAGGCTTTTGCTCATCGGCGGTTTCCAGCGCTGGCTCGCCAGCAGCAGCGGCAGCTTCCTGCGCGGCTTTGGCAGCAGCTTCGGCTTCACGCTTGCGGCGACGCACTTCACGTGGGTCGTTAGGCGCGCGACCGTTTGGCAGCACGACGGTAGCGGCTTCGACCACGGCCGGTGCTGGCGCTGGGGCAGGTTCGACAACCTCAGGCGCAGCTTCGACAGCAGCTGGTGCGGCCTCTGCAACCACTTCCGGCTGGGCTTCGACGACGACAGCGGCAGGCTGCTCGGCAACCGGCGCCTGTTCGACGACGACCGGTGCAGGCTCGGCTTCGCCAGCTTCGACGGCAGGCGCTTCGACCGGGGCTTGAGCAGGCGCTTCGGCGACCACGACCGGCTCAGCTGCGGGGGCCTCTTCGGCAACTGGCTGCGGCGCTACTTCTACCACAGGCTCGGCGCTGGCTTCGATCACGGCGACAGGTTCGCTGACCGGCTGCTCGACTACCGGTGCGATGGCGACTGCTTCGGCCTGGGCTGGCGTTTCAACCTGCTCGGCCGGCTGAGCGGCTTCGCTGTTGTCGGTAACGGCTGCTTCGGCGCTGGCGCGTTCGGCCTGCTGGTTGGCTTCGGCTTCGGCGCCAGCACTGATGTTGCTGCTGGCAACTGCCGCGGTGACGGCAAGGCCCGCAGCCAGTTCTGCACCCAGCGCGGTGGCCTGGTGCTGTTGCGGCTGCTCGTCGCTGCCTTCTTCTTCGCTGCCGTCGATCAGCTCGCCATTGGCGTTGCGCTGGCGTTCACGACGATTGCTGCGGCGACGCTGGCCACGGGAGCGGCGACGTGGACGCTCGTCATCGGAACCTTCCTGCTCGTCCTGCAGCAGCTCTTCGTTTGGCAGTTGCTCTTCAGCCAGCTCGGCAGCCTTCTGGGTGGCCTCTTCGCTGTCACGAGGTTGGCGCTCTTCACGCGGTGGGCGTGGTTGGCGTTCTTCGCGAGGTGCACGTTCTTCGCGTGGAGCACGTTCTTCGCGAGGTGCACGTTCTTCACGTGGTGCACGTTCTTCACGTGGTGCGCGTTCTTCACGAGGAGCACGCTCTTCGCGTGGGGCACGCTCTTCACGAGGTGCGCGTTCTTCACGGGCAGCAGGTGCAGCGTCCAGAGGCTCGCGCAATTCGCGCACGCGCTCTTCGCGGTTGCCGCGACGGTCTTCACGTGGCTGGCGTGGAGCACGCTCTTCGCGTGGTGCACGTTCTTCACGAGGTGCGCGCTCTTCACGCGGTGCACGTTCTTCGCGAGGCGCACGCTCTTCACGTGGAGCACGCTCGGCACGTTCTTCGCGCGGCTTGCGCTCTTCGTCGCGGCGACCGTTACGGTTGCGGCTCTGCTGGCGACCGTTACGGCGCTCTTCGTTGCGCTGGGTGCGCTCGGCAGCTGGCTTCTCGGCGGCCACCACGGGTGCGGCAGCCGGTTCTTCCTTGCCGGCGAACAGGCTGACCAGCGACTTCACCAGGCCCTTGAACAGGCTTGGCTCCGGCACGCTTGGCGCAGGCGCTGCAGGGGCGGCAGGCTGCTGCGCTTCGGCTGCGCTCGGCACTGGGGCGTTGGCGCGGGCCGGGGCGGTCTTGACGGCGGCTTCCTGGCGAACCAGGGTGCGGGTAGCGGTCGGCTGCGGCGCTTCTTCGGTTTCGCTGGCGGCGATCTCGTAGCTGGACTGGTTGTTCAGCACTTCCGGGTTGTCGTCGCGCAGGCGCTGGACTTCGAAATGCGGGGTTTCCAGGTGATCGTTCGGCAGGATGATGATGCGCGCACGGGTACGCAGTTCGATCTTGGTGATCGAGTTGCGCTTCTCGTTGAGCAGGAACGCGGCAACCGGGATCGGCACTTGGGCGCGAACCTCGGCAGTACGGTCCTTCAGCGCTTCTTCTTCGATCAGGCGCAGGATGGCCAGCGACAGCGACTCGACGTCGCGGATGATGCCGGTGCCCGAGCAACGTGGGCAGACGATGCCGCTGCTCTCGCCAAGCGACGGGCGCAGGCGCTGGCGGGACATCTCCAGCAGGCCGAAGCGCGAGATGCGGCCAACCTGGACGCGGGCACGGTCGGCCTCCAGGCACTCACGCACGCGTTCTTCGACGGCGCGCTGGTTCTTCGCCGGGGTCATGTCGATGAAGTCGATGACGATCAGGCCGCCGATGTCACGCAGGCGCAGCTGGCGGGCGATTTCTTCGGCCGCTTCCAGGTTGGTCTGCAGTGCGGTTTCCTCGATGTCGCTGCCCTTGGTGGCGCGCGCCGAGTTGATGTCGATGGAGACCAGGGCCTCGGTCGGGTCGATCACGATCGAGCCGCCGGACGGCAGGTCGACGACGCGCTGGAAGGCGGTCTCGATCTGGCTTTCGATCTGGAAGCGGTTGAACAGCGGCACGCTGTCTTCGTACAGCTTGACCTTGCTGGCGTACTGCGGCATCACCTGGCGGATGAAGGTCAGGGCTTCTTCCTGGGCGTCGATGCTGTCGATCAGCACTTCGCCGATGTCCTGGCGCAGGTAGTCGCGGATGGCGCGGATGATGACGTTGCTTTCCTGGTAGATCAGGAACGGCGCGGCGCGGTCCAGGGATGCTTCCTTGATGGCGGTCCACAGCTGCAAGAGGTAGTCGAGGTCCCACTGCATTTCTTCGCTGCTGCGGCCAAGGCCGGCGGTGCGCACGATCAGGCCCATGTCGCCCGGCACGGTCAGGCCGTTGAGGGCTTCGCGCAGTTCGTTGCGCTCTTCGCCTTCGATACGGCGGGAGATGCCGCCAGCGCGTGGGTTGTTCGGCATCAGCACCAGGTAGCGGCCAGCCAGGCTGATGAAGGTAGTCAGGGCGGCGCCTTTGTTGCCGCGCTCTTCCTTCTCGACCTGAACGATGACTTCCTGGCCTTCGCTCAGGACTTCCTTGATGTTGACCCGGCCTTCAGGGGCTTTCTTGAAGTATTCGCGGGAGATTTCTTTCAGCGGCAGGAAGCCGTGACGTTCAGAGCCGAAGTCGACGAAGGCGGCTTCGAGGCTTGGCTCGATCCGGGTGATCTTGCCTTTGTAGATGTTGGCCTTTTTCTGCTCACGTGCGCCGGACTCGATGTCCAGGTCGTACAGACGTTGGCCGTCCACCAGGGCTACACGCAACTCTTCGGGCTGAGTTGCGTTAATCAGCATTCTTTTCATGTTGTACCGTCGGTTTCCGGGCTGCCGGAAACGGCGTTCGGCACACACGACTTCTCATGGTCGGTGCCAAGGTGCGCAAAGGGTGGCAGGGCCACCCCCGTGTCGAAGAACGTTCGGCACCAGCCGGTTGCCCAGCCTGCCGTTGTCGCGACGACGCGTCCTGTTTGCTGCGGTGCCAACCAGGCCCCGGTGGTTTCGAATTGGAATCCGAATCAACCAAGCGGGCCTCGTGCACTCAGTCAGGAGGAGGAATCAACCGCCGGCCGTGGACGCTCGAGGGCATCTGCTACACGGACCGAGGGCTGTGCATCTCCACCCTGCACGTATCCCTGATAATTCGGGTGCTGCCGCGCGCTGAATCCGCAACGGGTTGCATTTTTCGCCAGTTCCGGTTCAAGAACTGACGCCATTCATGTTCAAGGCAGGTATTTCCGAAGCATTCGCCGTGCGTTGCGTGGAAGCGACGGGCGGGCAGAGGTACGGCGAAAAGAAGCGGGTAAGCAGGTGAAACACCGCACTTGTCGTTTTTTTTCGGTCTTCTCTACACAGCGCTGGTGGCGATTCCAGGCAATTCGGTAAACTGGCGAAAACCCCGTAGGACGGCCTCGCGTCCTGGAGAATTGCGTTGGTCAGGGACCGGCTAAGGGCCTGGTGCCGCTGGCCTGCCGCTTATGGCGGCGTTCGCGACTATAGCAGTAATGATTAAGTGCTTCAATTCCATAAAAAATTGTTATGATCCCGCAATGACGACCAATACCCCTCCGACTTCCGGCGTTCAGCTGATCGAAGTCGCGCCGGAGCTTGCCGGCCAACGCATCGACAATTTCCTCATCACCGCGCTCAAGGGTGTGCCCAAGACGCTGGTCTATCGCATCCTGCGCAAAGGCGAGGTGCGGGTCAACAAAGGCCGCGTCAAACCTGAGTACAAGATCCAGGCCGGCGACATCGTGCGCGTGCCGCCAGTGCGCCTGCCCGAACGCGACGAGCCGGCGCCGGTGGCCCAGGGGCTGCTGCAGCGCCTGGAAGCCGCCATCGTCTATGAAGACAAGGCGCTGATCGTGATGAACAAGCCTTCCGGCATCGCCGTGCATGGTGGCAGCGGCCTGAGTTTCGGTGTGATCGAGGCGCTGCGCCAGTTGCGCCCGGACGCCAAGGAACTGGAGCTGGTGCACCGCCTGGACCGCGACACCTCGGGCCTGCTGATGATCGCCAAGAAGCGCAGCATGCTGCGCCATCTGCATGCCGCGCTGCGCGGTGACGGTGTCGACAAGCGCTACATGGCGCTGGTGCGTGGCCACTGGCCGACCTCGAAAAAGCAAGTCAACGCACCGCTGCTCAAGAGCAACCTGCGTTCGGGCGAGCGCATGGTCGAGGTGAACGAGGAGGGCAAGGAAGCGCTGACCCTGTTCCGCGTGCTGCGCCGTTTCGGCGAGTTCGCCACCATCGTCGAGGCGCGCCCGATCACCGGGCGTACCCACCAGATTCGCGTGCATACGCTGCATGCCGGCCACATGATTGCCGGCGACAGCAAGTACGGTGATGAAGACTTCAGTCGCGAGATTCGTGAGCTGGGTGGCAAGCGCCTGTTCCTGCACGCTTACGCCCTGACCGTGCCGCTGCCCGATGGCGGCGAGCTGAAGCTCGAAGCGCCGGTGGATGAGGTCTGGGCTAAAACCGTGGAGCGACTCAGTGCGCCGTGACTATGAACTGCTGATTTTCGATTGGGATGGCACCTTGGCCGATTCCATTGGCCGTATCGTCGAATCGATGAATGCCGCCGCCGAGCGGGCGGGCGAGGCGCCAAGCCAGGAGGATGCCGTCAAGGGTATCATCGGCCTGGCGCTGGATGAGGCCATCTCGACCCTTTATCCTCATCTCGATGCCGTGCAGGTGGCGCGGTTTCGTCAGCACTACGCCGACATTTATACGGCCCTGGATCAGCAGCCTTCGCCTTTGTTCGAAGGGGTGGTCGAGTCGCTGGATGCCTTCCGTGCCCAGGGTTACCGTCTGGCGGTGGCAACCGGCAAGGCTCGCCGAGGCCTGGACCGGGTGCTCAAGGCCAATGGCTGGGAGCAGTTCTTCGACATTACCCGCGCCGCGGATGAAACCCGTGGGAAGCCACACCCACTGATGCTCGAAGAGATCCTTGGGCATTGTGGCATCGAACCCGGCCGGGCACTGATGGTCGGAGATTCGGCATTCGACCTGCAAATGGCCAGCAATGCTGGCATGCATTCGGTGGCCGTGGGCTATGGTGCCATGTCGCTGCAGGCGCTGGCCGAGTTCGGTCCGCAGGTGTGCATCGAGCATTTTTCCCAGCTGCGCGAGTGGCTGGCCGGTTCCTCGCAATTCCAAGGTAGGTGAGCATGGTAGACGAGTGGAAAGCGCCCAGTAACGAAACGGAAGAGGAGCGCCTCGCTCGTGAAGATCGCGAGGAGGATGTTCGTGTCGAGCGCAAGAGTTGGAAGCTGCTCGAAAAGACCCTGCTGGCGGGTGTCCAGGAGCAGCGTCGAGCCAGGCGCTGGGGGATCTTCTTCAAGCTGCTGACCTTCGTCTACCTGTTCGGCATTCTTGCGCTGTTCCTGCCGTTCACCGATATGGACAAGGCCGCTTCGCGCAGTACCAGTCATACGGCGCTGGTGGAAGTGCGCGGGGTGATCGCCGACCAGGAGGCGGCCAGTGCCGATAATCTGGTCAAGAGCCTGCGCGAGGCATTCAAGGATCCCAAGACCAAGGCTGTGGTCATGCGTATCAACAGCCCGGGCGGCAGTCCGGTGCAGGCGGGTTACGTCTATGACGAGATCCGTCGTTTGCGCGGCGAGTATCCGGACATCAAGCTGTATGCGGTCATCGCAGACCTGGGAGCGTCAGGCGCCTACTACATCGCCAGTGCCGCAGACGAAATCTACGCTGACAAGGCCAGCCTGGTGGGCTCCATTGGGGTGACGGCGGCGGGCTATGGCTTCGTTGGTTCGATGGAGAAGCTGGGCGTTGAGCGACGCACCTATACCGCCGGTGAGCACAAAGCCTTCCTCGATCCGTTCTCGCCTGAGAAACCGGAAGAGCGGGCGTTCTGGCAGGGTGTGTTGAACACCACGCATCAACAGTTCATCGCCATGGTCAAGCAGGGGCGCGGAGATCGCCTGAAAGACAAGGAGCATCCGGAGCTGTTCAGTGGCCTGGTGTGGTCGGGCGAGCAAGCCAAGGCGCTGGGGCTGGTGGATGGTCTGGGCAGCGCCAGTTATGTGGCGCGCGAGATCGTCGGGGAGAAGGAGTTGGTCGACTTCACTGTCCAGGAGTCGCCCTTCGATCGTTTCTCCAAGCGCATCGGTGCCAGCGTTGCTGAGAAGCTGGCACTGTACATGGGGTTCCAGGGGCCTGCTCTGCGCTGATTCAGCTCAGGGGATCTCAACACCTTCCTTCGTCAGCATGTCCACCAGCCGAATCAGCGGAAGCCCGATCAGGCTGGTGGCGTCGCAGCCGTGGGTGCTTTTGAACAAGCTCACTCCCAGGCCCTCGGCCTTGAAGCTGCCTGCGCAATCGAGCGGCTGTTCGGCGCTGACGTAGCGTTCAACGCGCTCTCGATTCAATTCCCGCATCGTTACCGTGAATGGCACGCAATCGACCTGGCACTGCCCTGTGGCGCTGTTGAGCAGCGCCAGCCCGGTCAGGAAGGTAACCTGCTGCCCGCTGGCCTCCAGCAGTTGCTCGCAGGCACGCTCGAAACTGTGGGGCTTGCCGAGGATCTGTTCACCGAGCACGGCCACCTGGTCGGAGCCGATGATCAGGTGCCCCGGGTGGCTGCTCGCCAAGGCCTCGGCCTTTTGCCTGGCCAGGCGCCGCACCAGCTCGGTCGCCGGCTCGTCGGCCAGTCGCCGCTCGTCTAGGTCGGGGCTTGCCGAGGTGAAAGGCAGGCGCAGGCGCGCGAGCAGTTCGCGCCGGTAAGGAGAGCTGGAAGCCAGTAACAAAGGAAGCATGATAGACTCCTGATCAAGTGAACCAAATTCTAACATGTGAGATGCCGCCTAATTTCCTTTGACAGGGCCGGGGGGCATCCCTAGAATGCTGCGCCTATGTTGAATGACCCGATTCCACCTCACGTTGACCCGCGCAAATTAGCCGATCGTGGCGTAACCCTTAACGGTTCGCTGCAACTCGCTGATTTGGAAAGACTCTGCGACCCGCTTTCCGACAATGTCGGTACGGTGCAGGCGAAGTTCGATTTTGAACGAGACGAGCAGCACGCTGTGGTTATCCACACCGAGCTGGATGTCGAAGTCAAAATGGTTTGCCAGCGTTGTCTTGAGCTGGTCACCCTGCCGATCCATAGCGAATGTACTTACGCTGTGGTGAAGGAGGGTGCGAATACCCAGTCGTTGCCGAAAGGCTATGACGTGCTGGAACTGGGCGAAGATCCATTGGATCTGCAGGCCTTGATCGAGGAGGAGCTTCTGCTCGCCTTGCCCATCGTGCCTGCTCATCATCCGGAAGAATGCCAGCAGCCGGCGGGCGCAGACGAGCCCGATTCGAGCAAGGACGAGGTATCGCGGTCCAACCCGTTCAGTGTTTTGGCGCAGTTAAAGCGTGACCCAAACGTTTAGGAGTTAATCAATTATGGCTGTTCAGCAGAACAAAAAATCCCGCTCTGCCCGTGACATGCGTCGTTCGCACGACGCTCTGTCGGAAAACGCGCTGTCGGTAGAAAAAACCACCGGCGAAATGCACCTGCGCCACCACGTATCGCCAGAAGGCGTATACCGTGGTCGCAAAGTGATCGACAAGGGCGCTGACGAGTAATCCTTGTCCGCTCAGATCATCGCGATCGACGCAATGGGCGGGGACTTCGGTCCCCGCAGCATTGTCCAGGCTAGTATTGCCTGCCTCTCGGCCACACCCTCGCTTCACCTGACCCTCGTCGGTCAACCCTCCCTTCTGGAAGATCTTGTCAGCGGCCTCGCGGCTGCGGATCGCGCGCGCCTGCAGATTGCCGCTGCCAGTGAAGTGATCGGTATGGACGAGCGGCCTTCCCAGGCGTTGCGTGGCAAGCCGGATTCGTCGATGCGCATCGCCCTCGAACTGGTGCGTGACGGCAAGGCCCAGGCCTGTGTCAGTGCCGGCAATACCGGGGCGTTGATGGCGCTTTCGCGCTTCGTGCTCAAGACCCTGCCGGGCATCGACCGGCCAGCCATGGTGGCGGCGATTCCGACCCAGGCCGGGTATTGCCAGCTGCTCGACCTGGGTGCCAACGTCGACTGCAGTGCGGAAAATCTCTACCAGTTCGCCGTGATGGGTTCGGTGGCCGCGCAGGCGCTGGGTATCCATCGCCCGCGTGTGGCGCTGTTGAACATCGGCACCGAAGATATCAAGGGCAATCAGCAGGTCAAGCTGGCCGCCACGCTGCTGCAGAATGCGCGCGGCCTCAACTATGTGGGCTTCGTCGAGGGTGATGGCCTGTATCGCGGTGAGGCGGACGTGGTGGTGTGTGATGGCTTTGTCGGCAACATTCTGCTCAAGTCCAGCGAAGGCCTGGCAACCATGATCGGTGCGCGCATCGAAAAGCTGTTCAAGGGCGGTGTGCTGGCTCGTGCCGCCGGGGCCATGGCCATGCCGTTGCTCAAGCGCCTGCAGGCCGACCTGGCGCCGGCGCGGCACAATGGTGCGAGCTTCCTCGGCTTGCAGGGCATTGTCATCAAGAGCCACGGCTCGGCGGGTGTGCAGGGCTTTCAGAGCGCGATTCAGCGAGCGCTGATCGAGATCCAGGAAAACCTCCCGCAGCGGCTGCATGGCCGTCTCGAAGATTTGTTGCCTTAGGCATTTCGCCGATGAAGTGCTTAAATGTGACCGCTTGGTCTGGGTTTCCATCCAAGTTTTCAGATTCCGCGCCCGGCCCGAGGCCTGGCGCACCCTATCCGACGACAAGATCATAAGGGCTTGTTCAATGTCTGCATCCCTCGCATTCGTCTTTCCCGGTCAAGGTTCCCAGTCGCTGGGCATGCTCGCCGAACTTGGCGCTGAGAAGCCGGTAATTGTCGAAACCTTCAAGGAGGCTTCCGAGGCTCTGGGCTATGACCTGTGGGATCTGGTCCAGAATGGGCCGGAAGAGAAGCTCAATCAAACCGACAAGACTCAGCCAGCGATTCTTACCGCCTCCATCGCGCTGTGGCGTTTGTGGCTGGAGGAGGGTGGCGCGCAGCCGGCCTTCGTCTCCGGTCACAGCCTGGGTGAATACAGCGCGCTGGTTGCTGCGGGCAGCCTGTCGCTGAAGGACGCGGTCAAGCTCGTTGAGCGTCGTGGCCAGTTGATGCAAGAAGCCGTGCCCGCCGGTCATGGCGCCATGGCTGCGATCCTCGGCCTTGACGATGCCGTCGTGGTCGAGATTTGCGCTGAAGCCGCTGAAGATCAAGTGGTCAGTGCCGTCAACTTCAACTCGCCGGGCCAGGTGGTCATCGCCGGTAACAAGGCGGCTGTCGATCGCGCCATCGAGCTGTGCAAAGCTAAAGGTGCCAAACGTGCCCTGCCACTGGCCGTCAGCGTACCCTCGCACTGTGCGCTGATGAAGCCGGCCGCCGAGCGTTTCGCCGAGAACGTCAACGCCATCGAATGGAAGGCGCCGCAAATCCCGGTGGTGCAGAACGTGACTGCCGCCGTTGCTGCCGACCTCGACGCACTCAAGCATGATCTGCTGGCGCAGCTGTACCAGCCGGTACGCTGGGTCGAGTGTGTGCAAACCCTCGCCAAAAACGGTGCGGTCAACCTGGTCGAATGCGGCCCGGGCAAAGTCCTGGCTGGCCTGAACAAGCGCTGCGCCGACGGCGTGACCACCTACAACCTCAATACCCCTGACGCCGTCGCCGCCACCCGCGCGGCGCTGGCCTGAATTTGGAGAAGCTTGCATGAGCCTGCAAGGTAAAGTTGCACTGGTTACCGGCGCCAGCCGTGGTATCGGCCAGGCCATCGCCCTCGAGCTGGGCCGCCAGGGCGCGACCGTGATCGGCACCGCCACCTCGGCCTCCGGCGCCGAGCGCATCGCCGCCACCCTGAAAGAGCACGGCATCACCGGCACCGGCATGGAGCTGAACGTGACCAGCGCCGAGTCCGTGGAAGCGGTATTGGGCGCCATTGGCGAGCAGTTCGGTGCGCCGACCATTCTGGTCAACAACGCCGGCATCACCCGTGACAACCTCATGCTGCGCATGAAGGACGACGAGTGGTTCGATGTGATCGACACCAACCTGAACAGCCTTTACCGTTTGTCCAAGGGCGTGCTGCGTGGCATGACCAAGGCACGTTGGGGCCGTATCATCAGCATCGGCTCGGTCGTCGGTGCCATGGGCAACGCCGGTCAAGCCAACTACGCAGCTGCCAAGGCAGGCCTCGAAGGCTTCAGCCGCGCGCTGGCGCGTGAAGTGGGCTCGCGTGGCATCACCGTCAACTCGGTGACCCCGGGCTTCATCGACACCGACATGACCCGCGAGCTGCCTGAAGCGCAGCGCGAAGCGCTGCAGACCCAGATTCCGCTGGGCCGCCTGGGCCAGGCCGACGAAATCGCCAAGGTGGTTTCGTTCCTGGCATCCGACGGCGCAGCCTATGTCACCGGCGCCACTGTGCCGGTGAACGGCGGGATGTACATGTAACACCGCAACTCAATGTGACGGATTGGTTCAAAAAAGAGTCATACTCCGAGCCTAAAATCCGTTATAAAGCTGCAACCAGATTCCAGGCAGAGGGCAGGGTGACTAATCGGGAGGTGCGTTCCGCTTGAAAAGCGAACGTCTTCCTATAAACTTGGTCACCGGCCAGCTGCCTGACATATGTCCATTAGGAGTGAAAACTAGGTATGAGCACCATCGAAGAACGCGTCAAGAAAATCGTCGCCGAGCAACTGGGCGTCAAGGAAGAGGAAGTGACCAACGAGAAGTCCTTCGTCGATGACCTGGGTGCCGATTCGCTTGACACCGTTGAGCTGGTGATGGCTCTGGAAGAGGAATTCGAGACCGAAATCCCTGACGAAGAAGCCGAGAAGATCACTACCGTTCAAGCTGCAATCGACTACGTCAACAGCCACAAGGCCTAAGACGCAGTAGTCGTCGCTTCTTGACGAGAAAAACCGCACTGCCTTTACCGGCGTGCGGTTTTTTCTTTGCGAAGGCCCTGCGTCGATCAGCGGGCTTCGAGAGCTTGTTGCCATTTCATTCCCTTGCTTGAATGCAATGGCAAGAGACTCTGGTTATTAGAAAAGGAGAGTACTGTGTCGCGTAGACGCGTCGTGGTCACCGGTATGGGTATGCTGTCGCCACTGGGTACCGATGTACCGAGCACCTGGCAGGGCATTCTGGCTGGCCGCAGTGGCATTGGTCCGATCGAACACACGGACCTGTCTGCCTACTCCACCCGTTTCGGCGGCTCGGTGAAGGGCTTCGAGGTCGAGCAGTACTTGTCGGCCAAGGAGGCTCGCAAGCTTGACCTGTTCATTCAGTACGGCCTGGCGGCCGGTTTTCAGGCGGTGCGTAATGCCGGCCTGGAAGTCACCGACGCCAACCGCGAGCGCATCGGCGTGGCCATGGGCTCGGGCATCGGTGGCCTGACCAACATCGAAGACACCAGCCGTACCCTGCACGAGCAAGGGCCGCGGCGCATTTCGCCGTTCTTCGTGCCGGGTTCGATCATCAACATGATCTCCGGTTTCCTGTCGATTCACCTGGGTCTGCAGGGGCCGAACTACGCCATTGCAACCGCCTGTACCACCGGCACTCACTGCATCGGCATGGCTGCGCGCAATATCGCCTACGGCGAAGCCGATGTGATGATCGCCGGCGGCGCCGAAATGGCTGCTTGTGGCCTGGGCATGGGTGGCTTCGGTGCTTCGCGCGCGCTGTCGACCCGCAATGACGAGCCAAGCCGTGCCAGCCGTCCGTGGGACAAGGGCCGTGACGGCTTCGTGCTGTCCGACGGCGCGGGTGCGCTGGTGCTGGAGGAGCTGGAACACGCCCAGGCCCGTGGTGCGACCATCTATGCAGAGCTGATCGGCTTCGGCATGAGCGGTGACGCCTTCCACATGACCTCGCCGCCCGATAGCGGTGAAGGCGCCGCCCGTTGCATGGCCAATGCCCTGCGCGATGCCGGTATCCAGCCGGATGCGGTGAGCTACATCAACGCCCACGGCACCTCGACCCCGGCCGGCGATGTTGCCGAAGTCGCGGCGATCAAGCGTGTGTTCGGCGAGCACGCCTACAAGCTGGCGGTCAGCTCGACCAAGTCGATGACCGGCCACCTGCTGGGCGCCGCCGGTGCGGTAGAGGCGATCTTCAGCGTGTTGGCGATCAACAGCCAGATGGCGCCGCCGACCATCAACCTGGACGAGCCGGACGAAGGTTGTGACCTTGACTTCGTGCCACACGAGGCGCGCAGCATGCCGATCGATGTGGTGCTGTCCAACTCGTTCGGCTTTGGTGGCACCAACGGCTCGCTGGTGTTCCGCCGGTTCGCCGGTTGATGCACAGCTGGATCGACGGCCAGCCTGCGACTGCGGTCAACCTGCAGAACCGCGGCCTGGCCTACGGCGATGGTCTGTTCGAGACCATCGCCGTGCGCGGTGGCCGGCCCAGCTTGCTGGACGCCCACCTGGCCCGCCTGGCATTGGGCTGTGAGCGACTGGCTATCAATGTCGACCTGGCGCTGGTGCGCGATGAAATCCTGCGCTATGCCAGCCAGTTGGGTGACGGTGTCGCCAAGCTGATCCTTACCCGTGGCGACAGCCAGCGGGGTTATGCCCCGGTCGTAAGCGCCGCGCCGCGGCGTATCCTGCAGGGCAGTCCGCTGCCCAGCTATCCTGTCGAACATGCCGAGCATGGCGTGCGTCTTTTTCCTTGCCAGACCCGGCTCGGGGAACAACCGCTGCTGGCCGGCCTCAAACACCTCAACCGCCTGGAGCAAGTGCTGGCCCGAGCCGAATGGCAGGACAGCGAACATGCCGAAGGCTTGATGTGCGACGGGCAGGGCAGGGTGGTCGAAGGGGTGTACAGCAATCTTTTCCTGGTGTGCGACGGCGTGCTGCTTACCGCTGATCTCGGCCGCTGCGGCGTTGCCGGCGTGATGCGTGCGGCGTTGCTGGAGCAGGCGCAGGCATTGGCAATACCGGTGCAGGTGCGTGACTTGCCATTGGACGAGCTGGCGCAGGCGCAAGAGGTATTTGTCTGCAACAGCGTCTATGGGGTCTGGCCTGTGCGGGCATTTGCCGCGCTGAACTGGTCGCCGGGCCCGCTCACCCGTAAACTGCAGGCCGTTGCCCGTACGTTACTGGATACCTGAATTCGTGAGACGCAAATTCCTGCTGCTGCTGGAAATGGGTTTGATCCTGGCCGGCCTGGCGTTGGGCTGGTCGGCCTGGAAGGTCAACTCGGTGTTGGAGCAGCCCCTGCACGTGACGCAGGAGCGCCTGCTCGACGTGCCCAATGGCACCAACCCCAACCGCATGTTCTATCGCATGCAGAACGAGGGGCTGCTTGATGACGCCTTCTGGTTGCGCTTGTACTGGCGCTTCAATATGGCGGGTACGCCGCTGAAGACCGGCGAGTATCGCCTCACCCCTGGCATGACCGTGGAAGACCTGTTCGACGCCTGGCGCCGGGCTGACGTGGTGCAGTACAACCTGACCCTGGTCGAGGGCTGGACCTTCCGCCAGGTGCGTTCGGCGATCGCCAAGCACGAAAAGATCAAGCACACCCTCGACGGCCTCGCCGATTCCGAAGTCATGGACAAGCTAGGCCATACCGGGGTGTTCCCAGAGGGCCGATTCTTCCCTGATACCTACCGTTTCGTACGGGGCATGAGCGATGTCGAGCTGCTTCAGCAGGCCTACCTGCGCCTGGACGAAGTCCTGGCCAAGGAGTGGGCAGAGCGCACCACCGACCTGCCTTACCGCGACCCTTACCAGGCGTTGATCATGGCCTCGCTGGTCGAGAAAGAAACCGGCATCCCCCAGGAGCGCGGTCAGATCGCTGGCGTGTTCGTCCGTCGCCTGCGCCTGGGCATGATGCTGCAGACCGACCCTACGGTGATCTACGGCATGGGCGAACGCTACAACGGCCGGATCACCCGCGCCGACCTGCGAGAGCCGACCCCTTACAACACCTACACCATCAGCGGCCTGCCGCCGACGCCGATCGCCATGGTCGGGCGAGAGGCGATTCACGCCGCGCTCAACCCATCCGATGGCACCAGCCTGTACTTCGTCGCCCGTGGCGACGGCAGCCATGTGTTCTCCGACGACCTCGACGATCACAACTCGGCGGTTCGCGAGTTCCAGCTCAAGCGGCGCGCGGATTATCGGTCCAGCCCGGCACCACAAGCGCAGCCGGATGAGCAGGACGCACCTGCCGAGGCCGCGCCAGAGCCGGCTGAGCCCTCCGTTCAGGACCCGGCCCCGGCCAGCGAACCCGCTCCGGCCGAAACGCCGGCGCCTGACGAACAACATTAAGGACTGCCTGTGAGCGGCTTGTTTATTACCCTGGAAGGCCCCGAAGGCGCGGGCAAGAGCACTAACCGCGATTACCTGGCTGGACGCCTGCGCGAGCAGGGGCTGGATGTGCTGCTGACCCGCGAGCCTGGCGGCACGCCGCTGGCCGAAAAGGTCCGCGAGCTGCTGCTGGCGCCAAGCGACGAAACGATGGCCGCCGACACCGAGTTGCTGCTGGTGTTCGCTGCGCGCGCCCAGCACCTGGCACAGGTGATCCGTCCGGCGCTGGAACGTGGCGCCGTGGTGCTGTGTGATCGCTTCACGGATGCCACCTATGCCTACCAAGGCGGTGGCCGTGGCCTTTCAGTCGAGCGTATCGCCACGCTGGAACAATTCGTTCAGGGCGACCTGCGCCCCGACCTGACACTGGTGTTCGACCTGCCGGTGGAAGTCGGCTTGGCCCGAGCCGCCGCGCGTGGCCGTCTGGACCGCTTCGAACAGGAAGGCCAGGCCTTCTTCGAGGCTGTGCGCCAGGCCTATCTGCAGCGCGCCCAGCGCGAGCCGCAGCGCTACGACCTGCTGGATGCCGCTCAGCCGCTTGAAGCCGTGCAGCGCGCCATTGACGCGCTGTTGCCGAGCATTTTGGAGCGCTGCCGTGGCTGAGGCCTACCCCTGGCAGCAGGCGCTTTGGCAGCAGCTGGCCGGGCGTGCCCAGCATGCCCATGCCTACCTGCTGCACGGGCCGCAGGGTATCGGCAAGCGCGCCCTGGCCGAGCGCCTGATGGCCCGGTTGTTGTGCCAGCAGCCGCAAGGGCTGGATGCTTGCGGGCAGTGCAAATCCTGCCTGCTGCTCAAGGCGGGCAGCCACCCGGACAACTTCGTGCTGGAGCCGGAAGAGGCCGACAAGCCGATCAAGGTCGACCAGGTGCGTGATCTGGTGTCATTCGTGGTGCAGACGGCGCAGCTGGGTGGGCGTAAAGTCATTCTGATCGAGCCGGTCGAAGCGATGAACGTCAATGCCTCCAACGCCCTGCTCAAGAGCCTGGAAGAGCCCTCCGGCGATACCGTTCTGCTGTTGGTCAGCCACCAGCCGAGCCGCTTGCTGCCGACCATCAAGAGCCGCTGCCAGCAGGTAACTTGCCCGCCGCCCAGTTTGGCTCAGAGCAAAGCTTGGCTGGCCTCGGCGCTGGCCGATTGCGACGAGGCCGAGCGCGACGAACTGCTGGCCCTTGCCGCTGGCTCGCCGCTGATGGCGGTGAAGCTGCAGGCCCAGGGCGTGCGCGAGCAGCGAGCACTGGTCACTGACGGGGTGAAGAAGTTGCTCAAGCAACAGCAATCCCCCAGTCAATTGGCCGAGGCCTGGAGCAGCGTACCTTTGTTGTTGCTATTCGACTGGTTCTGCGACTGGTCGCACATGACCCTGCGTTATCAATTGACCCAGGACGAAGACGGCCTAGGCTTGGCTGATATGCGCAAGGTGGTGCAGTACCTTGCGCAAAAGAGCCGGCAAGCCAAGGTGCTCGAGGTTCAGGCGTGGATTCTCGAGCAGCGCCAGAAGGTGCTGGGCAAGGCCAACCTCAACCGCGTCCTGCTGCTGGAAGCCTTGCTCGCCCACTGGGTGCAGCTGCCGGGTTCCCGCTGATTTTCCATTTCTTCATGTGTGCCGTATCCCATGCTCGTAGACTCCCATTGCCACCTCGATCGTCTTGACCTCAGTGCCCACCAGGGTTCCCTCGATGCTGCCCTGCAGGCGGCGCGCGAGCGCGGCGTCGGGCACTTCCTGTGCATTGGCGTCAGCGCCGAGAACGCCGGCGCGGTGAAGGCCCTGAGCGAGCAGTATGCCGATGTCGACTGCTCGGTGGGCGTGCACCCTCTTGATCTGGCACCTGGCGAAACCCCGGCGCTGGAATGGCTGTTGCGTGAGTTGGCGCACCCGCACGTCGTCGCCATCGGTGAAACCGGGTTGGATTACCATTACGAACCGGAAGCGGCCGAGCTGCAGCAGGCGTCGTTCCGCCTGCACCTGGAGGCTTCGCGCCAGACCGGCAAACCGGTGATCGTGCATACCCGTGCGGCTAGGGCCGACACGTTGGCGCTGCTGCGCGAGGCCAGCCTGCCCCAGGCCGGCGTGCTGCACTGCTTTACCGAGGACTGGGACATGGCGAAGGCGGCGCTGGATCTGGGGTACTACATTTCGCTGTCTGGCATCGTCACCTTCCGCAATGCCGAGGCGTTGCGCGACGTGGCGCGGCAAGTGCCGGCTGACCGGCTGCTGGTGGAGACCGATTCGCCTTACCTGGCGCCAATTCCTTATCGTGGCAAGCCGAACCTGCCCGAGTATGTGCGTGAGGTTGCGGAGTATGTGGCGTCGTTGCGGGGGGTGAGTTATGCGCAGCTGGCGGAGCAGACTACTGGCAACTTCAAGCGGTTGTTTCCTTTGGCGCGGGTGGGGGGGTAAGGGCGCCTGGCTGGGGTTTTCCGGTGGTGCTGAAATCGAGCGCCGCCCGCGCGGCGCATCGCGGATGAATCCGCTCCTACATTTGTTGCAACGTGCCATGGTCTGATAGGCCATAGTTGCCAGCCTCGTTGGCACGACGCGATTTTTTGACTGGCGCTGCCGCCGCCCCACCAGACTCAAGCCATGCACCAAGGCGAACAACCATGGCCTTACAGACCTAGGTACGTTGCAACAAATGTAGGAGCGGATTCATCCGCGATGCGCCGCGCGGGCGGCGCTCGATCTTGAGAGCGCTAACAATCCATCGGCTGGCACATCCTGCCGCCACACACTCTCAACCCTCCCTGGTACAGGCAAAAAAAACCCGGGTTCTGGGGGAGGAATCCGGGTTAAGACCATTAGGAGTAAAACAAAGGTACGCGGTCCCTGAGCACCTTTATCGGCGCGCCACTTGGGGGGGATGCGCCGCGCCAACACTTCAAGTATTGGTCAGCTTTGGCGCAGTGCCAGTCTTGATTGGTCGTTTTTTAAACAGATTTGGAATACGCCTGCTGTCGCTTCCTTCCTCAATGCATCTTTACCGCCCCTGCGCCCGCTCGAACTCATCGTGAAACACAGACATGTTTGGATGATCCGTGCAATTTGCTGCAAGTTAGGCATAATAAACCGCTTCAATGTCATCCAGTCCTTCCCATGCAGAAAGAACCTCGTAAGGTCCGTGAGTTTCGCCGTCGCGAACAGGAAATCCTCGATACTGCGCTCAAGCTGTTTCTCGAACAGGGTGAAGATAGCGTCACCGTCGAGATGATCGCTGACGCCGTAGGTATCGGCAAAGGTACGATCTACAAGCACTTCAAGTCCAAGGCGGAGATCTACCTGCGCCTGATGCTCGACTACGAGCGCGACTTGAACGGGCTGTTGCACTCGGCCGATGTCGACCGCGACAAGGAGGCGCTGTCGCGCGCCTATTTCGAGTTCCGCATGCGCGACCCGCAGCGCTACCGGCTGTTCGACCGCCTGGAAGAAAAGGTGGTAAAGGGCAATCAGGTACCGGAAATGGTCGAGGAGCTGCACAGCATTCGTGCCTCCAACTTCGATCGGCTGACCCAGCTGATCAAGGGGCGGATCAGCGAAGGCAAACTCGAAGACGTGCCGCCGTATTTCCACTACTGTGCTGCCTGGGCCCTGGTACATGGTGCCGTGGCACTGTATCACTCGCCGTTCTGGAGCAACGTGCTGGAGGACCAGGAGGGCTTCTTCCAGTTCCTCATGGACATCGGCGTGCGCATGGGCAACAAGCGCAAGCGCGACCCGGAACCCGCGAACTGAAGCGTTTCGCCCTTTTTGGCTGAAACCGGCATGAAGCCGGGGCTTGCAAAAACCTGAATTTTGAGTCAGGTTTCGCCAGCCCCGATTCATCCATGCCGGAGTCATTCATGATCGTCGATCGTCAAGGCAGGCGTTTTCGCAACCTGCGCGTCAGCCTGACGGCTGCCTGTAATTACGCCTGTAGCTATTGCGTGCCCAATGGCAAGCGTCTGGTGGCGGCACAGGATGAGCTGTCGGCAGAGGCGCTGGCACGTGGCGTGGCCTATCTGATCGAAGCTGCAGGTATCGAACGCCTGCGTATTACCGGTGGCGAACCCTTGGTCAGCCCCAGGCTCGATGCGTTTCTCGCAGCGGTGGCCAGGCTCGATCTGCAGGATATCTCCCTCACCACCAATGGCCAGTTGCTCTCGCGCAAGCTGCCGCAGTTGCAAGCGGCCGGTATCCGTCGTCTGAATGTTTCTCTCGATACCCTGGATCCTCAGGCGTTCCGACGCATCGCCCGGGGTGGCGACCTGGATAGCGTACTTGCGGGCATGCAGCAGGCGAGTGCCATGGGCATGCAGATCAAGGTGAACATGGTGCCCATGCGCGGGGAGAATCTCGATCAAGTGGTGCCCATGCTCGACTATTGCCTGGCCCGCGGCTTCGAGTTGCGCTTCATCGAATTGATGCGCATGGGCCATCTGGCTCGCGACTCCAACACCTTCTTGCAACAGTTCGTAGGGCTGGACCAGCTGCTGGAGCTGATCGGTCGCGAGCATGGCTACCAGCAGGTCGATGCGCCACTGGATGCCACCGCGCTGCGCTACCAGATACCGGGCAAGGGGCATTTTGGTGTGATCGCCAACGAGAGTGTGCCGTTCTGCCGTACCTGCTCGCGTCTGCGCTTGTCCTCCACGGGCTGGCTGCATGGCTGCTTGTCGTCGAGCAACCGTCACTTTGTCGGCGACTTGCTCGAGCAGCCCCGCCACCAGGCGCTTCCCGCATTGCAGCGGTTGCTGGTCAAGGCCCTGGCCGACAAGCAGGAACTGGCGTTTTCCGGTGATGTCATGGTGATGAAGGTGATCGGCGGCTGATCTGGCGCAAAAGCTGCATCCGCCGGCTATTCGCCGGTTTTTCGTCACCGGCCACTGGAGGGAAGATGCGTAGCCTGGTCTTGCCGCTGGCGCTGTTGGCGCTGGGCGGCTGCATGAATGTCAGCGATATGGGCGAGGGCGTCCGTTACCACATGAGCGATGCCGGCCTGCTGGATCACAGCGATACGCGCCGCACTCTGTCGATCCGCCTGCAACCCGATTCGTTCATCTTCATCGGCCAGGGCGCATTCATGCCACCGAGCAAGGGGCCGGTGCCGAAACAGAACGTGGTGGCCGAAGAGGCCTTCAAGAGCTTCGTCGAGTATTTCCCGCTGGTACGCCGCGCCCAAGGGCCGCTGGGCCTGGAAGAAGCCATTGCCGAGGCCCGCGCTGTAGGCGCCGACTATGTGCTGTACACCCGTTTCGCCCGCACCGATGACCGCATCTCCAATGGCGATGAATGGTATGACGAACAGGCGGTCGACCGCTTGGGGTGGGATACCGGCGTGGTGCAGATGATGCTGATCGAAACCAGCACCCGTTACCTGATCGACAGCGCACGCATCAAGAGCCGTGGCGGTTTGTTGACGTTCCACGACAATACGCCTCAGGATTTGCTCGCGGCACCGATGCGCGAGTACGCTCGTAGCCTTCTGGGCATGAGTGAGTGAGGGCAGGGTGATGACGGATTCCGCCAAGGCCAACGATTTACTGGCACAGATCCCCAAGCACAAGGGCCTGCCGCCGGTGCATCTGTGGAATCCGGATTTCTGCGGTGACATCGACATGCGCATCGCCCGTGACGGCACCTGGTATTACCTGGGTACGCCAATCGGGCGCAAGCCGATGGTGCGGCTGTTTTCCACGATCATTCGCCGCGATGGCGATGACTACTTCCTGATCACGCCGGTGGAAAAGGTGGGTATTCGCGTCGACGATGCGCCGTTCGTTGCCGTGGCCCTGGATGTGCAGGGCAGTGGCGAGCAGCAGGTGTTGACCTTTACCAGCAATGTCGAGGATCAGGTCGAAGCGGGCCCGGCGAATCCTCTGCGTGTGGAGATCGACCCTGTCACCCAGGAGCCGTCGCCTTATGTGCTGATGCGCAGCAATCTCGAGGCGTTGATCCATCGCAATGTGTTCTACCAGTTGGTCGAGCTGGCAGTTGCGCGTGAGATCGATGGCGAAGAATGGCTAGGCGTCTGGAGCCATGGCGTGTTCTATCCCATTGGTCGTACCAGCTGAGCCGATTTAGTGTCATTGAGATCGAGCGCCGCCCGCGCGGCGCATCGCGAGCAACGCTCGCTCCTACGTTTGTTTCGGGCCAATTAATTCTGGGAAATCGGCGCGCGAACGCCTTGGCGCATGGCGCATTGTCGTGTCGATCTGAAAAAAGGCCGCGCGCGCTCGTCAATGACATAACTGGCCCGAAACAAACGTAGGAGCGGCGTTGCTCGCGATGCGCCGCGCGGGCGGCGCTCGATCTTATCAACGCCACAAATCCCAAGCCGAACAAAAAAGCCCCCGGCTGCTTTCGCAACCGGGGGCTTTTTCAGAATTTGGCTCCGCGACCTGGACTCGAACCAGGGACCCAATGATTAACAGTCATTTGCTCTACCGACTGAGCTATCGCGGAATCTGCGTGCATTTTACCCATTGCCAGCGGCAAGTCAACCCACCCCTGGCAATTCAATCAGCTAAATCAAGCAGTTACAGCACTTCGACGATGGCCTTGGTGACCACGTGGATGTTGCTCTGATTCAGCGCGGCAACGGCGATGCGGCCAGTATCCAGCGCATAGATGCCGAACTCGTTCTTCAGGCGTGCCACCTGCTCTACGCTCAGGCCGGAGTAGGAGAACATGCCCGCCTGGCGGCCAACGAAGCTGAAGTCGCGCTTGGCGCCGTATTCAGCCAGCAGGCTGACCATTTGCTGACGCATGCCGTGGATGCGCTGGCGCATTTCACCCAGCTCGGCTTCCCACATCTGGCGCAGCTCGTCGCTGTTGAGCACGGTAGCGACGATGGTGGCGCCGTGGGTCGGCGGGTTGGAGTAGGTGGTGCGGATCACGCGCTTGACCTGCGACAGCACACGGGTGCTCTCGTCCTTGTTGGCGGTGACGATCGACAGGGCGCCGACGCGCTCGCCGTACAGCGAGAACGACTTGGAAAACGAGCTGGAAACGAAGAACTCCAGGCCCGACTCGGCGAACAGGCGCACGGCGAAGGCGTCTTCGGCGATGCCATCACCAAAGCCCTGGTAGGCCATGTCGAGGAACGGCACATGACCCTTGGCCTTGACCACTTCCAGGACGTTTTTCCAGTCGTCCAGGCCGAGGTCGACGCCGGTCGGGTTATGGCAGCACGCGTGCAGCACGACGATCGAGCCGGACGGCAGGGCGTTCAGGTCTTCGAGCATACCGGCACGGTTGACGTCGTTGCTCGGTGCGTCGTAGTAGCGGTAGTTCTGCACCGGGAAGCCGGCGGTCTCGAACAGCGCGCGGTGGTTTTCCCAGCTCGGGTCGCTGATGGCGACCACGGCATTGGGCGACAGGCGCTTGAGGAAGTCGGCGCCGATTTTCAGAGCACCGGTGCCGCCTACGGCCTGCACGGTGACCACGCGGCCTGCGGCCAGCAGTGGCGACTCGGCGCCGAAGATCAGTTTCTGCACGGCCTGGTCGTAGGTGGCGATGCCGTCGATCGGCAGGTAGCCGCGCGAGGCATGCTGGGCGGCACGCTGGGTTTCGGCTTCGATCACGGCGCGCAGCAGCGGAATGCGGCCTTCCTCATTGCAGTACACGCCCACGCCCAGGTTGACCTTGTCGGTACGGGGATCGGCGTTGAATGCTTCGTTGAGGCCCAGAATGGGGTCGCGGGGTGCCAGCTCGACAGCGGAAAACAGGCTCATTGTTACCTTGGCTCTGAATGGAGAGTGATAGGGCGTACACGCTCCAGCCGAATGCACTGAAGCGGTGCACAAACGGGGAGTCAGTATAGTGATACCGCTCGGTCACTGCGACAGTGTGGCGCAGCTTTTCCGGCAATTTGCGCAAATATTTTTCGACCATTGGTCGAATTGCCGTGTCCACCGCAATAGGCGCTCACACCTGGACCTTGAATCCGGTCCCGGGCGGGCGCATTTGGGTATAGACTACTGGCTAAATTTACAGTTGCTGCGTTACCGCGAGGTCCGACATGTCCGAGTTCCAGCTCGTCACCCGTTTCCAGCCGGCCGGCGACCAGCCCGAGGCCATCCGCCAGATGGTCGAGGGTATCGAGGCGGGCCTGTCGCACCAGACCCTGCTCGGGGTGACCGGGTCGGGCAAAACCTTCAGCATTGCCAACGTCATTGCGCAGGTGCAGCGCCCGACCCTGGTGCTGGCGCCGAACAAGACCCTGGCCGCGCAGTTGTATGGCGAGTTCAAGGCGTTCTTCCCGAACAATGCGGTGGAGTACTTCGTCTCCTACTACGACTACTACCAGCCCGAAGCTTATGTGCCGTCGTCGGATACCTTCATCGAGAAGGATGCCTCGATCAACGACCACATCGAGCAGATGCGCCTGTCGGCGACCAAGGCGCTGCTGGAACGGCGCGATGCGATCATCGTCACCACCGTGTCGTGCATCTATGGCCTGGGCAGCCCCGAGACCTACCTTAAGATGGTGTTGCACGTCGACCGTGGCGATAAGCTCGACCAGCGCGCGCTGCTGCGCCGTTTGGCCGACCTGCAATACACCCGTAACGAGATGGACTTCGCCCGCGCCACCTTCCGCGTGCGTGGCGATGTGATCGACATCTTCCCTGCTGAATCGGACCGTGAAGCCATCCGTATCGAGCTGTTCGATGACGAAGTGGAGAACATCGCTGCGTTCGACCCGCTGACCGGCGAAGTCTTCCGCAAGTTGCCGCGCTTTACCTTCTATCCCAAGAGCCACTACGTCACCCCGCGGGAAACCCTGCTGGAAGCTGTGGACGGCATCAAGGACGAACTCAAGGACCGCCTCGAATATCTTCACCAAGGCAACAAGCTGGTCGAAGCCCAGCGCCTGGAGCAGCGTACCCGTTTCGACCTGGAGATGATCCTCGAACTGGGCTACTGCAACGGTATCGAGAACTACTCGCGCTATCTGTCCGGGCGCCCGGCTGGCGCGCCGCCGCCGACCCTCTATGACTACCTGCCGGCGGATGCCCTGCTGGTGATCGACGAGTCACACGTCAGCGTTCCGCAGGTCGGGGCAATGTACAAGGGCGATCGATCGCGAAAGGAAACCCTGGTCGAGTACGGCTTCCGCCTGCCGTCGGCGCTAGATAACCGGCCCATGCGTTTCGATGAGTGGGAGTCGGTCAGCCCGCAGACGATTTTCGTATCCGCAACCCCAGGGCCATATGAAGCCGAGCACGCTGGGCGGGTGGTCGAGCAGGTGGTGCGCCCGACCGGCCTGGTCGACCCGCAGGTCGAGATACGCCCGGCGCTGACCCAGGTCGACGACCTGCTGTCGGAGATTCGCAAGCGCGTCGATCAGGGCGAGCGGGTTCTGGCCACCACGCTGACCAAGCGCATGGCCGAAGACCTTTCCGATTACCTGGCCGACCACGACGTGCGGGTGCGCTACCTGCACTCGGATATCGACACGGTGGAGCGGGTGGAAATCATCCGAGACCTGCGCCTGGGCACCTTCGACGTGCTGGTGGGCATCAACCTGCTGCGTGAGGGCCTGGACATGCCCGAGGTCTCGCTGGTGGCGATTCTCGATGCAGACAAGGAAGGTTTCCTGCGTTCCGAGCGTTCGCTGATCCAGACCATCGGTCGGGCCGCACGAAATCTCAATGGTCGGGCGATTCTTTATGCCGACCAGATCACCGGATCCATGCAGCGGGCGATCGACGAGACCGAGCGCCGGCGCGAGAAGCAGATCGCCTTCAACGAGGCCCACGGCATCGTGCCCAAGGGCGTGGTCAAAGACATCACCGACATCATGGAAGGCGCCACCGTGCCGGGCTCGCGCAGCAAGAAGCGCAAAGGCATGGCCAAGGCGGCGGAGGAGAGCGCCCGTTACGAGGCCGAACTGCGCACGCCGGGTGAGATCACCAAGCGCATCAAGCAGTTGGAAGAGAAAATGATGCAGTTTGCGCGCGATCTGGAGTTTGAAGCTGCGGCGCAGTTGCGGGATGAGATCACCCAGCTTCGCGAGCGGCTGATTACCAGTT
>NZ_JBIVGP010000006.1:57517-391992 GCF_044748725.1 Pseudomonas sp. NPDC089752
AGTTGATTCTTGGTTGCCTGTCCTGGCCTCTTCGCGGGCAAGCCCGCTCCCACAGGCTCACCACTATTCTCAAGGGTAGTGGAAATCCTGTGGGAGAGAAAATGATGCAGTTTGCGCGCGATCTGGAGTTTGAAGCTGCGGCGCAGTTGCGGGATGAGATCACCCAGCTTCGCGAGCGGCTGATTACCAGTTGATTCTTGGTTGCCTGTCCTGGCCTCTTCGCGGGCAAGCCCGCTCCCACAGGCTCACCACTATTCTCAAGGGTAGTGGAAATCCTGTGGGAGCGGGCTTGCCCGCGAAGAGGCCGGGACGGGCAACGCCAATATCAATGAGCCTCCCCAGCCTTGAGGCCCTCCGGCAGTTTGCGAGTCAGTAGCACCGCCACCATGCTCACCGCCAACCCGATCCCTACAAAGTGGAAGGCATCGTTGTAAGCCATGATCAGCGCCTGCTGATGTGCAATTTCACTCAACTTGCCCAGGGCCGCATTGTCATTGCCCAACCGCTCCGCCAGTTGCCCCAGCCGCTCGGCCACCTGCGGATTACTCGGCACCACCGCCTCGCGCAGGTAGTCGAAATACACCTTGGTCCGCGCATCCAGCAAGGTGGCGAGCAAGGCGATGCCAATGGCACCGCCGAGGTTTCGCAGAATATTGAACAGGCTCGACGCCGACCCGGCATCCTGCTGCTGGATATAGGCCGTGGCGATCAGCGAAATGGTCACCATGATCATCGGCTGGCCAAGGGCCCGGATAATCTGGATGTGGTTGAACTGCGGGCCGGCAAAGTCCGGGTTGAGCACGCCGGAACCGAAGCTGGCAGCGCCAAACAGGCAGAAACCGAGCGCGCACAATATTTTCGGTGGCACCACCTTCATCAACTGCGGCACCAGCGGGATGAGGAACAGCTGCGGCACACCCATCCACATGATCACCTCGCCGATCTGCAGGGCGTTGTAGCCTTGGATCTGTGCCAGATACAGCGGCAGCAGGTAGATCGACCCATACAGCCCGACACCCATACCCAGGCTGGCGATGCTCGAAAGCCCGAAGTTGCGGTTGCCAAGGATGCGCAGGTTGATCAGCGGATGCGGTTTGGAAAACTGCAGGATGACAAAGGTGATCAGGCTGACCAGGGCAATGCTGCCCAGGACAACGATCAGGTTCGATTCCAGCCAATCCTTGCGATGGCCCTCCTCAAGGAACACTTGCAGGCAACCCAGGCCTACGCCCAACGTGACAATGCCGGCGTAATCGGTGCTTTTCAGCAGCTCCCAGTGCGCTTCCTTCTTTTCAAGCCCGTACATCAGGCCGGCGATCATCACCAGGCCAGGCGGGATGTTGATGTAGAAGATGTATTCCCACCCCCAGTTCTCGGTCAGCCAGCCACCCAGGGTCGGGCCGATGGAAGGGGCGAAGGTGGCGGTCATGGCGAACATGGCCATGCCTTTGGCGCGGTGGTGTTCGGGCAGTTTTATCAAAGTCAGCGTAAAGGCCAGCGGGATCAGCGCGCCGCCGGTGAAGCCCTGCAAGGCGCGGAACAGAATCATGCTCTCCAGGTTCCAGGCCATCGAGCACAGCAGCGACGAAAACAGGAAGCCGGCCGACACCCAAACCGCCAGGCGCCTGGCGGACAATAACTGCACCAGCCAGGCGGTCAGCGGGATCATGATGATTTCCGCCACCAGGTACGAGGTGGAGATCCACGAGCCTTCTTCCAGGGTCGCCGACAGCGCGCCCTGGATGTCCTTGAGCGAAGAGTTGGTGATCTGGATGTCCAGCACGGCCATGAAGGCGCCGAGCATCACGCTCATCACCGCAATCCAGTCGCGCCGTGTCGGCTCCCCGGTTGGCCGGAGCAGCTGATCACCGGCCATCGTGGCCTGCATCCTCTGCGCGCAAATCGACGGTAGCGGTCACCGACATGCCTGGGCGAATGCGGCCATGCAACGGATTGTCGGCGGCGAAGGTCAGCTTGACCGGGATGCGCTGCACCACCTTGGTGAAATTGCCAGTGGCGTTGTCCGGTGGCAGCAGGCTGAACTGCGCGCCGGAAGCGGCGAACAGGCTGTCGACACGGCCTTCGATTGGCGTGTCGGGGTAGCTGTCGAACAACAGTTCGGCGCGCTGGCCGGGCTGCATGTGGCCAATCTGGGTTTCCTTGAAGTTGGCCTGCACCCAGATGTCCTGGTCGGGCACGATCGACAGCAGATAGGCGCCGGCCTGCACCACCTGGCCATTGCGGGCATTGCGCTGGCCGATGATGCCGCTGATTGGGGCGCGGATTTCGCAGCGGGTCAGGTTCAGCTCGGCCTGGGCCAATTCAGCGCGGGCATTGGCGATCTGCGCATCCAGGCGCTTGAGGTCGGCGCTTAGGGCATTGACCTGCTGGCGCTGGCTTTGCAAATCGGCGCGGGCCTTGTCGACCTGGGAGCCGGCGACGTGGCTTTCCGCTGAAAGGGTGGTGACCTGCTGCTCGGATACGAAACCTGGCTTGCGCAGTTTCTCCACGCGGTTCAAGTCCAGGCGCGAGCGGTCGAACGTCGCCTGGTTGGCGGCGACCTGGGCCTGGCCGGCGGCAATCAGGCTGCCTTGCTGGGTCAGCCGGCTTTCTGCCTGCACATGTTCGGCTTCGCGGGTGGCCAGGGCCGCACGCGCGCGTTCAACGGCCAGTTCGAAGTCGGCGACTTCCAGGCGCACCAGCAGGTCGCCCTTGCTCACATGCTGGTTATCCTCCACGCGCACTTCGTCGATGCGCGCGCCAAGCTGGCTGGAGATGCGCGTGATCTCGCCCTGTACGTAGGCGTTGTCGGTGCTCTCGTAGAAGCGCCCCTTGAAGAACCAGTGGGCGAGGAAGGCGAGGGCGATGATCGACACCAGGGTGAAGAAGATCAGCAGGCGGCGTTTGAGTTGAGCGGGCATGGGGACTATCGTTCCAGAAATGTAAGCAAATTTAACAGCTACACACCGCCCGTCTACAAGTGACGTTCGCGCCATTGCTGGAGCCCGGTGCCTGCTCCCTGCTAACATCCCGCCTTTGTTTCATCTTTCGTTCGAGACTCTCCATGACCACCGTACGCACGCGTATCGCGCCATCGCCCACGGGCGACCCCCATGTCGGCACCGCCTACATCGCCCTGTTCAACTACTGCTTTGCCAAGCAGCATGGCGGTGAGTTCATCCTGCGCATCGAAGACACCGACCAGCTGCGCTCGACCCGCGAGTCGGAGCAGCAGATCTTCGACGCCCTGCGCTGGCTCGGCATCGAATGGAACGAAGGCCCGGATGTCGGCGGCCCGCACGGGCCGTACCGGCAGAGCGAGCGTGGCGAGATCTACGCCCAGTACGCCAAGCAACTGGTCGATGCCGGCCACGCCTTCTACTGCTTCTGCACCGCCGAAGAGCTGGAGCAGATGCGCGCCGAGCAAATGGCTCGCGGCGAAACCCCACGCTACGACGGCCGCGCACTGCTGCTGAGCGATGAGGAAGTGCAGCGCCGCCTGGCCGCAGGCGAGCCCCACGTGATCCGCATGAAGGTGCCGAGCGAAGGCATCTGCGTGGTCCCGGACATGCTCCGTGGCGACGTCGAAATCCCGTGGGACCGCATGGACATGCAGGTGCTGATGAAGAACGACGGCCTGCCGACGTACTTCCTGGCCAACGTGGTCGATGACCACCTGATGGGCATCACCCACGTGCTGCGTGGCGAAGAGTGGCTGCCGTCGGCACCGAAACTGATCAAGCTGTACGAATACTTCGGCTGGGAGCAGCCCAAGCTGTGCTACATGCCGCTGCTGCGTAACCCGGACAAATCCAAGCTGTCCAAGCGCAAGAACCCCACCTCGGTGACCTTCTACGAGCGCATGGGCTTCATGCCCGAGGCGATGCTCAACTACCTCGGCCGCATGGGCTGGTCGATGCCGGACGAGCGCGAGAAGTTCTCCCTGGCGGAAATGGTCGAGCACTTCGACCTGTCGCGCATCTCTCTGGGTGGCCCGATCTTCGACATCGAGAAGCTGTCCTGGCTCAACGGCCAATGGCTGCGCGAGCTGCCTGTCGAAGAATTCGCCGCGCGCCTGCAGAAATGGGCGTTCAACAGCGACTACATGATGAAGATCGCCCCGCACGTGCAGGGCCGGGTCGAAACCTTCAGCCAGGTCGCGCCGCTGGGCGGGTTCTTCTTCGAAGGCGCGCTGAAGCTCGACGCCAAGCTGTTCGAAAGCAAGAAGCTGTCCGCCGATCAGGTGCGCCAGGTCATTCAGCTGATCCTGTGGAAGCTGGAAAGCCTGCGCCAGTGGGAAAAAGAGCGTATCACCGGTTGCATCCAGGCGGTGGTCGAAGCGCTGGAGCTGAAACTGCGTGATGCCATGCCGCTGATGTTCGCCGCCATCACTGGCCAGGCCAGTTCGGTATCGGTGCTCGACGCCATGGAAATTCTCGGCCCGGACCTGACCCGCTACCGCTTGCGCCAGGCGCTGGACCTGCTGGGTGGCGTGTCGAAGAAAGAAAACAAAGAGTGGGAAAAGCTGCTGGCGAACATCGCCTGACAGCTTTAGGGGTTACCGTACAGGGGCGGGCATGCCTGCTCCTGCATGGGAAAACCCGAGAATCATTGGGGCAGGGTGGTAAGTGATTGTTATCTGTGAAAAAACTTTTGAATATTTTCAAAATTTAGTTTGACAGCCCTGCAATCCGATCTTAATATGCGCCCCGTCCACAGCGATGAACGAAAACGAAGCGCCAGGCACCCAGCCGGTGATTCAGTTCAAAGCGACATTGTGGGGCTATAGCTCAGCTGGGAGAGCGCCTGCATGGCATGCAGGAGGTCAGCGGTTCGATCCCGCTTAGCTCCACCAAATTCCGCTTAACAGCCAAGGCTGGTAAGCAAGACCGGGTCCAGCAACCGGGTCTTGAAGGTAAGAAGGTTCGTCCCCTTCGTCTAGTGGCCTAGGACACCGCCCTTTCACGGCGGTAACAGGGGTTCGAGTCCCCTAGGGGACGCCAGTTTTGCACAAGCGATATTTCACTATTTCGCTGGGCCGAGAGGCTAGAAATCCGGGGCTATAGCTCAGCTGGGAGAGCGCCTGCATGGCATGCAGGAGGTCAGCGGTTCGATCCCGCTTAGCTCCACCAATTTAGCCAGGGTTCGCAATAGCGAATCTTCGCGAAGGTTACGTCCCCTTCGTCTAGTGGCCTAGGACACCGCCCTTTCACGGCGGTAACAGGGGTTCGAGTCCCCTAGGGGACGCCACTTTTACCCGCGTTTTGCGGGATTTAAAGAGGCTCGTTCACATATTGAATGAGCCTTTTGTTTTCGGGGCTATAGCTCAGCTGGGAGAGCGCCTGCATGGCATGCAGGAGGTCAGCGGTTCGATCCCGCTTAGCTCCACCAATTTAGCCAGGGTTCGCATCAGCGAATCTTCGCGAAGGTTACGTCCCCTTCGTCTAGTGGCCTAGGACACCGCCCTTTCACGGCGGTAACAGGGGTTCGAGTCCCCTAGGGGACGCCACGTTTACCCGCGTTTTGCGGGACTTTAAAGGCTCATTCGCTTATTGAATGGGCCTTTTGTTTTTTTCCCATCCCTTAAAAAATGGCCGCGCCGATGAGTGGCGGCAAATTCTGCTTGCCAAAAAATATGATGAGAATAATATTTCGATCATCATATTTTGCCCGGTGGACGTTCATGAGCGACAAGAAGACCAGAACTCGCGAGCGCATCCTTGAAGCTGCCCGCAGTGCGTTGATCCAGCATGGCCCGGCTGAACCGAGTGTCAGCCAGGTCATGGGCGCTGCAGGCCTGACGGTCGGAGGCTTCTACGCCCACTTCGAGAGCAAGGACGAACTCATGCTCGAGGCGTTCCGCCAGTTGCTCAGCGAGCGCCGGGCGCTGCTGGCGCAAGTGGATCCGAGCCTGGACGGGGCAGGGCGGCGAGCGCTGGTGAGCGCCTTCTACCTGTCGCGCAAGCACCGTGATGCCGAAGTGCATGCCTGCCCGCTGCCCAACTCGATTGGCGAGATGCAGCGCTTGCCGGAGGTGTTTCGCGAGGTGCTGGCCGAGCATATCGAGCTGATGACTGCGGCGATGGTCGATCGCCCGGAAGATGCCGACAAGGCCCTGGCCGACCTGGCCCTGATGATCGGTGGTCTGGCGCTGGCCCGTGCCCTGGGCACCGGCGAGCTGTCCGACCGTATCCTGCGCGCCGCCAAATCGGCGGTCGTTTGAAACCTGGAGCAAGGCGATGACTACCCTCAGCTGGATTCGTGGTGTCAATGGCACCCTCGGCCACCTGGCCCCCGAGCACGTCGCCGGCAAGATGCGCCGTGCGTTCATGACCCCGCGCACGCTGCCACCAAGAGAGTGGGAGCTGCCGCTGCTGGCCAGCGCAGAGCGCGTCACCCTGCGCTTTGGGCTGTCTGCCTTGCGCTGGGGTCAAGGCCCGACGGTGCTGTTGATGCACGGTTGGGAAGGGCGGCCGACCCAATTTGCCGCGTTGATCGAAACCCTGGTGAAGGCCGGGCATACCGTGGTCTCGCTGGAAGGGCCTGGCCATGGCCGTTCGCCGGGTGATCAAGCGAATGTCGTGCTGTTTGCCCGGGCGCTGCTGGAGGCAGCCGCTGAGCTGCCGCCGCTGCGTGCGGTGATCGGCCATTCCATGGGCGGTGCCAGTGTCATGCTGGCCCTGCAGATGGGGCTGCGTGCCGAAGCCGCAGTGAGCATCGCTGCACCGGCCCAGTTGCTCGGTGTGTTGCGTGGTTTCGCTCGCCACCTTGGCCTGCCGGCCCGCGCCAGGGCGGCATTCATTCGCCAGGTCGAGCGGGACGTTGGCATGCAGATCAACCGCCTGGATGTCAGTGGTTATCAGCTGGAGCTGCCAGGATTGATCGTGCATGCCGCTGACGACACGCTTGTTCCGGCCAGCGAGGCTGAGCTGATCCACAAAGCCTGGTTCGACAGCCGTCTGCTGCGCCTGGAGGCGGGCGGCCACCAGCGCGTATTGGCCGACCCACGCGTAAGCGAGGCGGTGCTCGAATTGCTCGAGCATGCCAGCGCACCCGCGCGGCAAAGCGCCTGAACATCCGATACACTCTGCCCGTTCACTGACATTGGGAGCGGGCATGAGCTGGGACCTGGCAACGCCATTCATCATCGACCTGCGCGTCGGCAGCGAGGACATCGACGGCCTCGGCCACGCCAACAACGCGGTCTACGTCACCTGGCTGGAGCGTTGCGCCTGGCGCCACTCGCAGCGCCTGGGCCTGGACCTGGCCGAATACCGGCGCCTGGACCGGGCCATGGCAGTGGTGCGCCACGAAATCGACTACCTCGCGGCTGCCTACGAGGACGACGAGCTGCAGCTGGCGACCTGGATCATCGACTGGGACCAGCGCCTGCGCATGACTCGGCGCTTCCAGCTCAAGCGCCCGCGTGACGGCGTGACCCTGCTGCGCGCGCAGACCACCTTCGCCTGCATCGAGCTCTCCAGCGGCAAACCCAAGCGCATGCCAGCGGAATTCGTCGACGGTTACGGCCCGGCGCTGATCGGTGCCTGAGCGGCCGGCATTTTTTGTTAGACTGCCGCCTTTTCTCGCCGAGACCGCAACATGCAAATTGCCCTGGCCCCGATGGAGGGGCTGGTCGACAACATCCTGCGCGACGTTCTGACGCGCGTGGGCGGCATCGATTGGTGCGTCACCGAATTCATCCGCGTCTGCGACCGCCTGCTGCCCGCTTCCTCCTTCGACAAGCTCGCGCCTGAGCTGCGTCACGGCGCGCGCACGGCTGCCGGCGTGCCCATGCGCGTGCAGTTGCTGGGCTCCGATCCGGTCTGTCTGGCCGAAAACGCGGCGTTGGCCTGTGAGCTGGGTGCGCCGGTGATCGACCTGAACTTCGGCTGCCCAGCCAAGACCGTGAATAAATCCCGGGGTGGCGCGGTGCTGCTCAAAGAGCCGGAATTGCTGCATGCCATCGTGCGCGAGGTGCGCCGCGCCGTGCCCGCGCACATCCCGGTCACCTCGAAAATGCGCCTGGGCTTCGACAGCCCAGATGGTGCCCTGGATTGCGCCACGGCCCTCGCCGAGGGTGGTTCGGCACACCTGGTGGTGCACGCCCGCACCAAGGTCGAGGGCTACAAGCCGCCGGCGCACTGGGAGTGGGTGGCGCGGGTGCAGGATGTGGTCAAGGTGCCGGTGTTCGCCAATGGCGAGATCTGGACCGTGGACGATTGGCGGCGTTGCCGCGAAGTCAGCGGCGCCGAGGACATCATGCTCGGGCGCGGCCTGGTGTCGCGGCCGGACCTGGCTTTGCAAATCGCCGCCGCGCGGGACGGGCGGGACTACCAGCCGATGAGCTGGGAGGCGCTGTTGCCGCTGCTGCGTGAATTCTGGCGCCAGGCCCAGGCCAAGCTGTCGCCGCGTTACGCGCCGGGGCGGATGAAGCAGTGGCTGGCGATGCTGACGCGCAGTTATCCGGAGGCGGTGGTGCTGTTTGCCGAGTTGCGGCGTGAGGATAGTTGCCAGCGGATCAGCCAGTTGCTTGGGGTTGAAATGCAGGCATTCGAGGAATGTGTTGCCTGAACTGGCCCCTTCGCGGGGCAAGCCCGCTCCCACAGGGTGTGTCTTCAGCCTGTGGGAGCGGGCTTGCCCCGCGAAAGGGCCATTGAAACCACTGAAAAATTTTTGCCTGTCACCCTTGAAAGCGTTTTCCTGAACCCTATTTATTCAGTACGCGATGCCGAAGTCGGGTCGCGTAATGACTTTACTTGCTGAATTTCAGGAGTTCATGACCATGACCAGCGCTTTCTCTCTCGCTCCACTGTTCCGCCATTCCGTAGGCTTCGACCGTTTCAACGACCTGTTCGAGTCTGCGGCACGTAACGAGGCGGGTAGCAGCTACCCACCCTATAACGTCGAAAAACATGGCGATGACCACTACCGCATCGTGGTTGCCGCAGCCGGGTTCCAGGAGCAGGACCTCGACCTCCAGGTCGAAAAAGGCGTCCTGACCGTAATCGGCGGCAAACGCGAAAACAGCGCCGCAGAGGTCACCTATCTGCATCAGGGCATCGCCCAGCGCGCCTTCAAGCTGTCGTTCCGCCTGGCTGACCACATTGAAGTGAAATCCGCCGGCCTGGCCAACGGCCTGCTCAGCATCGACCTGCTGCGCATCGTGCCGGAAGAAGCCAAGGCCAAGCGCATCCCGATCAATGGTGATAAGCCCGCGCTGAACTAAGTTCGGCGGGATGAACAAAAGGGCACCTTCGGGTGCCCTTTTGCGTTAGTAGTCCGCCGGTGCCTCCAGCAGCATCTGTCTGAATTCGGGCAGCGGCAGCGGCCTGCTATGCAGATAGCCCTGATACAAGTGGCACCCCAAACGCTCGAGAAACTCCAGTTGCTCGGTCAGCTCCACGCCCTCGGCGATCACCGCCAGGTCCAGGCTGCGCGCCATGGCGACGATGGCGCGGACGATCTCTGCATCATTGGGGTCCACCGGGGCGTCGCGAACGAAAGTCTGGTCGATCTTCAGCGCGTCCACCGGCAAGCGCTTGAGGTAGGTCAGCGAGGAATAGCCCGTGCCGAAGTCGTCCATGGCAAAACTCACCCCGCAGCGTTTGAGCTCGCGCATCTTGCTGATGGTGTCCTCCAGATTCTGGATGACGATGCCCTCGGTGATCTCCAGCTTGAGCATCTGCCGTGGCAGCCGGTAATCGTCCAGGCTGCGCAGTACCCGCTCGACGAAGTCGTTCTGGCGAAACTGCCGCGGGCTGATGTTGACGCACAGGCTGAAGTCATCGGCATCGATCAGTCCATCTTCGAGCATGCGCGCGCAGGCATCGCAAGCTTCGTCGAGAATCCAGCTGCCAACTTCGAGGATCAGGCCGCTTTCTTCCAGCACTTGAATGAACTGCGCCGGCGGTTGCTGGCCCAGTTGTGGGTGATGCCAACGTAAAAGCACCTCGGCGCCAACGATGCGGTTGTCGCGGGCATCCACCTGGGGTTGGAAGTGCAGCGCCAGCTCTCCGCGCGCGAGGGCCATGCGCAGGTCGTTTTCCATGCGCAGGCGCTCGCTGGCGGCCTTCTGCATGGTGGTATGGAACAACTGGGTGGTGTTGCGGCCCGAATCCTTGGCCCGATAAAGGGCGATATCGGCGCGCTTGAGCAGGTCGGCTGGAGTAGCGCCATGGTCGGGGATCAGTGCCACGCCAATGCTCGGCGTCACCTGCAGGCGCTGGCCGTCCAGCGACATCGGCTCGGCCAGCAGCTCGCGCAGGGTGTCGGCCAGGTCGCGAACCTTGCTCTCGACCGCTTCGCGGCTGCCTTCCAGGCCGCTGAGCAGCACCACGAACTCATCGCCACCCAGGCGCGCCACGGTGTCTTCCAGGCGTACGCTGGCTTCGAGCCGTGCGGTGATGATCTTCAGCACCGTGTCGCCCACCGGGTGGCCGAGCGAGTCGTTGATGTGCTTGAAATGGTCGAGGTCGAGGAACAGCAGGGCGCCGCGCAGGTTGTGCCGGCGCAGCAGGGCGATCTGCTGGCTCAGGCGGTCCATCAGCAGGGCACGGTTGGGCAGGTTGGTCAGCGGGTCGTGGTAGGCCAGATGGCGGATCTGCGCCTGGGCATTCTTCAGCTGGCTGACATCGCGGGCGGTGAGCAGCAGGCAATCGACCTCATTGAGGCTGATCGGCTCGACCGACACTTCCACAGTCAGGATGTCACCACGCTTGTTGCGCCCGAGCATCTCCCGGTGGTGCACCCGGCCGCGCTCTTTAAGCTCGGTGAGCAGAGCGTTGCGCTGTTTGTCGTCAGCCCAGATGCCCAGCTCATAGACGCTGCGGCCAATCACTTCGTCGTTGCTGTAGCCGGTCAGCCGGCAGAAGCCGTCGTTGACTTCCACGTAACGGCCGCTGCGGCGTTCAGTGATGGTGATGGCGTCGGGGCTGGAGTGAAAGGCCTTGGCGAACTTCTCTTCGCTGGACTTCAGCGCCGCCTCGGAGCGTTGCTGCTGGGTAATGTCGCGCAAGGTGGTGACGCTGCAGGGCTGGTTGTCGACGCTGATCAGCCGGCTGGCGATCACGCAGGTCAGCGCCGAGCCGTCGCGGTGATTGACCAATATTGCAACGTTGCTCAGGGCCTGCTCGCGGATCACCCGTTCGATGCGCTGGGCACGCTCGATCGACTCGGCCCACAGGCCGATCTCTTCGGCGGTGCGGCCGATGACCTGCTCGGCGCTCCAGCCGAAGGTCTGGGTGAAGGCCGGGTTGATCTCGATGAACTGGCCGGTGTCCTGGCGGGTCACGCAGATCGGGTCGGGACTGACCTGGAACAGGCTGGCGAACTTCTCCTCCGAGGCGCTCAGGCGTAGCTCGCGCTCCACCTGATCGGTGATGTCGAGCAAGGTGCCAGCCATGCGCAGCGGCTTGCCCTGGTCATCGCGATACAGGCGTGCGCGGCTCTCGATGTAGCGCGAGGCGCCGTTGTCCAGCTGCACGCGGTAGGTGATCTGGTAATTGCCCGCAGGGCCTTCGCGCAGGCTGCGGTAAGCCTGGCGCATGACATCGCGCTCCTCCTCGGGCACGCCCTCGAAAAAGGAATCGAACGATTCGTGGAAGGGCATCGGCTCCAGCCCGTGCAACTGCGCCGCGCGGGCCGAGCCGTAGAGCATGCCGCTGGGAATATGCCAATCCCAGGTGCCCAGCTGCGCCGAGTCCAGGGCCAGGTCGAGGCGTTCCTGGCTGTCCTTGAGTGCCTGTTCGGCGCGTTTGCGCGCGGAGGTGTCGACGAAGGTGCTGAGCAGGAAGGTCACGCCTTCTAGTTCGATGGCCTGGGTGCAGAGGATGCCGTCGTGAAGTTTGCCGGAACTGGCGCGGAACTGTACTTCCAGAATCGCTGGGCCGCCGCTGGCGCGCAGTGCTTCGAGCACCTGGTGGCGCTGCTCGGGGTTTACCCACAGGCCCAGCTCCAGGCTGGTCTTGCCGATCACCTGGTCGCCGGGCCAGCCGAACATGTCTTCGAAGTGCTGGTTGACCTCGAAGATCATGCCGTCGTTGCGGCGGGTCAGCAGGATCGCGTTGGGGCTCAGGTGAAACAGGGTGGCGAAGCGCTTTTCCGAGTTGATCAGCGCGGTTTCCCGTTCGCGCTGGCGGGTGATCTCGCGGATCACCCCGATCATCTGCGGCCGGCCCTGGCGGTCGTGGGTCAGGCTGCCGTTGATTTCCAGCCAGTGCAGGCTGCCATCCGGCCAGCGGATGCGATGGCGCATGGCTTTTTCGGCGGGCTCGCCGTTGACCACCGCCTGGAACAACTGACGAGTGCGGGCGCGGTCCTCTTCCGGCAGCAGGTCGAGGTAGTCGATGTCCTTGGGCATGGGGCGCTCGGGATCGAAGCCGAACAGCGCCTGGGTGCCGCGCGACCAGCTCACCCGGCCACTGTCGATGTCCCAGAGCCAGGCACCCAGGCGTGCGCCGTTGAGCGCGGCCAGCAGCTGCGGGGCGTTCTGCCAGGCCTGTTCCGACTCCTGGGGGTCGGCCGCAGGAATACGCGGCAGGCGCGGAAAGCGGTTTGCTGATTTGGGCATTTGGTACCAGACCTTTGGCGTTTACGCGTCCATGAGTTGGAAGTGCCGGGCTGACGACCGGTCAGGCGGACCCCGCGTGGCTGTCGAGCAGGGCCATGAAGGCCCGGGCGGCGTTCGACAGCGTTCGCTCGGTATGCAGTATGTAGCCTAGCTGGCGTGACAGCTGTATGCCGGGCAAGGCGATGGGTGCAACCTGATCATCCAGCATAGTCCGCGGCAGCACGCTCCAGGCCAGGCCGATCGAAACCATCATCTTGATGGTTTCCAGGTAGTTGGTGCTCATGGCGATATTCGGCGTCAGGCCCTGGCTTTCGAACAGGCGCTGCACGATATGGTGGGTAAACGTGTTGCCGCCGGGGAATACCGCCGGATGGCGGGCAACGTCGGCAAGGCTGATCTGGGTATTGCTGGCCAGTGGATGCTCGGGAGCGGCGACGAAGTCCAGGGCATCCTCCCAGACTGGGGTGGCCCTGATCAGATGATGGGGCTCGGGAGCCAGGGTAATTACTGCGATTTCTGCGCGACCATGCAGAATCTCGTCGTAGGCAGCTTCTGAATCGAGGAACTGAATATCCAACGCCACTGCTGGGTACTGGCGGGTAAACGCCCGTAACAGCGGGGGTAAGCGGTGCAGACCGATGTGGTGGCTAGTGGCAAGGGTCAGGCGACCACTCACCTCCCCAGCCAAATTGGTCAAGGCACGTCGGGTATCATCAAGGACGTTGAGAATCTGGTAGGCGCGTGGCAGCAGGGCGCGGCCGGCTTCGGTCAGGGTCACTTCACGGCCCAGGCGGTCGAACAGGCGCACATCCAGCTGTTGTTCAAGCCCGGCGATACGTTTGCTGATCGCCGGTTGGGTCAGATGCAGGCGTTCGCCGGCACCGGAAAAGCTGCCGGTTTCGGCAATGGCAATGAAAGCACTGAGGTTTGCCAGGTCCATCTCTTCGGATTCCTGATGGTTATGCAAAGCATGAAAATTATGAATTTGAGTTATTCAATCTATCGCCATAGCATCGTCCGTACAAGCCAAGGGGTCTTTGGCATAGAAAGACGCTGATGAGGAACAGTCTGATGGCTGGCAAAACGCTCTACGACAAACTCTGGGAAGCCCATGAGGTCAAGCGCCGTGATGACGGCTCGTCCTTGATCTACATCGACCGCCATATCATTCATGAAGTGACGTCGCCCCAGGCCTTCGAAGGCCTGCGCCTGGCCAACCGCAAGCCATGGCGCATCGATGCCAACATCGCCACCCCCGACCACAACGTGCCGACCACGCCGGAACGCAAGGGCGGTATCGATGCCATCGTCGACCAGGTGTCGCGCCTTCAGGTGCAGACCCTCGATGAGAACTGTGACGAATACGGCATCGTCGAATTCAAGATGAATGACGTGCGCCAGGGCATCGTCCACGTCATCAGCCCCGAGCAAGGCGCCACCTTGCCCGGCATGACCGTGGTTTGCGGCGACTCGCACACCTCCACCCACGGCGCCTTCGGTGCCCTGGCCCACGGCATCGGCACCTCCGAGGTCGAGCACGTGCTCGCCACCCAGTGCCTGGTCGCCAAGAAGATGAAGAACATGCTGGTGCGCGTCGAGGGCAAATTGCCTGCCGGCGTCACCGCCAAGGACATCGTGCTGGCCGTGATCGGCAAGATCGGCACCGCCGGTGGCAATGGTCACGCCATGGAGTTCGCGGGCAGTGCCATCCGCGAGCTGTCCATGGAAGGCCGCATGACCATCTGCAACATGTCCATCGAAGCCGGTGCCCGGGTGGGCCTGGTTGCTACCGATGCCACCACCGTTGCCTACGTCGAAGGCCGCCCTTACGCACCCAAAGGCGAGCAGTGGGAGCGTGCGGTCGAGTCGTGGAAAGACCTGGTTTCCGATGCCGATGCGGTGTTCGACACTGTGGTCGAGCTCGACGCGGCTGACATCAAGCCGCAGGTCAGCTGGGGCACTTCGCCGGAGATGGTCCTGGCCGTCGACCAGCGTGTGCCGGATCCGGCCGCCGAGGCCGACCTGGTCAAGCGTGGTTCCATCGAGCGCGCCTTGAAGTACATGGGCCTGAGCGCCAACCAGGCAATCACCGACATCCACCTGGATCGCGTGTTCATCGGCTCCTGCACCAACTCGCGGATCGAAGACCTGCGCGCTGCGGCGGAAATCGCCAAGGGTCGCAAGGTCGCTGCAACCGTGAAGCAAGCCATCGTCGTGCCGGGCTCGGGCCTTGTGAAAGCGCAGGCCGAGCGTGAAGGCCTGGACAAGATCTTCCTCGAGGCCGGTTTCGAATGGCGTGAGCCGGGCTGCTCGATGTGCCTGGCAATGAACCCGGACCGCCTGGAAAGCGGCGAGCACTGCGCGTCCACTTCCAACCGCAACTTCGAAGGCCGCCAGGGCGCCGGTGGCCGTACCCACCTGGTCAGCCCGGCCATGGCTGCCGCTGCCGCGGTGACCGGCCACTTCATCGATGTCCGCGAGTTGATCCAAGGGAGCGCAGCATGAAAGCCTTTACCCAGCACACTGGCCTTGTCGCGCCGTTGGACCGTGCCAACGTCGACACCGACCAGATCATTCCCAAGCAGTTTCTCAAGTCGATCAAGCGCACCGGCTTCGGCCCCAACCTGTTCGACGAGTGGCGTTACCTGGATGTGGGCCAGCCCTACCAGGACAACAGCAAGCGCCCTATTAACGAGGAGTTCGTGCTCAACCACGCGCGTTACCAGGGTGCCAGCGTGCTGCTGGCGCGGGAAAACTTCGGCTGTGGTTCGAGCCGTGAGCACGCCCCGTGGGCGCTGGACGAATATGGCTTCCGCAGCGTGATCGCGCCGAGCTTTGCCGACATCTTCTTCAACAACAGCTTCAAGAACGGCCTGTTGCCGATCATCCTGAGCGATGAAGAGGTCGATGAGCTGTTCAAGCAGGTCGAAGCCAACCCCGGTTATCAGCTGACCATCGACCTGCAGGCGCAGGCGGTGACCCGCCCGGACGGCAAGGTGTTGCACTTCGAGATCGATGCGTTCCGCAAGCACTGCCTGCTCAACGGCCTCGACGATATCGGCCTGACGTTGCAGGACGATGAGGCCATCAGGGCATTCGAAGGCAAGCACCGCGCGGCGCAGCCTTGGCTGTTCCGTGATGCCTGAAGTTTGTAGGTGATAGGGCCGGCCTCTTCGCGGGGCAAGCCCGCTCCCACAACGGCCTCCTTTGAGTCTGTGGGAGCGGGCTTGCCCCGCGAAGAGGCCGGCACAGGCACAAACCATCAAAAGGATTGAGACATGACCAGCACCCTCCACACCGATGTGGTTCAACGCCAGTTTGGCGAGCAGGCCAGCGCCTACCTCAGCAGCGCCGTGCACGCCCAGGGCAGCGAATTCGCCCTGCTGCAGGCCGAGCTGGCGGGGCAGGGCGCGGCGCGCGTGCTCGACCTGGGTTGCGGCGCCGGTCATGTCAGTTTCCACGTCGCGCCCCTGGTGGCGCAGGTGGTCGCCTACGACCTGTCGCAATCGATGCTCGACGTCGTCGCCAGTGCCGCCGCTGAGCGCGGCCTGGGCAACATCAGCACCGAGCGCGGCGCCGCCGAGCGCCTGCCGTTCGCCGATGCCTCGTTCGATTTCGTCTTCAGCCGCTATTCGGCGCACCACTGGAGCGACCTGGGCGTGGCCCTGCGCGAAGTGCGCCGGGTACTGAAACCGGGCGGCGTGGCGGCGTTCATCGACGTGATGTCACCGGGCAGCCCGTTGCTCGATACCTATTTGCAAACCGTCGAAGTGCTGCGCGACACCAGTCATGTGCGCGATTATTCTGCCGCCGAGTGGCAGCGCCAGGTCAGCGAGGCCGGCCTGCATACCCGCAGCCACACGCGCCAGCGCTTGCGCCTGGAGTGGAATTCGTGGGTCGAGCGCATGCGCACGCCTGAGCCGCTGCAAATAGCCATCCGCCAGTTGCAGCAAGCGATGGGTGAGGAAGTACGGCAGTATTACCAGATCGAGACCGATGGCTCGTTCAGCACCGATGTCATCGTGCTGTGGGCCGAGCGCTGAGTTTTTTTCGGGGCGGCCGAACGGGCCGCACCGCTTGAATGGATAGAGGAACGCATGAGCAAGCAGATTCTGATTCTCCCAGGTGATGGCATTGGCCCGGAAATCATGGCCGAGGCGGTCAAGGTGCTGGCACTGGCCAACGACAAGTTCCAGCTCGATCTGAGCCTTGAGCACGACGTGATTGGTGGCGCGGCCATCGACAAGCACGGTGTACCGCTGGCCGACGAGACGCTGGAGCGTGCGCGCAGGGCCGATGCCGTGCTGCTGGGCGCCGTGGGTGGCCCCAAGTGGGACAAGATCGAGCGTGACATCCGCCCGGAGCGCGGCCTGCTGAAGATCCGTTCGCAACTGGGCCTGTTCGCCAACCTGCGCCCGGCCATCCTCTACCCGCAACTGGCCGATGCCTCGTCGCTGAAGCCGGAAATCGTCTCGGGTCTGGACATTCTCATCGTCCGTGAGCTGACCGGCGGCATCTACTTCGGTGCGCCGCGCGGCCAGCGCGAGCTGGAAGGCGGCGAACGCCAGGCTTACGACACCCTGCCGTACAGCGAAAGCGAAGTGCGTCGCATCGCCCGTGTCGGCTTCGACATGGCCCGCGTGCGGGGCAAGAAGCTGTGCTCGGTGGATAAAGCCAACGTCCTGGCCTCCAGCCAGCTGTGGCGCGAAGTGGTCGAGGAAGTCGCCAAGGACTACCCGGACGTGGAGCTGAGCCACATGTACGTCGACAATGCCGCCATGCAGCTGGTGCGCGCACCCAAGCAATTCGACGTGGTGGTCACCGACAACATGTTCGGTGACATCCTGTCGGATGAAGCTTCCATGCTCACCGGTTCCATCGGCATGCTGCCTTCGGCGTCGCTGGATGCCGACAACAAGGGCATGTACGAGCCTTGCCATGGCTCGGCGCCAGACATCGCAGGCCAGGGCATCGCCAACCCGCTGGCGACCATCCTGTCGGTGTCGATGATGCTGCGTTACAGCTTCAATCAGACAACCGCCGCCGAGGCGATCGAGCAGGCGGTGAGCCTGGTGCTGGACCAGGGTCTGCGCACTGGCGACATCTTCTCGCAAGGTTGCACCAAAGTAGGCACGCAGGAAATGGGCGACGCAGTAGTCGCAGCGCTGCGGAATCTGTAATCTCTCTGGCCCGCCACCGTTTTTGGTCGGTGGCGGCCCACTTTTAGCAAAGGTGTAGTTGCGATGAAACGTGTAGGTCTGATCGGTTGGCGCGGTATGGTCGGTTCCGTGCTCATGCAGCGGATGCTGGAGGAGCAGGACTTCGACCTTATCGAGCCGGTGTTCTTCACCACCTCCAATGTCGGTGGCCAGGGCCCGAACGTGGGCAAGGATATTGCGCCGCTCAAGGACGCGTATTCCATTGAAGAACTCAAGACCCTCGACGTGATCCTGACCTGCCAGGGCGGCGACTACACCAACGAGGTCTTCCCCAAGCTGCGTGAAGCCGGCTGGCAGGGTTACTGGATCGACGCCGCCTCGTCGCTGCGCATGCAGGACGATGCCGTGATCGTGCTCGACCCGGTCAACCGCAAGGTGATCGACCAGCAGCTCGATGCCGGTACCAAGAACTACATCGGCGGCAACTGCACCGTCAGCCTGATGCTGATGGGCCTGGGCGGCCTGTTCGAAGCCGGCCTGGTCGAGTGGATGAGCGCCATGACCTACCAGGCGGCTTCCGGTGCCGGCGCGCAGAACATGCGCGAGCTGATCAAGCAGATGGGCGCGACCCACGCTGCCGTGGCCGAAGACTTGGCCAACCCGGCTGCCGCCATCCTCGACATCGACCGCAAGGTTGCCGAGGCCATGCGCAGCGAAGCCTACCCGACCGAAAACTTCGGCGTGCCGCTGGCCGGCAGCCTGATCCCGTGGATCGACAAGGAACTGCCCAACGGCCAGAGCCGCGAAGAGTGGAAGGCTCAGGCCGAAACCAACAAGATCCTCGGTCGCTTCAAGAGCCCGATCCCGGTCGATGGCATCTGCGTGCGCATTGGCGCCATGCGCTGCCACAGCCAGGCGCTGACCATCAAGCTGAACAAGGACGTACCGCTGGCCGATATCGAAGGGATGATCAGCCAGCACAACCCTTGGGTGAAGCTTGTGCCGAATCAGCGTGAGATCAGCATGCAGGAGCTGAGCCCGACCAACGTCACCGGTACCCTGAACATTCCGGTGGGTCGTCTGCGCAAGCTGAACATGGGCTCCCAGTACCTGGGCGCGTTCACCGTCGGCGACCAGCTGCTGTGGGGTGCTGCCGAACCGCTGCGGCGCATGCTGCGGATTCTGCTGGAGCGTTGATCGCCTAGCGTTGATCAAGAAACCCGCACTGGAGACAGCGCGGGTTTTTTTATGTTTGTGCCGGCCTCTTCGCGGGGCAAGCCCGCTCCCACAGGAACCGCGCAATCCTTGATGGCTGTGGAGATCCTGTGGGAGCGGGCTTGCCCCGCGAAGAGGCCAGCACAGACAAACACCTACAATCCAAGTAAAGTGCCGCCCCCGCCGTATCAGCATAAAGGAACCGCTCCATGACCCAACCCCTGGACATCGCCGTCGTAGGCGCCACCGGTAGCGTCGGTGAAACCCTCGTACAGATTCTCGAAGAACTGAGTTTCCCGGTCGGCACCCTGCATCTGTTGGCCAGCATGGAGTCGGCGGGCAGCAGCGTGATGTTCGCGGGCAAGAAGATCAAAGTGCGTGAAGTCGACAGTTTCGACTTCGCCCAGGTAAAACTGGCCTTCTTCGCTGCCAGCCCTGCCGTCAGCCGCAGTTTCGCGAGCAAGGCGCAGCAGGCCGGTTGTACCGTCATCGACCTGTCCGGCGGCCTGGATGACGCGCTTGCCGTGGTGCCGGAAGCCAATGCCGACAGCATCGCCAACCTCAAGCTGCCAGCGCGCCTGTCCAGCCCCAGCTCTGCTGCGGTGGCCCTTGCTGTCGCGCTGTCACCCCTCAAAGGCCAGCTGGACATCGATCGCGTACAGGTGATGGCTGCCCTGGCGGTCTCTGCTCAAGGCCGCGAAGCGGTCAGCGAACTGGCCCGGCAAACGGCCGAGTTGCTCAACGCCCGTCCGCTGGAACCGCGGTTCTTCGATCGCCAGGTGGCGTTCAATGTGCTTGCTCAGGTCGGCAGTGTCGACGAGCAGGGCCACACTGGCCTTGAGCAACGGCTTGTTCGTGAGCTGCGTGTGCTGCTGCAGCGGCCCGAACTGAAGATTTCCGTGAGCTGCATTCAAGTCCCGGTGTTTTTCGGCGATAGCTTCAGTGTGGCGGTGCAGAGCCGCAATTTGGTCGATCTGGGGGCGGTGAATGCCGCGCTGGAGGCCGCCACTGGCGTCGAGCTGGTCGAGCGTGATGATTATCCGACCCCGGTAGGTGACGCAGTCGGCCAAGACGTGGTCTATGTTGGTCGTGTACGTCATGGTGTCGATGAAGACCAGCAGCTCAACCTGTGGCTGACCACCGACAACCTGCGCAAGGGCGCCGCGCTCAATGCCGTGCAGGTGGCGCAATTGTTGATAAAACACATGGCGTAAAAGATACTGGCGAGCACTTTTGCCCTGCACCGTGCGCGGTATTGGGGCGATTCATACAAGGGAAGAGGTCATGCTTCGAATTCGCAAACTGGTTTTGGCTATGGCGGCAGCGTCGGCGCTGTCGTCTGGCATGGCGAATGCCCTGGGGTTGGGTGAGCTGACGCTCAAGTCTGCACAGAACCAGCCACTGGACGCCGAGATCGAATTGCTCGATGTGCGCGACCTCACCGCAGCAGAAGTGGCGCCGAGCCTGGCGCCGCCGGAAGAGTTCAGCAAGGCCGGGGTGGCGTATCCCACCTACCTCGAAGACCTCACCTTCACACCGGTGATCAACCCCAATGGCAAGAGCGTGCTGCGGGTAACCTCCAGCCAGCCGCTGCCAGGCACGGTGGTCAAGTTCCTGGTTCAGGTGATGTGGCCCCAGGGCCGTCTGCTGCGTGACTACAGTGTCCTGCTCGACCAGGCCAAGGCCCAGGGCGAGCAACCCGCCGCAGCCAATGTCACCCCGGCGACCAGCAGCGCTGGCAGCTACACCACCAAGCGTCGCGACACCTTGTGGCAGATCGCCGCGCGCAATACCCAGGGTGGTGGTTCGGTGCAGCAGACCATGATCGCCATCCAGGCGCTGAACCCGGACGCCTTCATCGGCAACAACATCAACCAGCTGAAGGTTGGCCAGGTGTTGCGCCTGCCCGATCAGCAGCAGGTGCAGAGCATTCCCCAGGGCGAAGCGAATCGCGAAGTGGCCGAGCAATACGCGGCCTGGCGTGAAGGTCGGCGCCTTGGCCCGCGTGCCCGGCAGTTGGACGCCACCCGCCGGGGTGCTGCCGATGCGGCGCCGGAGCGTATCGCCCAGGGCGACAATTTGCGTCTGGTCAGCCCCGGCAATCAGGCAGCTGCTGGCGCCAAGGCGATCAACGACAAGCTGGCAGTAGCGCAGGAAAGTCTCGATACCAGCCGTCGTGACAACGACGAACTGAAAAGCCGGATGACCGACCTGCAGAGCCAGTTGGACAAGCTGCAGAAGTTGATCCAGCTGAAGAACGACCAGCTGGCCCGTCTGGAAGCACAGGGCGCCGCTACCGATACCGCGCCTGTCGCCAGCTTGCCTGGCGAAGCGGCCCCAGCGCAGCCTGCGGACAGTGCCCAGGTACCGCCCGCCGAGCCTGTCGTGACCCCGGCGCCCGCTGCTGTCGACACTGCGCCCGATACGCCGCCGGCTGCCGAAACTGCACCGGCCGAGCAGCAGCCGGGCGCGCTGGATGAGTTGCTGGCCAATCCGGTCATGCTGGGCCTGATCGCGGGGTCGGCCTTCCTTGTGCTGGTGCTGCTGCTGTGGCTGTTGGCGCGCAAGCGCAAGGCTCAGCAAGAGGCCGAAAAACATCTGCGCATGGCGCGTGCGCTGTCCGAAGAGGGCGAGCGTAATCCTGACCTTGACCTGCCTTCGAGCAGCTTCGATGAGCTGGAGGTTTCTGCGCCGAGCGTAACCCTGTCGCCGGCCGTGGTTGCGGCGTCGGCCGCAGCGGCCGTAGCGGCAGAGAAACATGTAGCGCCAACGCCAGACGAGGAATCGACGCTTGTCGTGAACCCGAATGCCGAACTGCTGGCCGAAGTCGAGCAGAGCCTGGCCCGTGGGCGCCTGAACCATGCTGCCGACCTGCTGGAAACGGCAGTCGCGGCGCAGCCTGAGCATGACGGCCTGCGCCTGAAATTGATGGAAGTCTATGCCCGCCAGGGCGATCACAGCGCCTTCGTCGAGCAGGAGCGCAAGCTGCCTGGCAGCGAAGAGAACGTGGCGCAGGTCAGCGAGCTCAAAGAGCGCTACCCGGCCATGCTCGGCGCCGCTGCGGTGGGTCTGGGGGCTGCGGCATTGGCTGCAGAACTGGATGAGCGATATGTCCAGGACCTGCTGCAGGATCAGCCGCAAACGCCGGCGGTCGAGCCTGAGCCTGAGCCTGAAGCTGAGCCAGCGCCCGAAGCGGTTGCCGAGGTTGATCCGGAGCCGCTCGTGGCACCTGAGTCGGAGCCTGCTGCCGATGACAACGACCTTGACAGCGCCTTTGACCTTAGCCTCGATGATGATCTGCCGCTGAACGACCTCGAGCCACCGGTGCTGGATGACGCAGCCCTGGCGGAACTGCAGGAAGAGGCGGAGCCGGTGGTTCCTGCCGCCGAGCCGCAAACCGATGCCGATGACGATTTCGAAGCGTTGCTGGCGCAGGCACAGGCCGAGCCGCAAAGCGTCGACGACCTCGCCGACTTCGACCTGGATATCGGTGAACCGAGCATCCCCGAGGCAGCCGATGAAGCGCCGGTGGACGTCGCTGCGGAGCTCGCGGCATTCGATTCCATCCCGGAATTCGATCCGATTTCCGAATTGGAGCTGCCGGAAGACTTCGACCTGTCGCTGTCGCTGGATGACCAGTCGCCAGCCGCCAAGAGCTTTGCCTCGGAGCTGAGCGACGTCAACGCCGAGCTCGACAAGCTGTCGCAGAACCTCGAATCGCCCTCGCTGGAGCCGCACTTCACCCCAGCAGACGCCGCGCTGGAGCCCGAGCCGCTGGACGACCTGGACTTCGACTTCTTCTCCGGCAGCGACGAAGTGGCCACCAAACTCGACTTGGCGCGTGCCTACATCGACATGGGCGACCACCAGGGCGCCCGCGACATCCTCGACGAAGTGGTCAAGGATGGCGACGACACCCAGCGCTCCGAAGCCGAGGAGATGCTTTCGCGCCTGGTCTGATCCAGATCGGGGTAGAACCAACGGCAGCCCAACAAGGCTGCCGTTGTCGTTATACTCCCCGCCATTCCGAATTACCCCACAGGTTTCACGCGCTTGGACATCATCGACACCGAATCGGCCGCCGCAGGCTTCACCCGCATCGCCCTGGGCGTGGAATACAAAGGCTCGCGCTACCGCGGTTGGCAGCGCCAGGCCAGCGGCGTGCCCAGCGTCCAGCAGGCGCTGGAACAGGCCCTGTCGAAAGTCGCCAACGAGCCGATCAGCGTGGTCTGCGCCGGGCGCACCGATGCCGGCGTGCACGGCTGCGGGCAGATCGTGCATTTCGATACCCAGGCCATCCGCGACGAGCGCGCCTGGACCCTCGGCACCAACTTCAACCTGCCCCACGACATCAGCGTGGTCTGGTCGCGGCCGATGCCGGCGGACTTCCATGCCCGCTTCAAGGCCACCGCCCGGCGCTATCGCTACGTGATCTACAACGACCCGATCCGCCCGGCTCACCTGGCTGAGGAGGTGACCTGGAACCACCGCCCACTGGATGTCGAGCGCATGGCCGAGGCTGCGCAGTACCTGCTCGGCACCCACGACTTCAGCGCCTTCCGCGCCAGCCAGTGCCAGGCAAAATCGCCGATCAAGCACATCCATCACCTGCGCGTGACCCGTCATGGCCAGATGATCGTGCTGGACGTGCGCGCCACCGCGTTCCTGCACCACATGGTGCGCAGCATCGCCGGGGTGCTGATGACCATCGGCGCCGGCGAGCGCCCGGCGAGCTGGGCGCGTGAGGTGCTGGAGGGGCGCAACCGCCGCGAAGGCGGCGTCACGGCGCATCCGTATGGTCTGTACCTGGTGCAGGTAGAGTACCCAGAAGAATTTCAGCTGCCACGACGTTACATTGGCCCACACTTTCTCACCGGCTACGAGGCGTTGGCCGACTGACGGGTGAAAAGGCTTTTGCTACCATCGGGCCTTTCAGTGATCTCTCAGGGTTTGCAGTCCATGAGCAACGTTCGCAGCAAGATCTGCGGGATTACCCGCATCGAAGACGCGCTGGCCGCCGCCGAGGCAGGGGCAGATGCCATCGGCTTCGTGTTCTACGCCAAGAGCCCGCGGGCCGTCGACGTGCGCCAGGCGCGAGCGATCATCGCCGAGCTGCCGCCGTTCGTGACCACGGTGGGCCTGTTCGTCAACGCCTCGCGCTGCGAACTCAACGAGATCCTCGAGGTGGTGCCGCTGGACCTGCTACAGTTCCACGGCGACGAAACCCCGGCCGATTGCGAGGGCTATCACAAGCCCTGGATCAAGGCACTGCGGGTGCGTGCGGGGGACGATATCGAGGCTGCTTGCCGACTTTATTCCGGCGCCCGTGGCATCCTGCTCGATACCTATGTTGCCGGCGTCCCGGGGGGGACCGGCGAGGCGTTCGACTGGTCGCTGGTGCCGGCACGGCTGAGCAAGCCGATCATTCTTGCCGGGGGGTTGTCTGCTGATAACGTTGGCCAGGCCATTGCGCAGGTCAAGCCTTATGCCGTGGATGTCAGTGGTGGCGTCGAGCAGGCCAAAGGCATCAAGGACGCCGCGAAAATCGAAGCGTTCATGCGCGCGGTCAAACAGGCGTGATGCCAGATGTGACGGCTGGCTGCGCGCCATCGTCCATAGCTATCGCAGCCCTGCGGGGTGGCTGCCGGCATGCCGGGCGGCCAAAGCACATATTGAAGGCGGCGCGACGCGCAGGCAGCCCCTGCGGCCGAGCCGTCATCGTTTCATAGAAGACATTGAGCTCAAAGGGCAGGGCATGGCCGGCCAGACCGGTCCCCGCCCGCCAATACTGGAGAAATAAAGCATGAGCAACTGGTTAGTCGACAAACTGATCCCTTCGATCATGCGTTCCGAGGTGAAGAAGAGCTCGGTGCCGGAAGGCCTGTGGCACAAGTGCCCAGCCTGCGAGGCCGTGCTGTATCGCCCGGAGCTGGAAAAAACCCTGGATGTCTGCCCCAAGTGCAACCATCACATGCGCATCGGCGCCCGTGCACGCATCGACATCTTCCTCGACGCCGAAGGCCGTGCCGAACTGGGCGCCGAGCTGGAGCCAGTCGACCGCCTGAAGTTCCGTGACGGCAAGAAGTACAAAGACCGCCTGACCGGTGCGCAGAAGCAGACCGGTGAGAAAGACGCCCTGATCTCCATGAGCGGCACCCTGATGGGCATGCCGATCGTGGTCAGCGCCTTCGAGTTCTCGTTCATGGGTGGCTCGATGGGTGCCATCGTCGGTGAGCGTTTCGTTCGCGCTGCCAACTACGCCCTGGAAAACCGCTGCCCGATGATCTGCTTCTCGGCCTCCGGCGGCGCCCGCATGCAGGAAGCCCTGATCTCGCTGATGCAGATGGCCAAGACTTCGGCCGTGCTGGCGCGTCTTCGCGAGGAAGGCATTCCGTTCATCTCCGTGCTGACCGACCCGGTCTACGGTGGCGTATCCGCCAGCCTGGCAATGCTCGGCGACGTCATCGTCGGTGAGCCGAAGGCACTGATTGGCTTCGCCGGCCCGCGCGTGATCGAGCAGACCGTGCGTGAAAAACTGCCGGAAGGCTTCCAGCGCAGTGAGTTCCTGCTGGAGCACGGCGCCATCGACCTGATCATTTCCCGTGGCGATCTGCGTCCGCGTCTGGCCCGTCTGCTGGCACAGATGACCGGTCAGGAAACGCCTGAGCAGGCCCGTGAGGTCGCTGCGGTCGCGTGATGAAAGAAAGAACCCTGGGCGACTGGCTCGCCTACCTCGAGCAACTGCACCCGTCGGCGATCGACATGGGGCTGGAGCGCTCGCAACAGGTGCTTGCCCGGTTGGCGCTGGGCAAGCTGGCGCCCCGTGTGGTGACAGTCACCGGCACCAACGGCAAGGGCTCGACGTGCGCGTTCGTAGCGTCGCTGCTGCGTGCCCAGGGGCTCAAGGTTGGCGTGTACAGCTCGCCACACCTGTTGCGTTATAACGAACGGGTGCTGATCGACGGCCATGAGGCCAGCGATGAGCACCTGTGCGAAGCCTTCGCCGCTGTCGAAGCGGCGCGGGGCGAAATTTCTCTGACCTACTTCGAAATGGGTACCCTGGCGGCGTTCTGGCTGTTCTATCAGTCTGAGCTCGATGCCGTGGTGCTCGAAGTGGGGCTGGGTGGTCGCCTGGATACCGTGAACGTGATCGATGCCGATCTGGCGCTGGTCACCAGTATTGGTGTCGATCATGTCGATTACCTGGGTGATACCCGTGAGTCGGTGGCCTTCGAGAAAGCCGGCATCTTCCGCCGGGGCAAGCCGGCGCTGTGCGGCGACCTGGATCCGCCTCAGCCATTGCTGGACAAGGCCCGTGAATTGGCGGCGCCGCTGTTCCTGCGCGGCCATGACTTTGATTTGACCAGCGCCGAAGGCGTCTGGCACTGGCGTGGCACCACGGTCGACGGCGCACGGGTAGAGTTGCGCGACCTGCCGCTGCTCGACCTGCCAATGGAGAACGCCACGCTGGCCTTGCAGGCGTACCTGTTGATGGGCCTGCCCTGGGATATCGGGCAGGTCCGCAAGGCGCTGCTCGCAACCCGCATCACCGGGCGGCTGGATCGTCGCACACTGAATTGGCGAGGCAAGCGTGTGGAACTGCTGCTGGATGTGGGGCATAACCCCCATGCGGCAGAGTACCTGGCGCGTCGCCTGTCGGCGCGACCGCTCAAAGGTCGGCGCTTGGCTGTCTTCGGATTGCTTGCCGACAAAGACCTGGAAGGCGTCCTCGAACCCTTGCAGTGCCTGGTTGACGATTGGGCGGTCACGCCGTTGCAGTCGCCCCGCAGCCGTCCGCCCGCCGAACTGGTGGATGCCTTGACGAACCGCGGCGTTGCGGTGAAGTCTTATGCCAGTGTCGATGCCGCCCTCGAAGGGCAATGCGCGCAGGCGACGGCGGATGACCAGATCCTGCTGTTCGGTTCGTTTTTCTGTGTCGCCGAGGCCCTGGAATGGCTGGGGCGCCAGGCCCTGGAGGGGTGAATAGATGGCAGTGCTGGACAAAGGGATGAAGCAGCGCATGGTGGGTGCGTTGGTGCTGGTGGCGCTGGCGGTGATCTTCCTGCCGATGCTGTTCACCCGCGAGGACGAGATGCGCCAGGTGCGCGTCGAGGCCCCGCAGGCCCCGGCGATGCCGACATTGCCTGAAGTCAAGGTGGAGCCGGTTGCGGTACCTGAGCCGCAACCGCTGCCGGAAGAGCCACAGCAGCCGCCCGTGGTGGTCAATGAATCCACCGCGCCGGCAACTACGCCGAGCCAGCCGATCACGCCCTCGCCACAGACCCAGGCGCAACCCAAAGCCCAGACGCCGGTGCCGACGCCCGCGCCCAAGGCTGCAACACCAGCGCCAGCCCCTGCGGCCACGGCGACCGCGCCGTCGAAGGTCGACGTCAACGGCCTGCCGGTGAGTTGGTCGATCCAGTTGGCCAGCCTTTCCAATCGGGCGGGTGCCGAGAGCTTGCAGAATACGCTGCGTAGCCAGGGCTACAACGCTTACATCCGTTCGGCCGGTGGCATGAACCGGGTGTATGTCGGGCCGTTGATCGAGCGGGCCGAGGCCGAGCGCGTGCGCGATGCGATCAATCGCAAGCAGAATCTGAAAGGTTTCGTGGTGCGCTTCCAGCCTGAGCGCGGCTGACGCTTGAGAGGCATCGCTCCTACGCGCTTTTCTTGACTTCCGAGTCCACGAAAAGCCTGTGGGAGCGGGGCCGCGCCGTAATAAAGGCGCTGCCAAACGACCTGACATTCTGCTTACCCACAGCCCGCCGCTCTGGTAAAATGCGCCGCCTCAAACGTCTGCAGGCAGCACCGTGGCATTTACCTGGGTTGATTGGGCGATCATCGCGATCATCGCCGTTTCCACACTGATCAGTCTCAAGCGCGGCTTCGTCAAGGAAGCCTTGTCCCTGCTCATCTGGATCATTGCCGGTGCTGTCGCCTGGATGTTCGGCGGGTCGCTCTCGGTGTACCTTGAAAGCTATATCCAGACACCGTCGATGCGCATCATTGCCGGCTGCGCCATTTTGTTCGTCGCCACCTTGCTGGTGGGGGCGATGGTCAATTTCCTCGTCGGCGAGCTGATCCGCGTTACCGGGCTGTCCGGCACCGACCGTTTTCTCGGCATGGCCTTCGGCGCTGCGCGCGGAGGCTTGCTTGTGGTAGTGGCCATCGGCCTGCTCAGCCTGGGCCCGGTGCAACAGGATCCCTGGTGGCAGGAATCTCGCCTCATACCACAATTTCTATTGGTCGCTGATTGGTCCAAGAACCTGATTCTGGGTTTCTCCAGTCAGTGGATGTCCAGTGGGATGATCAGCGCTCCAGCTGATCTTCCGTTCAAGGAACAGTTGCTCGGGCCGGCAAAGCCGTGAGCGCTATTCACTCAAGTTTCATCAAAGTAGGGGTTGCGTCGCATGTGTGGCATCGTCGGTATCGTCGGTAAGTCGAACGTCAATCAGGCGCTGTATGACGCGCTTACGGTCCTCCAGCACCGCGGCCAGGATGCTGCCGGTATCGTGACCAGCCACGACGGCCGGTTGTTCCTGCGCAAGGATAATGGCCTGGTGCGCGATGTCTTCCAGCAGCGCCACATGCAGCGCCTGGTAGGCCACATGGGTATCGGCCACGTCCGTTACCCGACTGCGGGCAGCTCCACTTCGGCCGAGGCCCAGCCGTTCTACGTCAACTCACCGTACGGCATCACCCTGGCGCACAACGGCAACCTGACCAACGTCGAGCAGTTGGCCAAGGAGATCTACGAGTCCGACCTGCGCCACGTCAACACCAACTCCGACTCGGAAGTGCTGCTGAACGTGTTCGCCCACGAGCTGGCCGTGCGCGGCAAGCTGCAGCCAACCGAAGAAGACGTGTTTGCTGCGGTCTCCCACGTGCACAGCCGCTGCGTCGGCGGTTACGCGGTGGTGGCGATGATTACCGGCTACGGTATCGTCGGCTTCCGCGACCCCAACGGCATCCGCCCGGTGGTATTCGGCCAGCGTCACACCGACGAAGGCGTGGAATACATGATCGCCTCGGAAAGCGTGGCCCTCGACGTGCTCGGCTTCACCCTGATCCGCGACCTGGCGCCGGGCGAAGCGGTGTACATCACCGAAGAAGGCCAGCTGTACACCAAACAGTGCGCCGAAAGCCCGAAACTGCAGCCTTGCATCTTCGAACACGTCTACCTGGCCCGTCCTGACTCGATCATCGACGGTATCTCGGTGTACAAGGCGCGTCTGCGCATGGGCGAGAAGCTCGCCGACAAGATCATGCGCGAGCGCCCTGAGCACGACATCGACGTGGTCATCCCGATTCCGGACACCAGCCGCACTGCCGCGCTCGAGCTGGCCAACCGCCTGGGCGTCAAGTTCCGCGAAGGTTTCGTCAAGAACCGTTACATTGGCCGCACCTTCATCATGCCCGGCCAGGCCGCGCGCAAGAAGTCGGTGCGCCAGAAGCTCAACGCCATCGAATTGGAATTCCGCGGCAAGAACGTGATGCTGGTCGACGACTCGATCGTACGTGGCACCACCTGCAAGCAGATCATCCAGATGGCCCGCGAAGCCGGCGCGAAAAACGTCTACTTCTGCTCCGCCGCACCTGCGGTACGCTACCCCAACGTCTACGGCATCGATATGCCGAGCGCTCACGAACTGATCGCCCACAACCGTACCACCGAGCAGGTGGCCGAGTTGATCGGCGCCGATTGGCTGATCTATCAGGACCTGCCGGACCTGATCGATTCGGTCGGTGGCGGCAAGATCAAGATCGAGCACTTCGATTGCGCGGTGTTCAACGGTGAATACGTCACCGGCGACATCGACGAAGCCTACCTCGATCGCATCGAGCAGGCCCGAAATGACCTGGCCAAGGTGAAGACCCAGGCGGTCAGCGCGATCATCGACCTCTACAACAACTGATTCAGGGAGCGACGGCATGACGGATCAATGGGATGCCGGGCGACTGGACAGCGACCTCGAGGGTGTCGGTTTCGACACCCTCGCGGTGCGTGCCGGTCAGAACCGCACACCGGAGGCGGAGCACAGCGAAGCGCTGTTCCTGACCTCAAGCTATGTCTTCCGCACGGCTGCCGATGCGGCCGCGCGTTTTGCCGGTGAAACCCCGGGCAACGTCTATTCGCGCTACACCAACCCGACCGTGCGTGCCTTCGAGGAGCGCCTGGCGGCCATGGAAGGCGCCGAGCAGGCCGTGGCCACCTCCACAGGCATGGCGGCGATCCTCGCCGTGGTCATGTCGCTGTGCAGCGCCGGTGATCATGTGCTGGTGTCGCAGAGCGTGTTCGGCTCGACCATCAGCCTGTTCGAGAAGTATTTCAAACGCTTTGGCGTCGAGGTGGACTACGTGCCGCTGGTCGACCTGTCGGGTTGGGCGAAGGCCATCAAGGCCAACACCAAGCTGCTGATCGTCGAGTCGCCGTCCAACCCGCTGGCCGAGCTGGTCGATATCACCGCCCTCAGCGAAGTCGCCCATGCCCGTGGCGCCATGCTGGTGGTGGACAACTGCTTCAGCACCCCGGCGCTGCAGCAGCCGCTCAAGCTGGGTGCCGACATCGTGTTCCACTCGGCAACCAAGTTCATCGACGGCCAGGGCCGTTGCATGGGCGGCGTGGTGGCCGGGCGCAGCGAGCAGATGAAAGAAGTGGTGGGCTTCCTGCGTACCGCCGGCCCGACCCTTAGCCCGTTCAACGCCTGGATCTTCACCAAGGGCCTGGAAACCCTCAAGCTGCGCATGCGTGCGCACTGCGAGAGCGCCCAGCAGCTGGCCGAGTGGCTGGAGCAGCAGGACGGCATCGAGAAGGTGCACTACGCCGGCCTGCCAAGCCACCCGCAACACGAACTGGCCAAGCGCCAGATGAGTGGCTTTGGTGCAGTGGTCAGCTTCGAGGTGAAAGGTGGCAAGGAAGGCGCCTGGCGCTTCATCGATGCCACCCGGGTGATCTCGATCACCACCAACCTGGGTGACAGCAAGACCACCATCGCGCACCCGGCCACCACCTCCCACGGCCGTTTGTCGCCGCAAGAGCGTGAGGCGGCGGGTATTCGTGACAGCCTGGTTCGCGTTGCTGTCGGCTTGGAAGACGTGGCCGACCTGCAGGCGGACCTTGCACGTGGGCTGGCGGCACTGTGATCGAAATCAGGGGCGGTGCACCCGGCCATAACGGCCGGGTAGCTTTGGTCACGGGTGCCGCACGCGGCATTGGCCTGGGTATCGCCGCCTGGTTGATCTGCGAAGGCTGGCAGGTGGTGCTCAGCGATCTCGACCGCCCGCGCGGAGCCAAGGTCGCCAAGGCCCTGGGCGAGAATGCCTGGTTCATCACCATGGACGTTGCTGACGAAGCCCAGGTCAGTGCCGGGGTTTCCGAAGTGCTGGGGCAGTTCGGTCGGCTTGACGCGCTGGTATGCAACGCGGCCATCGCCAACCCGCACAACCAGACCCTGGAGAGCCTGAGCCTGGCGCAATGGAATCGGGTGCTGGCGGTCAACCTCAATGGCCCGATGCTGTTGGCCAAGCACTGTGCGCCGTACTTGCGTGCGCACAATGGTGCGATCGTCAACCTGACCTCGACCCGTGCTCGGCAGTCCGAGCCCGATACCGAGGCCTATGCGGCAAGCAAGGGTGGCCTGGTGGCCTTGACCCATGCACTGGCCATGAGCCTGGGCCCGGAGATCCGCGTCAATGCGGTGAGCCCGGGCTGGATCGATGCGCGGGACCCGTCCCAGCGTCGTGCCGAGCCGTTGACCGAGGCCGACCATGCCCAGCACCCGACGGGCAGGGTAGGGACGGTGGAGGATGTGGCGGCCATGGTGTCCTGGTTGCTGTCACGCCAGGCAGCATTCGTCACCGGCCAGGAGTTCGTGGTCGATGGCGGCATGACCCGCAAGATGATCTACACCTGAGCATGATGCTGTAAGTGAAGGGGGCCGAAAGGCCCCTTTCACGTTTTTGCCTTTTTTGAAAAAAATTCAACGGGGCTATTGACTTAGCATCGGCATCTGCGTAAATTTCGCGGCCTCAGCGAAGCAAACGCAACAAGCAACATCGCGGGGGTGATTAGCTCAGCCGGGAGAGCATCTGCCTTACAAGCAGAGGGTCGGCGGTTCGATCCCGTCATCACCCACCACTTCCTGAGATTGTTTCTAGCGCTGGATGCTTCTGATGAAGCAGCTGGCAAGAGAGAAACGCACTGCGCAGCGGTAGTTCAGTCGGTTAGAATACCGGCCTGTCACGCCGGGGGTCGCGGGTTCGAGTCCCGTCCGCTGCGCCATTTTTCAGTAACAGATGGGTGCCTGGCACCGGTCTGAAGTCGAAGGCAGTTATGCCGGAGGCTGATCCCAGTTTCAATCGGGCGCAAGCCTGAACGATACGCAGCGGTAGTTCAGTCGGTTAGAATACCGGCCTGTCACGCCGGGGGTCGCGGGTTCGAGTCCCGTCCGCTGCGCCATCTTCGTTTCGAGGCCCCTTGAACGCCTCGAAACAACAGAAAGAGCGATCATCGTGTCGCTTTTTTTGTGCCTGCCCTGAGGCCTTTGTGCCGGAAGGGCGGCTCCCAGTTTCAACCGGGCGCAAGCCCAAGCGATACGCAGCGGTAGTTCAGTCGGTTAGAATACCGGCCTGTCACGCCGGGGGTCGCGGGTTCGAGTCCCGTCCGCTGCGCCATCTTCGCCTCGAGGCCCCTTGAACGCCTCGAAGCAAAACGAGAAAGCGACCTTAGGGTCGCTTTTTTCGTTTGTGCGTCTGCACATTCGACATTTACACGATGCTGACAGACTCTTCACTGATGAACGGTTTCAGTGCAGGGGTGCTGTGAGGCACAATAGGCACCTCTCGACTTACCCGGAATTGGCAATGACCAGATCATCCGTCTTTGGTGCGCTCGGGCTGGCCCTGGTGCTGGCGGGCGTGTCCGGTTGCTCCTCGAAAAAAGCCGCCATTTACGAGCACGAAAACTTCGATGACTCGGGGACCTACTCGCGCAGCTTCCCGGTCAGCGAGGCCGGTACGTGCGAGGCCGCACGGCGTGCGCTGCTGAGCCAGGGCTATATCATCACCAGCAGTGGTACCAATCAGGTCGCTGGTAACAAGAGTTTCCAGCAGAACAGCGATAACCACCTGCAGATCAGCTTCAGCGTCACCTGTGCGCCTGACAGCAGCGACGAGCAGCGTTCGACCATGTTCGCCAACGCGCTGCAGGACCGTTATGCGCTGAAGAAGTCCAATACCTCTGCCAGCCTGGGTGTTGGCATATTGGGCTCGGTATCGATGCCGATCGGCTCCAGCGACGATTCCATGGTCAAGGTCGCCAGCGAAACGGTAACTGCGCCGCAGTTCTACGAGCGTTATTTCGCCTTGGTCGAAAGTTACTTGCCCAAACCCAAGAAGGTGAGCAAAGCCAAGGCCGAGGCGCCTGCGCCAAAAATCGACAATCCAGCGCCAGCCCTTGGGCTGCCCGAGCAGGTCTCTGCTGCACCCGTGGCCGCTCCCGAAGCGCCGGCGGCAAATGCAATCGCGCCAGCCAGCGAGGCTGCAGCAGCGCCAGTCGTGGATGACAGTCAGAGTTCACAACCTGTCGCACCGCCCACCGAATCGGCGCCTATCCAGGTACAGCAGGATCCGCAGCCCACAGAGGCGACACCCGCTCCGCTTTAAGTGCGATCAGCTCGGTACAGACACTGTTACAGATGAGCGGCGATAAGTTCCTGAACACCTGCTACGTTTACCACTCATAAGCTTGTCATCATTTCTTCATCCCACCTGCTTAGGTTGAAGGCATGACCAACGAAGACAAATGAGAGAAGAGGACGCAGGGCAATGGATGATTATCAGGAAGAGCTGCTGGAGTTTCAGGCCTACGAGCTGGACCCACCGGAGCCGGCCGACGACGCCACCGAGCTTTAACCGGCCTGCCGCTGGCTGCGGCGGAACTCCCCCGGCGTAAGGCCCGTCCAGCGCTTGAATGCGCGCTGGAAGGCCTCCGCCGATGCAAACCCCAACAAATAAGCAATCTCGCCGAAGGCCAGTTCCGTATCGCGGATATAGGTCTCGGCCAGGTCGCGCCTGGTGTCATTGAGCAGGTCGCGAAAGCGCGTACCTTCCTCTGCCAGTTTGCGCCGCAAGGTCCAGGTGGGCAGTTGCAGGCGCAGCGCCACTTCTTCCAGGTCCGGCTCCCGGCCGCCATTGAGCAACGGGCCCAGAAGGTGGGTAATGCGCTCACCCAGGCTGCGTACCCGCGTGCGTTGCAGCATTTCCGTTTCACACAGCTGCAGCAGGTGCTGCCAGGTGCTCGGACAATGCTGCGGATTGGCCAGCTCCAGCGTGGCGCGGCTCAGGCGCAGTTGGTTGCCGCTGGCGCCGAATTGCACGGCACCGCTGCACAAGGGCTGATACTGCGCCGCATAGTCGGGGGCATCGAACTCGATCTCCAGGCGCTCTGCGTGCACGGGTGTATCGACCAGGGCAGCGAGCTGAGCCAGCCAGCCGGTCAGCAGCGAGTCGACGACGAAACGGTTGTAGGCGTTGTAGGGGCTGATCGAGTAAAAGCGCAGCCATGCCCCGTGAGCATCTTCCTGGAAGCTTGATTGACCACGGTAGTTGGCGGCATACAGCGGTTCGAATTGCAGCAGTGTGCGCGCGGCATCGCCCAGGGTTGGAGCCTGGGCTGCGGTGACCCCCGCCAGGCCGGCCTGCGCCAGTCGGCTGAGACGACCCATGCGCAGGCCCAGGGCCGGCTCGCTACACAGCGCGATGGCAGCGTGCCCCAGATGCATGTAGCGCGGAATCGACAAGCGTGCGCCGGCTTCGGCAAGGCGCGTGCAGTCCAGCCCGTAGCGCAGCAGCAGAGGCTGAGGATCGTAACCAAGGCCGTGCAAGGCCTCGGCCAGCGGCTGGACGAAGCCTACCGACAGGTCGCCCAGGCGCACACGTGGGCGGGCCATGTGCCTACAACCACAAGTTCAGCAGGCGGGCACCGTGGCTGGGCGGGCCCGCCAGCAGTTCGCCTGCCTGGTGGGCAAAGCCCTGGCCGTCGCTGCTCTGTTCCCAGAACTGCCCCCGCATGAAAACGCTCATGCTGCTGACTCCATCATCCGCAGCCTGGGTCAAGCGTTGCCAGGCACTTTGTTCGCTGACTTCGCCACGTTGCACGGGCAGTTCGGCGGCTGCGCCCTGATGGCGGTTGCCGCGCCACGGGGCCTCCCAGCTGCCTTTGCCACTGAGGAACACCGGATTGGCGATCAGCTGTACCTGCTGTTGCTCCAGTTGGCGTTGGTTTTCCGGGTACCAGCTGTCGCTGCCGATGAGTACGCCCAGCCGCCCAGCCGGTGTCTGCAGGACCTGCAGCGGGAAATGCCGACCGTGATGAATGTATCTGCGCACTTCGCTATCGGGGTACTGCTGGCGCTGTGGTTGGCCCAGCAGTGAGCCATCACCGGCAAACACCACGCTACTGTTGAACAGCGGCCCGCTGCCGGCATGCAGCACACCTTCTTCCACATAGGGCGCTGGCAGCACGATCGAGCCGGCTACCAGCGTCACGCCAAACTCTTTGGCCAGGCCGCCGAACAGTTGCTGGTAGTCGCTGGCCATCTGCTGGGCTTTCATGCGCAGGTGGGCGTCGGCCCGACGATCGTCGCCGCTGGCTCGCAGCATCGCCAGGCCATAGCGCAGCGGGTTGCTCAGCTCCAGCCACTGCTCGGCCTCGCGGTTGCGGGTAGCCTGATACAGCTCGTTCTTTTCGCCGCGCGCCCACAGCCAGGTGCCGATGTGTTCGGGCAGCACCACCACCGTGCGCGGGCCGACCAGGCCCTGGTCGCGGGCTTGTTGCAGGTAGGCCGAGAGCTTGCGGTGCAGGCGCTGCAGGTTCTGGTAATCGCTGGGGTAGAGCAGAGGCTCGACGCCCAGCAGATTGCCCTGTGCGCCGGGCACGCCATGGTTGAGCGCCAGTTCGATGCGCAAGTCGGAGAGGTAGTGGCCTTCCGGACGTTGTTGGGTCCAGAAGCCATAGCCGCCAAGGGCGGCGATGATCACCAGCGCCAGGGCGCTTGCCAGAAGTTTTCGCATGCAGCGTTACAGCGCCTTGGGTACGGAGCTTCCTAGGGTAGTCCTGCTGTGCGGGAGGATCAATAAGTTGTCAGTTTCGATCATTGAGCGCATTCAAACGGCTGTTTAATGTCACTGCCAGATAAACGACGGGGCCCGTTGAGGCACCCGCATTCCGTGATCACGCCACCTGGGGAATCCATCCATGGCTGCCGACCGCTATCCGCATTTGCTGGCCCCGCTCGACCTGGGCTTCACCACCCTGCGCAATCGCACCCTGATGGGGTCGATGCATACTGGCCTCGAGGAGCGCCCCGGCGGCTTCGAGCGCATGGCAGCCTATTTTGCCGAGCGCGCCCGTGGCGGTGTCGGCCTGATGGTCACCGGTGGTATCGCGCCCAACGATGAAGGCGGGGTGTATTCCGGCGCAGCCAAGTTGAGCACCGAAGAAGAGGCCGACAAGCACCGCATCGTCACCGAGGCCGTGCATGAAGCTGGTGGCAAGATCTGCCTGCAGATCCTGCATGCTGGCCGCTACGCCTACAGCCCGCGTCAGGTGGCGCCAAGCGCGATCCAGGCGCCGATCAACCCGTTCAAGCCCAAGGAGCTGGACGAGGCGGGCATCGAGAAGCAGATCGCCGACTTCGTCAATTGCGCCATGCTGGCCCAGCGCGCCGGCTATGACGGCGTCGAAATCATGGGTTCGGAAGGCTACTTCATCAACCAGTTCCTCGCCGCCCACACCAACCACCGCACCGACCGCTGGGGGGGCAGCTACGAGAACCGCATGCGCCTGGCGGTGGACATCGTCAGCCGGGTGCGCGACGCCGTTGGCCCGAACTTCATCATCATCTTCCGCCTGTCGATGCTCGACCTGGTCGAGGGCGGCAGCACCTGGGACGAGATCGAGCTGCTGGCCAAGGCCATCGAACAGGCCGGCGCGACGATCATCAACACCGGCATCGGCTGGCACGAAGCGCGCATTCCTACCATCGCCACCAAGGTGCCGCGCGCGGCGTTCAGCAAGGTCACCGCCAAGCTGCGTGGCGCCGTGAAGATTCCGCTGATCACCACCAACCGCATCAACACCCCGGAAGTGGCCGAGGCGGTGCTCGCCGAGGGTGATGCCGACATGGTCTCGATGGCCCGGCCGTTCCTGGCCGATCCTGACTTCGTCAACAAGGCGGCTGAGGGGCGCAGCGACGAGATCAACACCTGCATCGGCTGCAACCAGGCCTGCCTGGACCACACCTTTGGCGGCAAGCTGACCAGCTGCCTGGTCAACCCGCGCGCCTGCCACGAGACCGAGCTCAACTACCTGCCTGTGCGTGCGGTGAAGCGCATTGCCGTGGTCGGTGCCGGCCCCGCTGGCCTGGCAGCCGCCACCGTGGCTGCCGAGCGTGGCCATGAAGTGACCCTGTTCGACAGCGCCAGCGAGATCGGTGGGCAGTTCAATGTCGCCAAGCGGGTGCCGGGCAAGGAGGAGTTCTTCGAGACTCTTCGCTACTTCCGTAACAAGATTAAGAGCACAGGTGTAGACCTGCGCCTGAACACCCGCGTGGACGTATCGGAGCTGGTGGCGGGTGGTTTCGACGAAATCATCCTGGCCACCGGCATCGCGCCACGTACCCCGGCGATTCCAGGCGTCGAGCACGCCAAGGTGCTCAGCTACCTCGACGTATTGTTGCAGCGCAAGCCGGTCGGTGAGGCGGTGGCGGTGATCGGCGCGGGTGGGATCGGCTTCGATGTCTCCGAATACCTGGTGCACCAGGGTGTGGCCAGCAGCCAGGACCGCGAGGCGTTCTGGAAGGAGTGGGGCATCGATACCGACCTTGAGGCGCGTGGCGGTGTGGCCGGGATCAAGGCACAGCCGCATGCGCCAGCGCGGCAGGTTTACCTGTTGCAGCGCAAGAAGTCCAAGGTTGGCGACGGCCTGGGCAAGACCACCGGCTGGATCCACCGTACCGGGCTCAAGAACAAGCAGGTGCAGATGCTCAACAGCGTCGAGTACCTGGGTATCGACGATGCTGGGCTGCACATCCGGATTGGCGAGGGTGAGCCCCAGGTGCTGGCGGTGGACAATGTGGTGATCTGCGCCGGGCAGGAGCCGCTGCGTGAACTGCACGACGGCCTGGTGGCTGCGGGGCAGTCGGTGCACCTGATTGGCGGCGCGGATGTGGCGGCGGAGCTGGATGCCAAGCGCGCGATCAACCAGGGCTCGCGGTTGGCTGCCGAGCTCTGACAGGGCAGGGGCCGCGTTGCGGCCCTTTCGCTGTAAACTGACGCGCATGACCATCCCCTTTTCAGACCCTCCCAACGCCCCGCTGCAACCGCTCGACCTTCCCTGGTTGGCAACTGCCGGGATCGATGCCGGCATCCTGCGCCTCGACCTGATCGATCCGCTGATCAGTGGCAACAAGTGGTTCAAATTGCGCCACCACCTTCTGCATGCCCATGCAGCAGGCGCCCCAGGGCTGATCAGCCTGGGCGGTAACCACTCCAACCACCTTCACGCACTGGCCGCCGCCGGCAAGCGTTTCGGCTTCGCCACTGCGGGCCTGTTGCGCGGCCATGCCCAGGACACGCCCACGGTGCGTGATCTGCAGGCCTTCGGCATGGAGCTGCACTGGCTTGGCTATGGCGGCTATCGCAGTCGTAACGACGCTGGCTTCTGGGAACCCTGGCAGGCGCGCTACCCCGGCTGGCATTGCATCCCAGAAGGTGGTGGTGGCTTGGCCGGTGCTCAGGGATGTAAGTTGATCGTCAAGCAGGCCAGGGCTCAGCTTGCCTCACTGGCTTGGTCGGACTATGACGTTTGGTGGCTGGCCGCCGGCAGTGGTACGACCCTGGCGGGGCTGGTGCTCGCCGAGGCGGGGGTTCATGCGGTGCATGGCGCCTTGGCGGTGCCGATGAATCATGGCGTGCCAGAAACCGTCGCAGGGCTGGCTGGCGCGCGTGGCTACCAGTTGCACGAAGCCTGCCGGGGCGGTTTCGCCAAGTTGGATGATGAGTTGCTGGCGTTCATCGATGAAACCGAACGCCACACGGGCATACCCCTGGAAGCGCTTTACACCGGCAAGGCCCTGCTGGCCCTGCGCGATCAGGTCGAGGCCGGGCTATTCGCACCCGGCACTCGGCTGATCTTCGTCCACACCGGTGGCTTGCAGGGCCGACGCGGTTACTTGTAGGGCAGCATGCGCAGCAGCGTGTTGTCGCGCTGCACGAAGTGGTGATACAGCCCGGCCAGCGCGTGCAGGCCGATCAGCCAGTAACCCCAGGTGGCCACGCGCTCATGCCAGCCCTTGATGAACTTGGCCTGGTCGGGATCCGCACTGATCAGGTGCGGCAACTCCAGGCCATAAAATGGCACCGGCTTGTCGGCGGCACTGAGGATCAGCCAGCCGGCCAACGGCAGGCCGATCATCAGCAGATACAGGGCCATATGCATCAGGTGGGCAAGGCCGATCTGCCAGGCCGGCGGCTTGGGTACGATGGGCGGCGCAGGGCGGCTCAGGCGCACGGCCAGGCGCAGCCAGACCAGCACGAAGACCGTGAGGCCGAGCATGAAGTGCAGGTCCTTCATCAGGTTGCGCTCGGCGCTGGCCTTGGGGAACAGGCCGCGCAACTCGATGCAGGCGTACACGGCGGCCAGCAGCACCAGCATCAGCCAGTGCAGGGCGATGGACAGGCGCGCGTAGTGGGGCGCGGGGGTGGATGAAACCATGGTGGATCCTCGTCATCAGGTCGATGGTGGCGCTCTTGGTGGCGCTCAGGGGTAACTGTAATCGTTGCTGGGACTCGATCTTTGCGCTGGGTCGGTGAAAGTTGTGTTATCAATGCCGGCCCTTTCGCGGGCAAGCCCGCTCCCACAGGTTCTCCGCTGGATTCAGGGGCAGCGGGGAGCCTGTGGGAGCGGGCTTGCCCGCGAAGAGGCCGGTACAGACAGCCTCACACAGGGGGCAGGTGTGGCCAGCTATCAGCCACGAGAAACAATCGCTCCACTTCTTGCCAGGCACCATCCGAACCAAACTCGAGCCTCACCAGCATCTGCGCCGGAGCTTGCGGCTTCAACGCTTGCAACCACTGCGCAAACTGCTGCGGCGCCCAACAGGCATCCGCCTCGACCCGTGCCGGTGCCAGCCAGGCATGGCGGGGCAAGGGCTGCCAGCGCTCATCAGCGGTCACTGACCAATCCCGTCGGCGTACCCAGCGCCCACGCAGGTGCAGTGGGTTGGCCCCTGCGGGCGATTCGGCATGCCCTGGCCATGGGTAGAACAGATAACCCGCCAGCCACAGATGCGCCTGCACCTGCCGGGCGCCAAGCGCAGCCAATGCCTCTTGGCTCTGTGCATCACTCGACATGCGCAATTGATGCCCTGCCAGGTGCGCCAGCTTGGTGCCCAGACGGTCATGGCAACCCGGCCCGAGCCACTGCATCGGGTCATCGCCTGCAACGTCGCCAGGCCCGAGATAAAGCTTGATCGCCAGTTCCAGATGATGCGTGCCGTCGCCATCGCGCAGCAGGATGTCCAGTTCGCCCAAGGTTCGCCCACCTGAGCGGATCGCCAGGTTGGCCGCCAGCAACTCGATACCTGGTGCCTGGCGCAAGGCGAACTGCCACAGCCTTTCGTAGTACAGCCCCAGGCGCCGGCTGGTAAGGGTCGCCAGCCACTCGCGCAGGGGCTGGTCATCATTATCCAGTTGCTGCAACCACGCCTTCAGCCTCTGCGGATCGCCCGCCCAGGCACTGCCCGCCAGTGGATGGCGCTGGGGGCAGGGCGGGTTGCTGAGCAGCGGTGGCGATAGCAGCGTCCAGGCCAGGTCGCGCACGGCGGGGCGGCGCAGTTGGCGGGGCAGGTCGTGGAGTTCGGCGAAGGGCGTCATGCTGCGAGCATAGCCGGTTTGCCGCTGCCCGGTCGTTTCGCCCATAATCGGCGCATAGTCACCCGCCGCAGAGCCTCGCAGGAGCCCCATGGAGCAATTTCGCAATATCGGTATCATCGGACGCCTCGGCAGCTCGCAGGTGCTCGACACCATTCGCCGACTGAAAAAATTCCTCCTCGAGCGCCACCTGCATGTGATCCTCGAGGACACCATCGCCGAAGTGCTGCCCGGCCACGGCCTGCAGACCTCCACGCGCAAGCTGCTGGGCGAAGTCTGCGACCTGGTCATCGTCGTCGGCGGTGACGGCAGCCTGCTCGGCGCCGCCCGTGCGCTGGCCCGGCACAACATCCCGGTGCTGGGGATCAACCGCGGCAACCTGGGTTTCCTCACCGATATCCGCCCCGACGAGCTGGAAGAGAAGGTCGCCGAGGTGCTCGATGGCCACTACCTGGTGGAAAACCGCTTCTTGCTGCAGGCCGAGGTGCGCCGCCACCACGAGGCCATTGGCCAGGGCGATGCGCTCAACGACGTGGTCCTGCACCCAGGCAAGTCGACGCGGATGATCGAGTTCGAGATCTACATCGACGGCCAGTTCGTCTGCAGCCAGAAGGCCGACGGCCTGATCGTCGCCACCCCGACCGGCTCGACCGCCTACGCGCTGTCGGCTGGCGGCCCGATCATGCACCCCAAGCTCGACGCCATCGTCATCGTGCCGATGTACCCGCACACGCTGTCCGGGCGGCCGATCGTGGTGGACGGCAACAGCGAGCTGAAGATCGTGGTGTCCAAGGACCTGCAGATCTACCCGCAAGTGTCCTGTGACGGCCAGAACCACTTCACCTGCGCCCCCGGCGATACCATCACGGTGAGCAAGAAGCCGCAGAAACTGCGCCTGATCCACCCGCTGGACCACAATTACTACGAGGTATGCCGCACCAAACTCGGCTGGGGCAGCCGCCTGGGAGGCAGGGACGACTGATGCTCGATCCGGCGCGAAGTTTCGACATCATCGGCGACGTGCACGGCTGTGCACTGACCCTCGAACGCCTGCTCGACGCCCTCGGCTACAAACGTGTCGGCGGCGTCTGGCGTCACCCACGGCGTCAGGCGCTGTTCCTTGGCGATATCGTCGACCGTGGCCCGCGCATCCGCGAGGCGCTGCACATCGTCCACGACATGGTCGAAGCCGGCCAGGCGTTCTGCATCATGGGCAACCACGAATACAACGCCCTGGGCTGGGTCACCCCGGCGCTGCCCGGCAGCGGCAAGGCCTTTGTGCGCGAGCACACGCCCCGGCACGCCCGCCTGATCGACGAGACCCTGACCCAATTCGCCCATCACCCCGGCGACTGGCACGATTTTCTGCAGTGGTTCTACGACATGCCGCTGTTCGTCGACGCTGGGCGTTTCCGCCTGGTGCATGCCTGCTGGGACCCGCGGCTGATCGAGCCGCTGCGCCAGCAATACCCCGACGGGCGCATCGATGAGCACTTCATCCAGGCCTCGGCCGTGTCCGGCAGTTTTGCTTCCACCGTCTGCAACCGCCTGCTGCGCGGCACCGACATGCGCCTGCCGGACGGCCTGACCTTGACCGGTGGCGATGGCCTGACCCGCGCTTTCTTCCGCACCAAGTTCTGGGAAGAAGACCCGCAAACCTACGGCGACATCGTCTTCCAGCCCGACGCGCTGCCCGACGAAGTGGCCCGCACGCCACTCAGCCACACCGACAAGAACGCCTTGCTACGCTATGCCGAAGAGGAGCCACTGCTGTTCGTCGGCCATTACTGGCGCAGCGGCCGCCCGACGCCGATCCGCAGCAACCTGGCCTGCCTGGACTACAGCGCAGTGCTGTACGGCAAGCTGGCGGCTTATCGTCTTGATGATGAAACCCAGATCGACCCGCACAAGTTCGTCTGGGTCGACGTCGACCGACCGCAGGCCAATCAATGAATATCGTCGAAGTGATGCGCCTGCCGCTATCGGTCGACCTCAGCGGCTTCGTGCACCTGCTGCAACGCCTGCAGGTGCCGCACCGGGTCAGCGAGGAGGGCGAGGTTCAAGTCCTCTGGGCCCCGAAAACCATGGCCGCCGATGTCCTCCAGCTCTACCAGCGCTACCCCGACGGCAACGCTGACCTTGAGGTCATCACGGACCCCGTAGGAGCGGATTCATCCGCGAATGGCCCCACACAACCCTCCCTGACCGACCAGGCCAAAGCCTGCAAAGTCACCGCCTTCATCCTCTTCCTCTGCCTGATCGTCGCCGGCCTAACCCGCCTGGGCGACAACCTCACCACCATCAGCTGGTTCACCTTCCTCGACTACCGCGTCCAGGGCGAATACCTGCATTTCACCCCACTGGCCCAGGGCCTCGCCGAAGGCCAGTGGTGGCGCCTGGTTTCACCGATGCTGCTGCACTTCGGCGTGCTGCACCTGGCGATGAACGGCATGTGGTACTGGGAACTGGGCAAACGCATCGAACTGCGCCAGGGCCCGTGGCTGCTGGCCGGCCTGACCCTGCTGTTCAGCCTGGTGTCCAACCTGGCCCAGCACTACACCAGCGGCCCGAGCCTGTTCGGCGGGTTGTCCGGCGTACTGTACGGCCTGCTCGGCCACGTGTGGCTGTACCAGTGGCTGGCGCCCAACCCCCACTTCAGCCTGCCCAAGGGCGTGCTGGTAATGATGCTCATCTGGCTGGTCATCTGCCTGACCGGTGTGGTCGGCCAGCTCGGCTTCGGCCAGATCGCCAACGCCGCCCACGTCGGCGGGCTGCTCATCGGATGCCTGACGGGCCTCTTGGGTGGAATGATGGCCCGGCGTAAACTGTCCGCTTGATTTAGGAGACGCTATGTCCACGTTCGCGCAAATGATCGAAAACATCACCCCGGAAATCTACGAAAGCCTGAAGACGGCCGTGGAAATCGGCAAATGGTCCGATGGGCGCAAGCTCACCGCCGAGCAGAAGGAGCTGTCGCTGCAGGCGGTGATCGCCTGGGAGATTCAAAACCTGCCCGAAGACCAGCGCACCGGCTACATGGGCCCGCAGGAATGCGCGTCGAAGTCCGCGCCGATCGCCAACATTCTGTTCAAGTCGGACTCGGTACATTGATCGAACTCGCTCGTGGCTCTTTGAGCAAGATGGCGGTAAGCCTGCAAGCACCGCTGGTGCAATACAGCTTCCGCCTGGATGACACGCAGGTGCCGGTCAACCCCATGATCGGCCAGCGCCTGCGCCTGGAATACCTCGGTGCGATCCACTGCAGCCACTGCGGCAAACGCACCAAGACCAGTTTCAGCCAGGGTTACTGCTACCCGTGCATGACCAAGCTGGCCCAGTGCGATATCTGCATCATGGCCCCGGAACGCTGCCACTACGACGCCGGCACCTGCCGCGAGCCCTCCTGGGGCGAGCAGTTCTGCATGACCGACCACGTGGTGTACCTGGCCAACTCGTCGGGCATCAAGGTCGGCATCACCCGCGCCACCCAGCTGCCCACCCGCTGGCTCGACCAGGGTGCCAGCCAGGCGCTGCCGATCATGCGCGTGGCCACTCGCCAGCAATCCGGGCTGGTCGAAGACGTGCTGCGCAGCCAGGTGCCGGACCGCACCAACTGGCGCGCGCTGCTCAAGGGCGACGCCGAAGTGCTCGACCTGGTGGCCATTCGCGAACAGATTTTCGACGCCTGCGCCGACGGCCTGCGCGAACTGCAGGCACGCTTCGGCCTGCAGGCGATCCAGCCGCTGCCCGACGCCGAAGTGGTGCAGATGAACTACCCGGTCGAGGCGTATCCGAAGAAGATCGTCAGCTTCAACCTCGACAAGGACCCGGTGGTGGAAGGCACGCTGCTGGGCATCAAGGGCCAGTACCTGATCTTCGACACCGGCGTGATCAACATTCGCAAGTACACGGCCTACCAGTTGGCCGTGCTCCAGTAAAAAGGACCTGCACATGCGTACCGAACAACCGCAAGTGATCTACCTCAAGGACTACCAGGCGCCCGAGTACCTGATCGACGAGACGCACCTGACCTTCGAGCTGTTCGAGGACCACACGCTGGTCCATGCGCAACTGGTCATGCGCCGCAATCCGGCACGCGGTGCCGGCCTGCCGCCCCTGGTGCTCGATGGCCAGCAGCTGGAGCTGCTGCGCGCCTCGCTGGATGACCATGAGCTGCAGGCGAGCGACTACCAGCTCGAAGCCGACAGCCTGACGGTCCACCCCAATGCCGAGCGCTTCATCCTCGACACCAGCGTGAAGATCCACCCGGAGAGCAACACCGCGCTGGAAGGCCTGTACAAGTCCGGCAAGATGTTCTGCACCCAGTGCGAGGCCGAGGGCTTCCGCAAGATCACCTACTACCTCGACCGCCCGGACGTGATGAGCACCTTCACCACCACGGTGATCGCCGAGCAGCATCGCTACCCGGTACTGTTGTCCAACGGCAACCCGATCGGCAGCGGTCCGGCAGAAGACGGCCGGCACTGGGCGACCTGGGAAGATCCGTTCATGAAGCCGGCCTACCTGTTCGCCCTGGTGGCGGGTGACCTGTGGTGCGTGGAAGACACCTTCACCCGCCAGTCCGGCCGCGATGTGATGCTGCGCATCTACGTCGAACCCGAGAACCTCGACAAGTGCGACCACGCCATGGTCAGCCTGAAGAAGTCCATGCGCTGGGACGAAGAAGTCTACGGCCGCGAGTACGACCTGGACATCTTCATGATCGTCGCGGTCAACGACTTCAACATGGGCGCCATGGAAAACAAGGGCCTGAACATCTTCAACTCCAGCTGCGTGCTGGCCCGCGCCGAAACCGCCACCGACGCGGCCCACCAGCGTGTCGAAGGGGTGGTCGCCCACGAGTACTTCCACAACTGGTCGGGCAACCGCGTGACCTGCCGCGACTGGTTCCAGCTGTCGCTCAAGGAAGGCTTCACGGTGTTCCGCGACGCCGAGTTCAGCGCCGACATGAACTCGCGCACGGTCAAGCGCATCGAGGACGTGGCCTACCTGCGTACCCACCAGTTCGCCGAGGACGCCGGCCCCATGGCTCACCCGGTGCGCCCGGACAGCTTCATCGAGATCTCCAACTTCTACACCCTGACCGTGTACGAGAAGGGCGCCGAGGTGGTGCGCATGGTCCGCACCTTGTTGGGCGCCGAGGGCTTCCGCAAGGGCAGCGACCTGTACTTCGAGCGTCACGACGGCCAGGCGGTAACCACCGACGATTTCATCAAGGCCATGGAAGACGCCAACGGCGCCGACCTGACCCAGTTCAAACGCTGGTACAGCCAGGCCGGCACGCCGCGCCTGGAAGTCAGCGAGGCTTATGATGCTGGCGCTCAGACCTACGGCCTGACCTTCCGCCAGAGCTGCCCACAGACCCCGGACAAGGCCGAGAAGCTGCCGTTCGTGATCCCCGTGGAGCTGGGCCTGCTGGATGCCGAGGGCAACGACCTGCCGCTGCGCCTGGCCGGTGAAGCCGCTGCGGGCGCCACCAGCCGCGTGCTGTCGGTGACCGAGGCCGAGCAGACCTTCACCTTCGAAGGCATCCAGGCCAAGCCGCTGCCCTCGCTGCTGCGCGGCTTCAGCGCGCCAGTGAAGCTGAGCTTCCCGTACGACCGCGATCAACTGATGTTCCTCATGCAGCACGACAGCGACGGCTTCAACCGCTGGGAAGCGGGCCAGCAACTGTCGGTGCAAGTGCTGCAGGAGCTGATTGGCCAGCATCAGCGTGGCGAAGCCCTGAAGCTCGATCAGCGCCTGATCACCGCCCTGGGTACCGTGCTGGGCAACGAGTCGCTGGACGCCGCCATGGTGGCCGAGATGCTGTCGTTGCCAGGCGAGGCCTACCTGACCGAAATCAGCCAGGTGGCCGATGTGGACGCGATCCACGCCGCCCGCGAATTCGCCCGCCAGCAGATCGCCGAGCAGCTGTTCGACGGCCTGTGGGCACGCTACCAGGCGCACCGCGAGGTCTCGCGCAACACGGCCTACGTCGCCGCAGCCGAGCATTTCGCCCGCCGCAGCCTGCAGAACATCGCCCTGTCGTACCTGATGCTGAGCGGCAAGCCGCAGGTGCTGGAAGCGACCCTGGAGCAGTTCGAGCACTGCGATAACATGACCGAACGCCTGACGGCACTGGCGGTGCTGGTCAACTCGCCGTTCGAGGCCGAGCGGGCCAAGGCCCTGGAAGCCTTCGCCGAGCACTTCAAGGACAACCCGCTGGTCATGGACCAGTGGTTCAGCGTGCAGGCGGCCAGCGCTCTGCCGGGCGGGCTGGCGCGGGTCAAGGCGCTGATGCAGCACCCAGCCTTCACCCTGAAGAACCCGAACAAGGTGCGGGCGCTGATCGGGGCCTTTGCCGGGCAGAACCTGGTCAACTTCCATGCGGCCGATGGCTCCGGGTATCGCTTCCTGGCGGACCTGGTGATCGAGCTGAATGCGCTGAACCCGCAGATTGCGTCGCGTCAGCTGGCACCGCTGACCCGCTGGCGCAAGTATGACGATGCGCGGCAGGTGCTGATGAAGGGGGAGCTGGAGCGGATTCTGGCTTCCGGGGCGCTGTCCAGTGATGTGTATGAGGTGGTGAGCAAGAGCTTGGCTTGAGTTCTCGATAGCCTGAACTGGCCCATTCGCGGGACAAGCCCGCTCCCACAGGTAGCCCACAGGCCATGGTCTGTGCAGTACCTGTGGGAGCGGGCTTGCCCCGCGAAGCTTTTGGGGCGCGGTTAACAAAACATAACGTCCCGCCCGTTGTAATCCCTCAACCTCCACCGATACGATCCCCCAAGCACAGACCCATAAAGAAGAAAAAACAGGGGACGGTCATGAGGGAGCGGTTGATGACGCAGGCCAGGCGTGGTGCCTGGCCGTTGGCGGCTGGCGCGATGCTGGCGCTGGCACTGGGGATGTGGGCCGACACCGCGCAAGCGGCGGCGGCCGACGAATACTCCACCGAATCGGCCAAGGCCAGCCAGAGCCTGCTGATCGATGCCGCCCATGCCGGCAAGCGCTTGGTGGTGGTCGGCGATCGTGGCCATATTCTGTTCTCCGATGATCAGGGCAATTCCTGGACGCAAGCCCGGGTACCCACCCGGCAACTGCTTACCGCAGTGTTCTTCCTCGACGACAAGCGCGGCTGGGCCGTCGGCCACGATGCGCAGATCCTCGCCAGCAGCGATGGCGGCGCGACCTGGAGCAAGCAGTTCGAAGACCTGTCCCGTGAAGCGCCGTTGCTCGACGTCACCTTCCTCGATGCCCAGCACGGCTTTGTCGTGGGCGCTTACGGTGCCTTGCTGGAAACCCTCGACGGGGGCCAGCACTGGCAGGACGTCGCCGAGCGCCTGGACAACGCTGACCAGTTGCACCTCAACGGCATCGCCGTGATCAAGGACGCCGGCCTGTTCATCGTCGGCGAGCAGGGCAGCATGTTCCGCTCTGCTGACAACGGCCAGACCTGGGCCAAGGTCGAAAGCCCCTACGAGGGCTCGCTGTTCGGCGTGATCGGCACCACCCAGCCACAAACGCTGTTGGCCTATGGCCTGCGCGGCAACCTGTTCCGCTCCACCGATTTCGGTGACAGCTGGCAGCCGATCGAACTCAAGGCCGCCCGCGGCAACCTCGAATTCGGCCTGGCAAGCGCTACGCTTCTCGATGATGGCAGCCTGGTATTGGTCGGCAATGGCGGCAGCGTGCTGCGCAGCGTCGACGACGGGCAGACCTTCAGCGTCTACAACCGCGCCGACCGCATTGCCCTGGCCGGTGTCAGTGGCCTGGCCAATGGTGGCCTGCTGCTGGTGGGGCAGGGAGGGGTACACCTGGCCACCGCCGAGGGTGCTGACAAAGCTGCCGAGGGGGCGCGTCCATGACCAGCCGAGAGAGCATCACCATGCACCCGCACCACCAGGACAAGGCCACGCTGCTGGAACGCCTGATCTTCAACAACCGCCCCGTGGTCATCGCCCTGTGTGTGCTGGTGAGCATTTTCCTGTTCTGGCAGGCCACGCAGATCCGTCCCTCGACCAGCTTCGAGAAGATGATCCCGCTGGAGCACCCGTTCATCGAGCAGATGATGGAGCACCGCAACGACCTGGCCAACCTCGGCAACACCGTGCGCATTTCGGTGGAAGCGGTCAACGGCGACATTTTCGACAAGGACTACATGGAGACCCTGCGCCAGGTCCATGACGAGGTGTTCTACATCCCCGGTGTCGACCGCGCGGGCCTCAAGTCGCTGTGGAGCCCCAGCGTGCGCTGGAGCGAAGTCACCGAAGAAGGCTTCTCCGGTGGCGAGGTGATCCCCAATACCTACAACGGCTCGCAAGACAGCCTCGATACGCTGCGCGACAACGTGCTCAAGTCCGGCCAGGTCGGGCGCCTGGTGGGCAACAACTTCAAGTCCAGCATCGTCGATGTGCCGCTGCTGGAGAGCTACCCCGACCCGAACGACCCCGGCAAGCAGGTCAAGCTTGATTACCAGCAGTTCTCGCACTTGCTGGAAGAAAAGATCCGCGACAAGTTCCAGGCGCAGAATCCCAACGTCAAGGTGCATATCGTCGGCTTCGCCAAGAAAGTCGGTGACCTGATCGACGGCCTGGTGATGGTGGCGATGTTCTTCGGTGTGGCGCTGGTGATCACCTGGATCCTGCTGTACTGGTTCACCTGGTGCATCCGCAGCACCATCGCCGTGCTGATCACCACGCTGGTGGCGGTGGTCTGGCAGCTGGGCCTGATGCATGCGGTGGGCTTCGGTCTGGACCCGTACTCGATGCTGGTGCCGTTCCTGATCTTCGCCATCGGTATTTCCCACGGGGTGCAGAAAATCAACGGCATCGCCCTGCAGTCGAGTGACGCCGACAACGCGCTGACCGCTGCCCGGCGTACCTTCCGCCAGCTGTTCCTGCCGGGGATGATCGCCATCCTCGCCGACGCGGTGGGCTTCATCACCCTGTTGATCATCGACATCGGCGTGATCCGCGAGCTGGCCATCGGTGCTTCGATCGGTGTGGCGGTGATCGTGTTCACCAACCTGATCCTGCTGCCGGTGGCGATTTCCTACGTCGGCATCAGCAAGAAGGCCATCGAGCGCAGCAAGAAGGATGCGACCCGCGAGCACCCGTTCTGGCGCCTGCTGTCGAACTTCGCCAGCGCCAAAGTGGCGCCGGTGTCGATTGCCCTGGCCCTGGTCGCCTTCGCTGGCGGCCTGTGGTACAGCCAGAACCTGAAGATCGGCGACCTCGACCAGGGCGCGCCGGAGCTGCGCCCCGACTCGCGCTACAACCAGGACAACAACTTCATCATCAGCAACTACTCGACCAGCTCGGACGTGCTGGTGATCATGGTCAAGACCCCGGCCGAAAGCTGCTCGATCCACTCGACCATGGCGCCGATCGACGAGCTGATGTGGACCATGCAGAACACCCCCGGCGTGCAGTCGGCGATCTCGCTGGTCACCGTGTCCAAGCAGGTGATCAAGGGCATGAACGAGGGCAGCCTGAAATGGGAGACCCTGTCGCGCAACCCGGACATCCTCAACAACTCCATCGCCCGCGCCGACGGCCTGTACAACGGCGACTGCTCGCTGGCGCCGGTGCTGGTGTTCCTCAACGACCACAAGGCGGAAACCCTGGAGCGCGTCACCGCTGCCGCCAAGGCCTTTGCCGACAGCCACAACAAAGACGGCCTGCAGTTCCTCCTGGCGGCAGGCAATGCCGGCATCGAAGCGGCCACCAACGAGGTGATCAAGTCGGCCGAGCTGACCATCCTGGTGCTAGTGTACCTCTGCGTGGCGGTGATGTGCATGATCACCTTCCGCTCGTTTGCCGCGACCCTGTGCATCGTCCTGCCGCTGGTGCTGACCTCGGTGCTGGGCAATGCGCTGATGGCGTTCATGGGGATTGGCGTCAAGGTCGCCACCTTGCCGGTGGTGGCGCTGGGCGTGGGCATCGGCGTGGACTACGGCATCTACATCTACAGCCGCCTGGAAAGCTTCCTGCGGGCCGGCCTGCCGCTGCAGGAGGCGTACTACCAGACCCTGCGCTCGACCGGCAAGGCGGTGCTGTTCACCGGCCTGTGCCTGGCCATCGGCGTGTGCACCTGGATCTTCTCGGCCATCAAGTTCCAGGCCGACATGGGCCTGATGCTGACCTTCATGCTGCTGTGGAACATGTTCGGGGCACTGTGGCTGCTGCCGGCGCTGGCCAGGTTCCTGATCAAGCCCGAGAAGATGGTGGGCAAGGAGGGCGGTTCGATTTTCGCCCATTGATGTATCCCGAGGGCCACCCTGTGGCCCTCGGGTTATACTGCCGGCTCTTTTGTCATCGGTATTCCCATGTCCCCCCTCGCCACCGCCCTCGCATCCTGCGACATGCTGCTGATCGACGGCCTGCACGCCTTCGATTTCACCTCCGACGAAACCGGCCTCACGGTCGAGTGCATGGACGGCCGTCAACTGCGGCGCTGGACCTTCACCGCCGAGCAGGTCGCCGCCGCCATCGTTGCAGGTGATGAATGGCAACTGAACGATGCCAACGGCGAGCATCGTCTAGTCTGTATGAGTGCCTTTCGCGCCCCGGATGAGGACGACGATGAACCGCAACTGGACGAGCCTGCTGACCGCTAGCCTCATGAGCCTTGCCTTCACTACCCAGGCCGCCACGCTGCTGGTGGGCAGTTATACCGATGGCGGCAGCCAAGGTATCTACCGCTACGCGTTCGACAGCAAAACTGGCCATATCGACCCCAAACCTCAGCAGGTGGTCAAGAGCGTCAGTCCTTCGTGGCTGGTGCTCTCGGCCGATCAGCGGCAACTGTTCGTGGTCAACGAAACGCCGCAGGGCCATGCCAGCAGTTTCAGCGTGAGCAGCAAAGGCGAGATCAAGCCGCTCAACCAGGTGGCGACCCGTGGCGACGAGCCGACCCATGCCAGCCTCAGCCGCGACCAGCGCTACCTGTTCGTCGCCAACTACGCCGTCGCCCCAAATCCGGGCGGCAGTCTGGTGGTGATCCCGGTGGCCAAGGACGGCAAGCTCAAGAATGTGGTCCAGCAGGCACGGCATGAGCCCAGCGGCGTCAACCCCGAGCGCCAGGCCGGTGCCCATGTGCATTCGCTGGTGCTGTCGCCGGAGGGAAGCCACTTGTATGCCAGTGACCTGGGTGCCGACAAGGTGTTCATCTATCGCTACGACGGTGCCAGCCCTGACAAGCCGCTGACCCCGGCGATTCCCGCATCGGTCACGTTGCCGCCTGGCAGCGGCCCGCGTCATTTGTTGTTCGACGCAAAGGGGCGGCATGCTTATCTGACGTTGGAAATGAGCGCTGAAGTGGTCATGTTCGATGTCAAGGATGCTGCCTTGCAGGAACGCCAGCGCCTGCCGCTGACCGAGCTGAAAGATGCCGCTGCCAAGGCCGCAGGCGGCCTGCACCTGTCGGCGGATGGACGCTTTCTCTATGTCAGCAACCGTGGCACGGCCAACGAGATCGTGGTGTTCAGTGTGGGCAAGGACGACGGTCAGCTGACGTTGCTGCAGCGTCGCTCGGTGGAGGGCGATCATCCGCGTGAGTTTGCCCTGGACCCAAGCGACAACTTCCTGCTGGTGGCCAACCAGAAGAGCAACCAGATCGTGGTCATGCGCCGCGATCCGCGCACCGGCAAGCTGGAGGAAACCGTGCAGACCTTGCCGCAGGATGCGCCTTCGGACCTGAAATTCATCGAGTGACTATCGATACGCGTGATAGTCCCTACCAGCGTAATGAATTTCTGTAGCTGACCTCAGCGGCGTAAGTTTGACCCAAGGCCCAGACGGGTCAACGTCAAACCAGCGCAGTCGAGGTCAGCCCAGATGAACTTCAATCTCTTCCCGGTCATCGCCGCATCCGCCATTTCCGCTTCGGTCGTGCTGCCAACGCATGCCCATGCCGACAGCAGCGCCAAGGCATCCGCCACCCACAGCTACACCGAGCAGTATCTGCGCCAGAGTGCCAACTTCCATGCGGCACTGAGTGGCAAGCACAGCCACTGACCCTCTGTGGGCGCTGGACCCTGTGGGAGCGGGCTTGCCCCGCGAAGAGAACACCGCGGTGTATGGCCAGGGCTTTGCCCTGGTTCGCGGGGCAAGCCCGCTCCCACAGGTTCCGCTCCGAAGCTGATAGCTACTTTGCCATCACTGATTTGAACAGTTCCGACCCCAGCCACCCCTCCAGCCAGCTCCGCACACGCGGATAAGCCGCCTCGGCGAACCACTGCGGTTCGACCCCGGCAAACTGGCGCATCAGGGGTAACAGCGCGGCGTCGGCCAGGCTCGGGTGGCCAGCCAACAGATATGGGCGATCCTCGAGCAACCGTTCAAGCTCAGTCAGCCAGGTTTCAGCGTGCTGGCGATAGTGCTCCCGTGAATGCTCGGGGTAGCGCTCGGCATATTTGTACAGGTTCACCTGCGCCTTGAACTCGCTGTCGTTGCGGGCAATCAGGCTGTCAGCCAGTTGCGCAGCTGCGGGGTCAGCCTGCAGCCGCCAATCTTGCGGGTCGTTGCGCTCAAGTGCCCAGCGCATGATGTCCAGACTCTCTTCCAGCACTCCCTCACCGGTATCCAGCACCGGCACCGTGCCCTTGGGCGACAGCGCCAGCAGCTCGGCCGGCTTGTGCTTCATCGCCACCTCGACGATCTCGACCTCGCACCCGGCATAGCGCAGGGCCAGGCGCGCGCGCATGGCCCAGGGGCAGCGGCGGAACGAGTAGAGGATCACCCGCATACCTCCACATCACTCAAACCATTGCCCTGGCGCCGTACCTGGATCTGCACCGGGATGCGCTCGTGCATTTCCTGCACGTGGGAAATCACCGCCACCTTGCGGCCCTGTGCCTGCAGGCCGTCGAGCGCGTCCATGGCCAGTTGCAGCGACTCGGGGTCGAGGCTGCCGAAGCCTTCGTCGATGAACAGCGACTCGATGCGCAGGGTACTGGAAGCCATCGAAGCCAGGCCCAGGGCCAGTGCCAGTGAAACCAGGAAGGTTTCACCGCCAGACAACGAGTGCACCGAGCGCAGTTCGTCGCCCATCTCGGTGTCCAGCACCAGCAGGCCCAGCGCACTGCCGCCGCGTTTCAGGCGGTAGCGCCGCGCCAGTTGGCGCAACTGGGCGTTGGCGTGGTGCAGCAGCAGGTCGAGGTTGTAGCCCTGGGCGATCTTGCGGAACACATCGCCAGAGGCCGAACCGATCAAGGCATTCAGGCGGGCCCAACGCTGCCACTGCTGGTAGGCCTGTTCGATCTCGGCGGCCAGCGCTTGATGCGCGTGCTGGCGGCGCTGGTCATCGGCTTGTTGCGCGCGCAGCTCGGCACAGTGCTGTTCCTGAACGTTCAGTTGCTGTGCAAGCTCGGCCAGAATTTGCTCCAGGTCCTCGGCGGGCATCTCGCCGTGAGCCTGGGCGGCATGTTGCTGCAGGCGCTGTTCGCGCTCCTTGAGCAGCACGCGGCATTGCTCGATGGCTTTTTCTGCCATTTGCAGGTGCTGGCGAAGTTCGCTCAACTGGGTATCGTCGATGGCCAGCAGGCGATCGAGGCCGCTGTCGTCCAGCTCGGGATGTTCGCTGCGCCACTGGGCGATCTCGCCCTGCAATTGCTGGCATTCGTGTTCCAGCGCTTGCTGGCGCTGGGTGTTGGCCTTGAGTTCGGCGGCCAGTTGCACGCCTTGGGTACGCAGCTCCTGCAGGCCTTGAGCGGTGTCGGCATCATGTGCGCGAGCCTGGTCCAGCTGAGCGTCCAGATGCTGTTGCCAGGATTGCGCGCTGGCGTGCTCACCCAGCAGTTCGGTGAGCGCCGCCTGAGCCTGCTGGCGCTGCTGCTCCAGGCCGGCGAGCAGCTGCTGCGATTGTCGTTGAGCCTGCAGGCGTATTTGCTGCTGATCGCGTAGCTTGTCCAGCTGCACCTGACGCGCCTGCTGTTCTTCCTGCTCATCCTTGCGCTGTTCCAGCTGTTGCAGGCGCTGGGCGATCTGCTGATCGAGGCCGAGGAAGGCGTTGGCCGGGTCGTCGCTCAAGGCCTTGAGTACATCGTCCGGCAGCACGCTGGCCAGGTCGGTCAGCCCTTGCTGAAGTTGCTGCTCGTCGCTGGCGAGCGCCTGGTGCTGCTGGTCCAGATGGCGCTGGGCCTGTTGCTGCTCTTGTTGCGCTGCCTGCAATTGCTGGTTGAGGCGGGCGGCATCTTTTTGCAGGGCGAGCAGGGCACCCTGGCGTTTCTCGTCCTTGCCGATTTCATCGTCCAGGCGCTGCAGCTGGTTGGCCAGCCACGCCGTGCGCGCTTTGTCATCCTGGGGTGCGAGCGCTGGCCACAGGCTGTGCGCCTGTACCTGTGCCACCAGGGGCTGCAACTGTTCGCCCAGCTGAACCTGTTGCTGCTGGTACTCCTTGAGCTGGGCATTGACCACACCGAGCTGGGTGCGCAGTTCCACCAGTTTGCCGTTAAGGGTTTCGACCTGCTGCTGCGCCGCGTCCTCTTCGGCCTGGTCATGCCGGCCTAGGCTTTGCAGCAATGCTTCAGGCTGGTGGAACGGGTGTTCGGGGCTGCCGCAGACCGGGCAGGGTTCGCCATCGCGCAATTGGCCGCGCAGCTCTTCGACGCTGGTGTTGCGCGCCATGCGCTGGCGTTCCAGCAACTGGCGGGTGAGGGTCAGCGCCTGCTCGGCGGCTTCCAGCTCCGCTTTTGCCGCAGTGCCTTCGCCGATCAGTTGCTGACGTTGCTGCATGGCCTGCTGCTGGCGCTCGCGGAGCGCTTCGAGTTGCTGGCGCAGTTCCAGCTCGCGGCCGTGCAGGCGCGACAGTTCTTCGACGGCACGCTGCTGTTTGCGATTGTCCTGAAGCATGCCGCCGAGCAGGTCGATCTGTTCGGCCAGGGCCTGGGGTTCGGCCTTGGCTTCGCGGAACAGCAGTTCGTAATGGTCGCGCTGGGCCTGCAACTGCGCATTGGCCTGGCTGGCCTGTGCCTGCAGGCCTGGTAGCTCGTCGCGGCCCTTGCTCAAACGCCCACCGATCAGCATCACTTGCTTTAGCTGCGGCAGGTAGGCCTGCCAGGCGTTGGCCAGCCCGGCCAGGTGTTGGCTGCCAGCCAAGGCGTCATCGATCTGCGCCAACTGGTGCAGGCTGCGCTGCTGGTTTTCTTCCAGCTGCTGAAGTTGCTGCTGGCCTTGGACAACCTGCTCGTCGGCCTGCTGGCTGGTCGAGCGCTGAGCGGTCAGCTCTGTTTCGAGACGTGTCAGGCTGTCTTGCCCGGCAAAAGCCTGACGCAGGCGAGGGGCGTTTTCGCTGTGCCGGGCCTGGCTGTCTGCAAGCGCCTGGCGTGCTGCTACCAGCGCGTGTTCCAGTTCGCTGGAGCGGGCATTCAGCTCGGCGTGCTGGTGTTGTTGCTCGGCGATTTGCGCTGCCAGTGGCGTCAGTTGCGCAGTCAGTACTTGCTGGCGGTGGAACTGGTGCCGCTGGGGGGCCAGGCGGTCAAGGCGCTGCAGGTCGAGGCGTTGCTCGGCCAGCGCTTGCCAGCCTTGCTCGGCAGCCTGCAGGGCCGCGCTGGCTTCGCTGTACTGAGCCTGGAGCTGGCGCTGTTCGTTGAGCCAGGTGCGCTGCTGCTCCAGTTGGCGCTGGCGCGCTTGGTCGGCCTTGAACTGCTGCTGGGCCTGTTCCAGCTGCTGGTCGAGTTCGGCGCGGGCCTCGGCGACCATCGGCAGCAGGTGGCTGGCGCGCTCTTTCAGGGCGTTGTGCGTTTCGCCGGTTTCCCGCGCCTTGCTGAAGGCGCGCTGGCCGAGGCGGGTGTAGATGGCGGTATTGGTGAGCTTTTCCAGAAGCTCGCTGCGTTCTTTGTCATCGGCTTTGAGGAAAGCACCGAACTCGCTCTGCGCCAGCATCACCGCGCGGGTGAACTGATCGAAATTCAGGCCCAGGCGGGCTTCGATCAGCTGCTTGTATTCATTCTTGCCGCTGCCCAGCACTTGCTCGCTGTCGAGGTCGTAGAGGCTCTGGCGGCTGAGCTGCAGCTTGCCGTTGGCCTTGTCGCGGGCGCGGTTGGCCTCCCAGCGTGCGCGGTAGCGGTGGCCGTCGATGCCGACGAAATCGACCTCGGCGAAGCCGCTGCCGGTGCCACGGCGCAGCAGGTTGCGCGGGTCGGAGGTGGGTATGTCGCCGTCGGCGTCCGGCACCTTGGCTTCGCGGCCGATGTCGTTGAGCCGAGGCACGGTGCCGAACAGCGCCAGGCACAGGGCGTCGAGCAGGGTGCTCTTGCCGGCACCGGTCGGCCCGGTGATGGCGAACAGGCCGGCGCTGGCCAGGGGTTCGGCGGTGAAATCGATGTCTATCGGGCCGGCGAGGGATGCCAGGTTCTTCAGGCGAATGGCGAGAATCTTCATGGCTGTTCCTCCTCCAGCTGAACGTCCTGCAGCAGCAGGGCGAAGTCGGCCAGCACCTGCTCGTCGACGGGGTTGCCGTAGGCCTGTTCCCAGGCGCGGCTGAACAAGTCCTGCGGGGTCATCTGCGACAGTTCGACGAACTCCAGTTCGCTGTCGTCTTCGTTGCGGCGCCCTGCATATTCGGCGCTGATGCGGATCAGCCGCACGGCCTTGCCCTGCAGCGCGCTTTCTATCTGCTGGCGCAGGTCGGGTTGCGGCTCGTCCAGCAGCACGCGCACTTCCAGCCAGGGCTGGCGGTTGGGGTCTTCGAGCAGGTCGATCACCGGCAGTTCGGCGAGTTGCTCCAGCAGCTCGCCGAGCGGTGCCGGGCCTACGCGTTGCAGGGCCACCGCACGCGGCACCGGGCGCGCTTCGACGCTGACCAGCTCGGCGCCGTCCAGCTCGACTTCCAGCACCTGGTGCGGGTAGTTGATCTCAGCGAACGACAGCGGGATCGGCGAGCCGCTGTAGCGGATGCGCGATTCGCGGTTGACCTTCTGTGGCTTGTGCAGATGGCCCAGGGCCACGTAGCTGATGGCCTTGTCGAACAGCTTGGCCGGCAGGGCCTCGGCGTTGCCGATGATCAGGCTGCGCTCGGAATCCTCGGACACCGCGCCGCCGGCCATGTGCGCGTGGCTGATGGCGACCAGCGCCTGGTCCTTCTTGCGTTTTTGCTGGGCGGCGGCGATCAGTTGCTGGTGCACCTGGGTGATGCCCTGCAGGTAGTCGTCACCCAACTGCGGGCCGGTGACCTCGGCCGGGCGCAGGAAGGGCAGGGCCAGGCACCAGGCAGCGACCTTGCCGCGGCCGTTGGTCAGCGGGATCAGCAGGCGCTCGGCATCCAGCTGGCCTTCGTCGAGCCAGTGCACGCGCCCCAGCGCATGGGTGCGCAGGCGGCGCATGAGCGCGGCAGGCAGCTCGATCCGCGAGCCGGAGTCGTGGTTGCCGGCGATCATTACGATATCCAGCTTCGGCTGCTGCTCGTGGGCCCTGACGATGAAGTCGTAGAGCCGCTCCTGAGCTTTGACCGGCGGGTTGACGGTGTCGAAGATATCGCCGGCGATCAGCAACGCGTCGGGCTGGCGCAGGTGCAGCTGGCCGAGCAGCCAGTCGAGGAAGCAGGCGTGTTCGAAGTCGCGTTCCTGGCCGTGCAGGCTTTGGCCCAGGTGCCAGTCGGAGGTGTGAAACAGACGCATGGATGACCTGTTGGTATCGAATCGGCAAGCCGGGGCTTGGTGTGAATGATGGGCTTCGCGGAGCCGGGTATGGTAACTCAAGCCTGGGCGAGGCGGCAGTTGCGGGAGATCATGTACTGATTTACGCTTCCATCCGGCTACGAATCATGGCCAATTGACGTTCACGGAAGACAATCTCAGGAGTTTCCCCATGGAAGGTATCCCGCAAAGCCAATCCACCCCTAGCAACCTCAAGCCAAAATGGCAGGAGCGTTTCGCCTTCTTCGATCAGCACGGCGGCCCTCGCGAAGCGAGCTACAAGGCTGCTTTCCGTGCCTTGCCGTTTCGCAAGAAGATGCTGATCAACAACAATTTCCTCGGGTTCTTCTTTGGCCCGATCTACTGGTTCGTGCTGGGGATGTGGAAGAAGAACCTGGTGATGCTGGCCATTATCATCGGTATTGGCCTGCTTGAAGGGGTTTATGAGGCGGCAACCGGTAATGCGGTGCCTCGGGCGCTGGATCAAGGGATCAGCGTGGGCTTTGCGGTGCTCTATGGCATGTTGACCAACTATGCCTATTACCTGAAGCAGACCAAAGGGGAGCAGGGCTGGAATCCGTTCCAGGGGCACCGGTTCATTTAATTCGTCCGGTAGGAGCGGCTTTAGCCGCGAGGCAAGCCACGCGGTGGAGGGCACCGGCTTCGCCGGTGTTCGCGGCTGAAGCCGCTCCTACAGGTTAGGGTGCCCCCTCACTTCGGATAAAGTGGCGGCAAACTTCCCGCTTCACCTGTAGGCAATAGCACCTGCTCCGCCGGTGGAATCGTCCCGATCGCCCGCCACAGATCCTCGCCCTGCCAGTACTGGCCACTCTCGCTGTAAAGCGCCCCATTCAACCCATCCAGCGCATCCGACAGCGGCACGAACCGCGCCGCCATCTCGGCCAGGGTCTCCGGCTGCTGACGTGCCCAGGCATCGAGCGCCTGGCGCGTGGCCTGCGGGTCGTTGGCCTGGCAGGCGCGCTTGAGATCGTCCAGCAGGGTGCGTGGGCTGGGGCCAGTCTGCGCGGCGCGCAGCACGGCCGGTTGCGAGCGAGCGCGCCACCACAGGGTGAAGCCGAGCAACGTGGTCAGGGCGAACACCAGGGTGGCGACCTGCCAGGGCCAGAGCAGCCGGCTGGCACTGCTGGCATCGCCTACCGGGGTTTCGGCGCTCAAGGCCGGGTTGTCCTGCACGTTCAGGGTACGTGCCGGCAGGCTGGAATGCTCCAGATGGTCCTCACGGGTGTTCCACCAGGTAACCTCCAACGCCGGTAGCGCCAAGTCGCCGCTGTGGGTCGGCACCAGCGCTTCGCGTTCCTCGCGGTTGGCGGTCATGCCGCGTTCGTTGATTTCGTTGCGCAGCAGTGGCTGGTCCGGGTAGCGGCGCAGGCCGACGATTTCGGTGGCCGGCAGTGGCGGCAGCTGGGTGCTGGACAACCCTTCGGCGCGCAGGGTGATGCTGCGGGTCAACGAGTCGCCGATCTGCGTCTGCTGGCTGCCGGGGTCGGGGTTCCAGTGTTCTTCAAGGTTCAGGCTGCGGGCGGGCAGCCAGGGCGCATTTGCGGGCCAGGCGGCGGGGATCGGGCGTACGGTCAGGCGCAGTGGCAGCGAGCTGACTTGTACTTGGCGCCCTGGCGCGGTGCCGGCGACTTGCTCGGCATCGGCGGCGGCAGTTGCGGTGAACGTCAGGGGTGGAATATTCAGCTCGCCGCTCTGCAGCGGGTAGAGCGCATAGCGGGTTTCGATCACCCCGTGGCGTACGCCGTTGATTTCCTTTTCATAGGTGCGCGATTCGCCCAGCGGCTCGACCTTGGCGTTCTCCAGCTGCAATGGGCTGAGGCTGCTGTCGTCATACAGCGACACCGAGTGGTAGATGCGCAGGGTCAGCACGGCCTGGGCCTGGACGTACACTTCGTTGCTGTCCAGGGTGGCTTCTACGAACACTTGGAAGGCGCTGTCCGGGCGGTTGCTGTCGGCCTGCTGTACCTGCAAGTCGATGGCTTGGCTGCGCGACTGGCCCAGTTGCAGCTCAGGGATACGCAGGCTGCCGCTGCGCCGGGGCAGCAGGGTGATGATCCAGCGGGTGCTGGCGCGGGTCTCACCGTCGAGCGTGTGCAGGCTGTTCAGCTGGCGCGTGCCGCGTACTTCGAAGTCGCCGTCGAGCGCGCGCAGGTCGGGCTTGCCGAACTGGGTCACGTCCTGGCTTTCGAGGGTCAGCTCCAGGGTTTCACCGGCTTCCAGGCGGGTGCGGTCGACACTGGCCTGCAGGGTCGGTTCGGCCTGGGCAAGCAGTGCCCATGCAAGACCAAGGAGAAAGACGCCGAGGCGACTCATCGTTGAGATTCCTGATGCAATTGCTGTTCATACCAGAATTTGCGCCGCAGCAGTTCCGCCGGATTGTCGGGGATCTCCCGCAGCCATTGTTCAAGGGCCTGGCGTTGCTCGGCATCGAGGCTGGTCGACACCGGCCGCTGGGGCGGCTGGGTGATGTCGTCGTCGCCTGCGCCCTGGGTGCCAGGTGTGGCCTGGCTGTTGCCGCTGTCATCGCCGGGTTGTTTCGCGTTGGCTTGTTCATCGCTGCCAGGTGTGCCCTGCGCCGGGCTATTGGCGGAGCTGCTGTTGCCCTCGGTCTCGCTGCCTGGCGTGCCTTGGGCATCGCCTTTTGCCGGTTGTTCCTCGGCCTGCGCCTCGCGTTGGCGCAACAGCTGCTGGATCAGCGCCTGGTTGTCCAGCGCAGGCTTGAGGTCAGGCTGGCGCTCCAGGGCTTGCTCATAGGCATCCAGGGCAGCTTCCAGTTCACCACTGCGGGCGAGGGCGTTGCCTCGATTGTAGTGGGCTTCGGCGCTGTTGCCCTGGGCGAATGCCTTGGCTGCGGCGGCGTAGTCGCCCGCCTGATAGAGCGCCATGCCTCGCCATTGTGGGTCTTGGAAATACCGGGCGGCCTGCGCCGGTTGGTTGCGTTCGAGCAGCCGCTGGCCCTGTTGGTCGGGACGCAACCACAGGTCGTTGAACTCGAACGCCTGGCTCGGCTGCGGTACCGCCAGCAGCAGCGGCAGGCAGAACAACCAGCCGCGTCGACCTGCGCAGGCAGCCAGCAGCAACAGCGGAATCAGCAACCAATAGCCCTGGTCGGCCCAGCTGTCGAGCTGCACGTTCTGGCCATCGCTGCGCAGGCTGCGCGGCGTGTCGAACAGGCCGAGGCCACGCAGGTCGAGGTCGTCGATGCGGGCGTGGCGGTAGCGCCCGCCGGTGCCGTTGATGAAGGCCTTGAGGCCGGGGCTGTCCAGGCGTGGCACCAGGATGCCGCCCTGGTCGTCCTTGAGAAACTCGCCGTTGGCCTGACGCACCGGCGCGCCGTCGCGGGTACCGATGCCCAGCATCAGCAGGCTCGGACCTTGGCGCCCAAGGGCCTGGACGATGCCCTGGCGCTCGGGCGCGCTCAGCGCCGAGCCGACCAGCAGCAGTCGGCCCTGGCCCAGGCCGCTCTGTGCCAGCAGGGCCAGGCCTTTTTGCACGGCCAGGTCGGCGCGTTGGCCGGGTTGCGGCATGATCGACGGGTCGACCGCCTCGAGCAGGTTGCGCGTGGTACCCAGGTCATCTGACAGCGGCACCAGGGTGTGGGCCGAGCCTGCGTAGACGATCAACGCGGTCTGGCTGTCGCGGCGGTGTTCGAGCAGGTCGAGAATTTTGCGTCGGGCCTGTTGCAGGCGGTTGGGCGAAGTGTCCTCGGCGAGCATCTGCGGGGTCAATTCGAGCAGGATGATCAGCGGATCGGCCGGACGCTGACGCGTTTCTTCCAGGCGCTGCCAGCTTGGCCCGAGCAGGGCCAGCACGATCAGCAGCCAGGCGAGGCCAAGGGCGATCCACGGCAGCTTGCTGTTGCTGCCGCTGCCGCCACCGAGCAGCACCGGGTGGAACGCCTGCGGCAGGATCATCTGCCAGCGCCCGGCGCGCTTGCGCCGGTGCCACAGCTTGAACAGCAGCCAGGCGAGCAGCGGCACCACGAGCAGCCAGAGGGGGCGCAACCATTGCGGCCAGAGATCGATCATCGGCGCTTCCTCAGGCGCAGCCGTTTCAGCCGCTCACGCCATTCCGGGTGAGGTTGCAGGAAGCGCGGTTTGCGCAGCGCCCGTTGCAGCAGGTTGTCTGGCCATTGCACTGCCACTACCAGCAGCACGCTGAGCAGCAAGGCCAGGGCCAGGGGCCAAGCGTACAGCGCCTTGGCCGTGCGTGCCTGGGTCGGCTGCTGGGCGACGGGTTCGAGTTGGTCGAGGGTGTCGCCGATGGCATCCAGTTCGGCGCCGTCGTGGGCGCGGAAATAGGCGCCCTGGGTCAGCTCGGCGATTTCCTTGAGCGACGCTTCATCGAGGTCCAGGCTCGGATTGAGGCCAAGCAGGCCGGGTGTGCCACTGGCCTCGGGATTGGCGCCGATGCCGATGGTGTAGATGCGCACGCCCTCCTGGGCGGCCAGGCGGGCGGCGGTCAGCGGGTGGATCTGCCCGCCGTTGTTGGCGCCGTCGGTGATCAGCACCAGCACTCGGCTTTGTGCCGGGCGCTGGCGCAGGCGCTTGACTGCCAGGCCGATGGCGTCGCCGATGGCGGTATTCTTGCCAGCGATGCCGATCTGCGCCTCGTCCAGGAAGGTACGTACAGTGCGCCGGTCGAAGGTCAGTGGCGCCTGCAGAAAAGCCTGGCTGCCGAACAGGATCAGGCCGACACGGTCGCCCTTGCGATCTTGCAGGAAATCACCGAGCAGCGCCTTGACCAGGTCGAGGCGGCTGACTTCATCGTCTTTCCACTGCATGTCGGGGAAGTCCATCGAGCCGGACACATCCACTGCCACCAGCAGATCGCGGCCACTGGCGGCCACCGGCAGCGGGTCGCCGAGCCATTGCGGGCGCGCGGCGGCGAACAGCAGCGACAGCCAGATGAGTACGAAGGGCGCTTGTTGGCGCCAGGTTGGCAGGTTCAGGCGCGCGCGCCGGCCGGCCAGGCTTTCCAACTCGTTGAGGAAGCCCACCTTGAGCACCGGCTCGCCGCTGTCGGCGGCTGGCAGCACCAGGCGCGCCAGCCAGGGCAGCGGCAGCAGCAGGAAAATCCACGGCCAGGCCAGTTCAAACATGTTTGCGAATCCAGGTTTCGACGGCCTGGCTGAGCCCGACGATGGCTTTGTCGTCCAGCTTGCACTCAGGCTTGTAGGCGCCTTCGACCAGTACCATCCAGCGCGTCAGGCCGGCGGCGGGGCAGCGGTTGTCGAGAAACGCCAGCCACTGGCGGCCGTTGAGGGTATGGCTGTTGGCCCCTGGGTAATGATTGCGGCACAGGCGTTTGAGCAACGCGTTGATCTGCTGCAGCCAGGCACCGGCCGGCGCGCCGTCGTAGGGACGCGGCAGGCGGGCCAGTTCGGCCAGGGCTTCCACGCGCACCGGGTCGAGCGGTTGCTCGGCACGCACCACCCGGCGCTTGCCGGGGCGCCAGCGGCGCATCCGCCACAGGCCCCAGGCCAGCAGCGGCAGCAAGGCGAGCAGCAGCCACCAGCCAGGCGCGGGTGGCCACAGGCCGATCGCCGACGGAGCGATCAGCGGTTGCAACTGGTCCAGTGGGTTCATAGGTTGCGGCGCTTCATGTCCCGCTCCGAGGGCGCTGGGCGTTCAGGTATTCGCGCAGCTGTTCGATCATTTCGCTTTGGGTGCTCAGTGGCATGAGCAGTACACGCAACTTCTGCGCCATCAGCTCCCAGCGTTCGATGCGTGCTTCGGCCTGTTGACGGTAAGCCTGGCGCAGGTTGGCGTCCAGGGTGTCGAGTTGCAATTGTGCGCCGTGCTGGGCGAAGCGCAGCAGGCCGGCGGCGGGCAGGGCATGGTCGAGCGGATCGGAGACGGGCAGCAGCAGCAGGTCGCAATGGCGTGAAAGCATCGCCAGGTGCTGTTCCACCTGGGGGCTGAGCGAGCGTTCGTCGCAAATGACGATAGCCAGGCTGCCGGGGCGCAGCACTTCGCGCGCGCGACGCAAGGCCAGGCCAAGGCTGTCGACCTGGGGCACGGCTTCGGTGTGCAGCGCCTGGTTGACCTTGGCCAGACGGTTGAGCAGTTGCAGCAGGCTCTGCTTGCTGCGACGCGGCTTGATTTCGTGGTGCTCGTTGTCACCGAACACCAGCCCGCCGATGCGGTCGTTGTGGCCCAGCGCGGCCCAGCCGAACAGCGCTGCGGCCTGGGCCGCCAGCACCGACTTGAACATCAGCCCCGAGCCGAAGAACAGCCGTTGGCTTTGTTCGACGAGGATGAAGATCGGCCGTTCGCGCTCTTCATGAAACAGCTTGGTGTGCGGCTCCTGGGTGCGTGCGGTGACGCGCCAGTCGATGTTGCGCACGTCATCACCGGCCTGGTAGACGCGCACCTGGTCGAAGTCGACCCCGCGACCACGCAGCTTCGAATGGTGCAGGCCGACCAATGGGCTGCGCTGGCCTGGCCGTGAGAACAGCTGGATCTCGCGTACGCGGTGACGCATGTCGATCAGTTCGGCAAGGCCGATACGGATGCCGGACTCGGCCTGCTGCGCAGTGGGCATGGGGTCAGGCAACGGCGACGACGTCGAGGATGCGCTGAACCACGCGGTCCTGGTCGACCCCCGCCGCCTCGGCCTCGAAAGACAGAATGATGCGGTGGCGCAGCACGTCGAACAGCACCGCCTGGATGTCCTCTGGGCTTACGAAGTCGCGCCCGGCCAGCCAGGCGTGGGCCCGTGCGCAGCGGTCGAGGGCGATGGAGCCACGCGGGCTGGCGCCGTAGGCGATCCAGTCGGCCAGTTCGGTATCGAACTTGGCCGGAGTGCGAGTGGCCATGACCAGCTGGACCAGGTACTCCTCCACCGCATCGGCCATGTACAGGCCGAGGATTTCCTTGCGAGCGGCAAAGATCGCCTGCTGGCTGACCCGCCGTTCGGGCTTGACCTCGCCACCCAGGGCTTCGCCACGGGCCTGGGCGAGAATGCGCCGCTCCACGGCGGCATCGGGGAAGCCGATTTTCACGTGCATCAGGAAACGGTCGAGCTGGGCTTCGGGCAGCGGATAGGTGCCTTCCTGCTCGATCGGGTTCTGCGTGGCCATGACCAGGAACAGCGGCGACAGGTCGTAGGTGCTGCGCCCGACACTGACCTGGCGCTCGGCCATGGCTTCGAGCAACGCCGACTGCACCTTGGCAGGCGCCCGGTTGATTTCGTCGGCCAGCACCAGGTTGTGGAAGATCGGCCCTTGCTGGAACACGAAACTGCCGGTTTCCGGGCGGTAGATTTCGGTACCGGTGATGTCGGCCGGCAGCAGGTCAGGGGTGAACTGAATGCGATGGAACTGCGCTTCGACCCCCTCGGCCAGCTCTTTGATGGCCTTGGTCTTGGCCAGGCCCGGGGCACCTTCGACCAGCATGTGGCCGTCGGCCAACAGCACGATCAACAGCCGCTCGACCAGTTTCTCCTGGCCTAGGATCTGGGAGGAAAGAAAGGTGCGCAGCGCGATCAGCGCTTCACGGTGTTCCATCGGCGGCGGTTCCTGGAATAGCGCCAGGGCGAGCGCAAAGCGCGACGGACCTGGCAGGGGGGGATACTTTAATCTATCCGCAGTGCCGCGTCGAAATCTGCGCGCTTTTGGGGTTGAGGCGTTTCCCGGTTTTTTGCCGTTGTGTTCTGTCGCTTCATGGGGGCCTTCGATAGCTGAAGGAGCGTGACCATGACCAAGCGCCAGCGCGTGCGGGTGGGCGTGTTTTTTGACGGTACCGGCAACAACCAGGCCAACGCCGGGCGTGATACAGGCCCTGGCCCTGCGCGCAGAGCAGGCAGTTATGCCAATGCGCCAAGCAACATTGCCCTCTTGCATGCGCTCTACCCCACAGGGAGCGTGGATGGGCAGGTTTTTCTCAAAGTCTACGTGCAGGGTGTCGGGACCCGCGAAGGTGCACCGGACTCGCTGTACGCCCAGCTGACAGGGCGCGGAGAGACGGGGGTGGAAGCTAGGGTGAAAGAGGCGTTGGTCATGGTCGACCAGCAACTGCGCAGGTACCGGCCCAGCGACGTCGAATTTGACCTCTTTGGCTTCAGTCGTGGCGCGGCGGCGGCCAGGGACCTGGCCAACCGTCTGATGGAAGCAGCGCCAGGCTTGCCGCAGGGTTTGCGCGGCGACAGGGTGATCAACTTCATCGGGCTGTTCGACACGGTCGCCGCATTCGTGGCTCCCCTGCGGGGGGACTTCGACCCTGCCAACAACCATTATCACGGCTTGCGTTTCGGATTGCGCCCAGGAGTCGCCCGGCAGACGGTACAGCTGGTGGCGGGGCAGGAGCGACGCCGCAACTTCCCTCTGGTGCGTAGCGACAACGACATCATCGTGCCGGGCGTTCACTCTAATATCGGCGGCGGCTACCGGGCACTGATGCGTGAGCAGGTACTGCTGTGCAAACCGTATTCCAGCTGGGAGGCCCGGACCACCCCGCTCAAGCGAAGCCGTGCCTACGTCCATGCCTGCGCACTGTTGGAGACGGCATTTGCCGACGTGGCGCAACCGCGGCCTCGGCTGATCAGTTGGGAAGCATCGAAAGCAGGTAGCAGAGCCAGGCGTGATGAGCCGGACAAGCAGGTTTTCGTCGCACTGTATCGAGAGCGTGAAGTGAACGGTCACCTGTCGCGTGTCTATCTCAGCGTGATGCGTGAACTGGCGCTGCGCGGCGGGGTGCCCTTTGCCCAGCTAGGCGATGTCGAGGCTCATTGGGTGCCGGAAGAACTGCAGGGCATCAGCCGCAAACTGCACGACTTTGCCTTGGGGCATCAGCAGCAGCTGCTATTGACCGAAGAGGAACACGGGCTGCTGCAGGCGAAATACGTTCACACGTCCGCGCACTGGAATGCCGTGAAAAACCTCAATAACAGTGCGCTGGATGTGTTTTACCTCGACCGGCCCTCGGAAGGCGGCCGGGTGATGCACGATAACCCGGTGAGTTGAGGTGCCTATCGGTTCTTTGCGCTGGCAATGCCTGGGGTTGTCTGTGCTGGCCTCTTCGCGGCTGAAGCCGCTCCCACTGGGGCGATGGGGCCGGTACTGAATGCACTCAGAGTTCGCTGACGAAGGTGCCAGTACCTTCCAGAATGTTACGCAAGGTCAACGCCACTTCTTCCAGATCAGTCCCCGCCGAAGTCAACACAATCTCCAGCACCTCATCCCCCTTCAACGCATCCCGATCTCCAGCCGCCACTTCGATCAGCAAGCGCTCGGCACTCAAGGTCACCTTCAACCCATCCAGCGTCGACGGCTCGTCATCCAGGGTCAGGTCCACGGTGTCCTCATCCGGGTAGCGGGTGAGCAGGAACATCTGCCCCTTGTCGCTGTGGCAGCACAGGGTCGCCATGTTGTCTTCCTCGTCATCGCAAGGGGTGGCGAACAGCACGGCAGTCTTCAATTGCATGGAAATGGCTCGGGTCAAGGGAAACGAAAGTGAATTCTGACAGCCTTGAACACATCCATAAACGTAAAGTTACCCCCCCTTGACCGAAATTGTCGCAGCGCTGCAAGCGGCGATGACCGATCAGTCGTTAAGCTTCCGCGAGCCCTGAACATTAGCGTCCGGCTTGCCACGGGTTGGCTATCGTTGATCCGTAGTCGTCGGACGCACGCGACGCTTCAACTATTACAAAGCCCAAGCGGAGTACCACAGATGGCGTTCTTCACCGCAGCCAGCAAAGCCGACTTCCAGCATCAACTGCAAGCGGCCCTGGCGCAGCACATCAGCGAACAGTCCCTGCCACAAGTGGCGCTGTTCGCCGAGCAGTTCTTCGGCATCATCTCCATGGACGAGCTCACCCAGCGCAGGCTGTCGGACCTGGCCGGCTGTACCCTTTCTGCCTGGCGCATCATCGAGCGCTTCGACCCCGAGCAACCGCAAGTGCGGGTGTACAACCCCGATTACGAACGCAATGGCTGGCAATCGACCCACACCGTGGTCGAGGTGCTGCACCACGACCTGCCGTTCCTGGTCGATTCGGTGCGTACCGAGCTCAACCGCCGCGGCTACAGCATCCACACCCTGCAGACCACGGTGCTGAGCGTGCGCCGCGATGCCAAGGGCCAGTTGCTCGAACTGCTGCCCAAGGGCAGCCAGGGCGAGGGCGTGCGCCATGAATCGCTGATGTACCTGGAGATCGACCGCTGCGCCAACGCCGCCGAGCTGAACGTGCTGACCCGCGAAATCGAGCAGGTGCTGGCCGAAGTGCGCGTGGCCGTTGCCGATTTCGAGCCGATGAAGGCCAAGCTGCGTGAAGTGGTGGCGCAGGTGGAGCAAACCGCCTATGCCCCGGCCCAACATGAAAAGGGCGAGGTAAAGGCTTTCCTCGAATGGCTGCTGGACAACCATTTCACCTTCCTCGGTTACGAAGAATTCACCGTTCAGGCCGACAGTGCCGGCGGCCAGATGGTCTACGACGCGCAGTCGTTCCTTGGCCTGCCACGCCGCCTGCGCGTTGGCCTGACGCCTGAAGAGCTGCGCATCGAAGACTACGCCGTGGCCTACCTTGCCGAGCCGCTGCTGTTGTCGTTCGCCAAGGCCGCGCTGCCTAGCCGCGTGCACCGCCCGGCGTATCCGGATTACGTATCGATCCGTCAGCTGGACGCCGACGGCAAGGTGGTCAAGGAACACCGCTTCATGGGCCTGTACACCTCTTCGGTGTATGGCGAGAGCGTGCATGCCATCCCGTACATCCGCGTCAAGGTCGCCGAAGTCGAACGCCGTTCCGGTTTCGACCCCAAGGCGCACCTGGGCAAGGAACTGGCCCAGGTACTTGAAGTGCTGCCGCGCGACGACCTGTTCCAGACCCCGATCGACGAGCTGTTCACCACCGTGATGGCGATCGTGCAGATTCAGGAACGCAACAAGATCCGCGTGTTCCTGCGCAAGGACCCGTACGGCCGCTTCTGCTACTGCCTGGCCTATGTGCCGCGGGAAATCTACTCCACCGAAGTACGGCAGAAGATCCAGCAGGTGCTGATGGAGCGCCTCAAGGCCAGCGACTGCGAGTTCTGGACCTTCTTCTCCGAGTCGGTGCTGGCGCGCGTGCAGCTGATTTTGCGGGTCGACCCGAAAAACCGCATCGACATCGACCCGCAGCAACTGGAAAACGAAGTGATCCAGGCCTGCCGCTCGTGGCATGACGATTACTCGGCGCTGGTGGTCGAGAACTTCGGCGAAGCCCAGGGCACCAACATCCTCGCCGATTTCCCCAAAGGCTTCCCGGCCGGTTACCGCGAGCGCTTCGCCGCGCATTCGGCGGTGGTCGACCTGCAGCACGTGCTGGCGTTGTCCGAGAGCAAACCGCTGGCGATGAGCTTCTACCAGCCGCTGACGCGCCTGGGCGAGCGCCTGCTGCATTGCAAGCTGTACCACGCCGATACCCCGCTGGCGCTGTCGGACGTGCTGCCGATCCTCGAGAACCTCGGCTTGCGCGTACTCGGCGAATTCCCTTACCGCCTGCGCCATGCCAGTGGTCGTGAGTACTGGATCCACGATTTTGCCTTCACCTACAGCGAAGGCTTGAATCTGGACATTCAGCAGCTTAACGACGTGCTGCAGGACGCATTCGTCCATATCGTCCAGGGTGATGCCGAGAACGATGCGTTCAACCGCCTGGTGCTCACTGCCGGGTTGCCATGGCGCGATGTGGCGCTGCTGCGTGCCTATGCCCGCTACCTCAAGCAGATTCGCCTGGGCTTCGACCTGGGTTACATCGCCAGCACCCTGAACAACCACACCGACATCGCCCGCGAGCTGACGCGGCTGTTCAAGACCCGCTTCTACCTGGCGCGCAAGCTCACCACCGATGATCTGGACGACAAGCAACAGCGCCTGGAGCAGGCCATCCTCAGCGCCCTGGACGACGTTCAGGTGCTCAACGAAGACCGCATCCTGCGGCGCTACCTGGACCTGATCAAGGCCACCCTGCGCACCAACTTCTACCAGCCTGACGCCAATGGTCAGAACAAGTCGTACTTCAGCTTCAAGTTCAACCCCAAGCTGATCCCCGAGCTGCCCAAGCCGGTACCGAAGTTCGAAATCTTCGTCTATTCGCCGCGCGTAGAGGGCGTGCACCTGCGCTTTGGCAACGTCGCCCGCGGCGGCCTGCGCTGGTCGGACCGCGAAGAAGACTTCCGCACCGAAGTGCTTGGCCTGGTCAAGGCCCAGCAGGTGAAGAACTCGGTGATCGTGCCGGTCGGCGCCAAGGGTGGCTTCCTGCCACGGCGCTTGCCGTTGGGCGGCAGCCGCGACGAAATCGCCGCTGAAGGCGTGGCCTGCTATCGCATCTTCATCTCGGGCCTGCTCGACATCACCGACAACCTCAAGGACGGCGGCGTGCTGCCACCTGCCAACGTGGTGCGTCACGATGACGACGATCCGTACCTGGTGGTGGCGGCCGACAAGGGCACTGCGACGTTCTCCGACATCGCCAACGGCATTGCCATCGACTACGGTTTCTGGCTGGGCGATGCCTTCGCCTCGGGCGGCTCTGCCGGTTACGACCACAAGAAAATGGGCATCACCGCCCGTGGTGCCTGGGTCGGCGTGCAGCGCCACTTCCGCGAGCGCGGTATCAACGTGCAGCAGGACCCGATCACCGTGATCGGTGTCGGCGACATGGCCGGTGACGTGTTCGGCAACGGCTTGCTGATGTCCGACAAGCTGCAGCTGGTAGCGGCGTTCAACCACCTGCACATCTTCATCGACCCGAACCCGGACCCGGCCACCAGCTTCGCCGAGCGCCAGCGGCTGTTCGACCTGCCGCGCTCGGCCTGGAGCGACTACGACACCAGCATCATGTCCGAGGGCGGCGGAATCTTCCCGCGCAGTGCCAAGAGCATCGCCATCAGCCCGCAGATGAAAGAACGCTTCGCCATCGAAGCCGACCGCCTGACCCCGACCGAGCTGCTGCATGCGCTGCTCAAGGCCCCGGTGGACCTGCTGTGGAATGGCGGTATCGGCACCTACGTCAAGGCCAGCAGCGAAAGCCACGCCGATGTCGGCGACAAGGCCAACGACGCCCTGCGTGTCAATGGCAATGAGCTGCGCTGCAAGGTGGTGGGCGAGGGCGGCAACCTTGGTATGACCCAGCTTGGCCGCGTCGAATTCGGCCTGCACGGTGGGGCTACCAACACCGACTTCATCGATAACGCCGGTGGCGTCGACTGCTCCGACCACGAGGTCAACATCAAGATCCTGCTCAACGAAGTGGTGCAGGGTGGCGACATGACCGAGAAGCAGCGCAACCAGCTGCTCGGCAGCATGACCGATGAAGTGGCCGGCCTGGTGCTGGGCAACAACTACAAGCAGACCCAGGCACTGTCGCTGGCGGCGCGTCGCGCCCGGGAGCGGATCGCCGAGTACAAGCGTCTGATGGCTGACCTGGAAGGCCGCGGCAAGCTGGACCGGGCCATCGAGTTTCTGCCGTCCGAAGAGCAATTGGCCGAGCGCCTGGCCGCAGGCCAGGGCCTGACCCGTGCCGAGCTGTCGGTGCTGATTTCGTACAGCAAGATCGACCTCAAGGAACAATTGCTCAAGTCGCTGGTGCCGGACGACGACTACCTGACCCGCGACATGGAGACTGCCTTCCCGCCGTCGCTGGTCAGCAAGTTCGCCGACGCCATGCGTCGCCACCGCCTGAAGCGCGAGATCGTCAGCACCCAGATCGCCAACGACCTGGTCAACAACATGGGCATCACCTTCGTCCAGCGGCTGAAGGAGTCGACGGGCATGAGCCCGGCCAACGTCGCTGGGGCCTATGTGATCGTGCGCGACATCTTCCACCTGCCGCATTGGTTCCGCCAGATCGAGGCGCTGGATTACCAGGTGCCGGCAGAAATCCAGCTGACGTTGATGGACGAGCTGATGCGTCTGGGCCGCCGCGCCACGCGCTGGTTCCTGCGCAGCCGCCGCAATGAGCAGGACGCCGGGCGTGACACCGCGCACTTCGGGCCTAAGATCGCGCAGTTGGGGCTGAAGCTCGACGAACTGCTGGAAGGCCCGACCCGCGAACGCTGGATGGTTCGCTACCAGGGCTTCGTCGAAGCCGGTGTGCCCGAGCTGCTGGCGCGTATGGTGGCTGGCACCAGCCACTTGTACACGCTGCTGCCAATCATCGAGGCCGCCGACGTGACCGGGCATGAACCGGCCCAGGTGGCCAAGGCGTTCTTCGCCGTGGGTAGCGCGCTGGACCTGACCTGGTATTTGCAGGAAATCAGCAACCTGCCAGTGGAGAACAACTGGCAGGCCCTGGCCCGCGAGGCGTTCCGCGACGACATCGACCTGCAGCAGCGGGCGATCACCATCTCGGTATTGCAGATGGCCGATGCCCCGGAAGACATGGATGCCCGCGTGGCGCTGTGGGCCGAGCAGCACCGGGTGATGGTCGAGCGCTGGCGCGCGATGCTCGACGATCTGCGCAATGCCACCGGTACTGACTATGCGATGTATGCGGTGGCCAACCGCGAGCTGGTCGACCTGGCGATGAGCGGGCAGGCGGCGGTGGTGCCGTCCTGATCGGTCAGTTGAAATGAGAAAGCCCCGGCAGTGATGTCGGGGCTTTTGTTTATGTCTGTACCGGCCCTTTCGCGGGGCAAGCCCGCTCCCACAGGTTCCCCACTGTCCTCAGGCTCAGTGGGGAACCTGTGGGAGCGGGCTTGCCCCGCGAAAGGGCCGGAACAGGCCTACTTGAACCGCCGCTCCACTCCTTTCTCCACCAGAATCTTCGCCGAAATCTCTTCCACCGAAAAATGCGTGGAATTGATGTTGGGAATATTCTCCCGACGGAACAGGTTCTCCACCTCGCGCACCTCGAACTCGCACTGGGCGAAGCTCGAGTAGCGGCTGTTGGGCTTGCGCTCATGGCGGATGGCAGTCAGGCGATCAGGGTCGATGGTCAGACCAAACAGCTTGTTGTGGTGCTTCTTCAGCACCGCCGGCAATTGCAGGCGCTCCATATCGTCTTCGGTGAGCGGATAGTTGGCCGCACGAATGCCGAACTGCATGGCCATGTACAGGCAAGTCGGGGTCTTGCCGCAGCGCGATACACCTACCAGGATCAGGTCGGCCTTGTCGTAGTAGTGGGTGCGCGCGCCGTCGTCGTTGTCGAGAGCGAAGTTGACCGCCTCGATGCGCTCCATGTAGTTGGAATTGCCACCGATCGAGTGGGATTTGCCCACGGAATACGACGAATGGGCGGTCAATTCCTGTTCGAGCGGGGATAAAAACGTCGAAAAGATGTCGATCATGAAGCCGTTCGACGTCGCCAGGATCTCACGGATGTCCTGATTGACGATGGTGTCGAAGATGATCGGCCGCACGCCGTCGCGTTCGGCGGCAGCGTTGATCTGCTGCACCATGGTCCGTGCCTTGTCCGGCGTATCGATGTACGGACGGGTGAATTTGTTGAACGGAATGCTATCGAATTGTGCGAGCAGGCTTTGGCCCAGGGTTTCGGCTGTGATGCCGGTGCCATCGGAGATGAAGAACGCGGTTCGTTTCATTTGCGACAGGGCCTTAAGCTGATGACGTTTCTTGGATATGATAAGTTCGGTTTGCCGAATGCGGCTGTCGGCATTCTGCCATATTTTGAGAGCCTATTTTCCAGGTACCGGCTACAAACGCCCGGCCAAGTCACTCAGGCAGGCGGGCGCACTTGAGCTTTTCCAACACAGTTAGTGGAGAGATCACCTTGGTAGAGTACGTAGTTTCCCTCGATAAGCTCGGCGTCCATGATGTGGAGCATGTGGGGGGCAAGAACGCATCCCTGGGCGAGATGATCAGTAACCTCGCCGGTGCCGGCGTGTCGGTGCCGGGCGGCTTTGCCACTACGGCTCAGGCGTACCGTGATTTTCTCGAGCAGAGCGGGCTGAACGACCGCATTCACGCCGCGCTCGACGCGCTGGACGTCGACGACATCAATGCCCTGACCAAGACCGGCGCGCAAATCCGCCAGTGGGTCATGGAAGCCGAGTTCCCGGCACGTCTTGATTCGGAAATCCGTACGGCCTTCGCCGAAATGGCCGCCGGTAACGACAACATGGCCGTCGCCGTGCGCTCCTCGGCCACCGCCGAAGACCTGCCGGACGCATCCTTCGCCGGTCAGCAGGAAACCTTCCTCAACATCCGCGGCGTCGACAACGTGATCCGCGCAGCCAAGGAAGTGTTCGCCTCGCTGTTCAACGACCGCGCCATCGCCTATCGCGTGCACCAGGGCTTCGACCACAAGCTGGTGGCCCTGTCGGCGGGCGTGCAGCGCATGGTTCGTTCGGAAACCGGCACCGCCGGCGTGATGTTCACCCTCGACACCGAGTCGGGCTTCCGCGACGTGGTGTTCATCACCGGCGCCTATGGCCTGGGCGAAACCGTGGTGCAGGGTGCGGTCAACCCTGACGAATTCTACGTGCACAAGAACACCCTGCAGGCCGGCCGCCCGGCCATCCTGCGCCGCAACCTGGGCAGCAAGGCGATCAAGATGATCTACGGCGACGAGGCCAAGGCCGGTCGCTCGGTCAAGACCGTCGAAGTCGACCGTGCCGAGCGTGCGCGGTTCTGCCTGACAGACACCGAGGTCAGCGAGTTGGCCAAGCAGGCCATGATCATCGAGCAGCACTACCAGCGCCCGATGGACATCGAGTGGGCCAAGGACGGTGACGACGGCAAGCTGTACATCGTTCAGGCCCGTCCTGAAACCGTGAAGAGCCGCGCCAGTGCCAACGTCATGGAACGCTACCTGCTCAAAGAGAAGGGCACCGTGCTGGTCGAAGGCCGCGCGATCGGCCAGCGTATTGGCGCCGGCAAGGTCCGCGTGATCAAAGATGTGTCCGAAATGGACAAGGTGCAGCCGGGCGACGTACTGGTCTCCGACATGACCGACCCGGACTGGGAACCGGTGATGAAGCGCGCCAGCGCCATCGTTACCAACCGAGGCGGGCGCACCTGCCACGCGGCGATCATCGCCCGTGAGCTGGGTATTCCGGCAGTGGTCGGTTGCGGCAACGCCACCCAGCTGCTCAAGGATGGCCAGGGCGTGACCGTTTCGTGCGCCGAAGGCGATACCGGCTTCATCTTCGAAGGTGAGCTGGGCTTCGACGTCAAGCAGAACTCGGTCGATGCCATGCCGGACCTGCCGTTCAAGATCATGATGAACGTCGGCAACCCGGACCGCGCCTTCGACTTCGCCCAGCTGCCTAACGCTGGTGTCGGCCTGGCGCGCCTGGAATTCATCATCAACCGCATGATCGGCGTGCACCCCAAGGCACTGCTCAACTATGCCGGCCTGCCATCGGAGCTCAAAGAAAGCGTCGACAAGCGCATCGCCGGCTACGACGACCCGGTCGGGTTCTACGTCGAGAAGCTGGTCGAGGGCATCAGCACCCTGGCAGCGGCCTTCTACCCGAAAAAGGTCATCGTGCGCCTGTCGGACTTCAAGTCCAACGAGTACGCCAACCTGATCGGCGGCAAGCTGTACGAGCCGGAAGAAGAGAACCCGATGCTGGGCTTCCGCGGTGCTTCGCGCTACATCAGCGAGTCGTTCCGTGACTGCTTCGAGCTCGAATGCCGTGCGCTCAAGCGTGTGCGCAACGAGATGGGCCTGACCAACGTCGAGATCATGGTGCCGTTCGTGCGCACCCTGGGCGAAGCCAGCCAGGTCATCGACCTGCTCGCCGAAAACGGCCTGGCCCGTGGCGACAACGGCCTGCGCGTGATCATGATGTGCGAGCTGCCGTCCAACGCCATTCTGGCCGAAGAGTTCCTCGAGTACTTCGACGGTTTCTCCATCGGTTCGAACGACCTGACCCAGCTGACCCTGGGCCTGGACCGCGACTCGGGCATCATTGCCCACCTGTTCGACGAGCGTAACCCTGCAGTGAAGAAGCTGCTGGCCAACGCCATCCAGGCGTGCAACAAGGCCGGCAAGTACATCGGCATCTGCGGTCAAGGCCCGTCGGACCATCCGGACCTCGCCAAGTGGCTGATGGAGCAGGGCATCGAAAGCGTGTCGCTGAACCCGGACTCGGTACTCGAAACCTGGTTTTTCCTGGCCGAAGGCCAAGGCGCGGCCTGATGCGGTAAAACGCGGGGGTGCGTCTGGCGCGCCCCCGCCTGGTTTTTTCCAGGGCGAGTTCCAGCAATGGATCCCGCCCTTTTTTGTGCACCAAGCTACCTTATGCAAAGCAGCAGCTCTTTATTCCCCGTGGCCCTGCTCAGTGCCGAGCGCCGCGGTGACCTCAGCGAGGACGTGTACCGAATCAAGGCCGGCAACAGCCCTGACCCCAGCGTCGAGCTGGCCGTGACCCGCCTGGGCCTGGCCGATCAGGGCGGTGCCCAGGGCGAGCCGGTCATCCTCCTGCACGGCAGTTTTTCCAACCGGCGCTTCTGGTATTCGGCCAAAGGCATCGGCTTGGGTGCCTACCTGGCGCGCGCGGGCTTCGATGTGTGGATTCCCGAAATGCGCGGCCATGGCCTGTCGCCACGCAACCGGCAATGGCAGCACAACCGGGTGGCCGATTATGCCCGCGATGACTTGCCGCTGATCGCAGCGTTCGTGCAGGAGCAGTCTGGCAGGGCGCCGCACTGGATCGGCCACTCTCTGGGTGGCACTACTTTGGCGGCAGCGTTGGGAGGTGGTTTTTTGCCGGCCGAGCAGGTCGCCAGTGCCGCGTTTTTCGGCACCCAGATCAGCCGGGTGTACTGGCCGTTGAAGTTGCCGCCTGTGACCTGGGGCGCGAAGCTGCTGCTCAAGCGCTGGGGGCAGATTTCCGGGCCGCGGTTCAAGCGCGGGCCGGAGGACGAGCCAATCGGCCTGGCCCTGGAAAGCTTGCGCTGGCATGGCCTGTTCGGGCGTTTTGGCGACAAGGACAATGACTGGTGGGCCGGGCTTGCCGATGTGGATGTGCCGGTACTGGCAGTGGCAGGTGCGGGGGACTTCCAGGACCCGGTCTGGGCCTGTCGCAAGCTGTTCGATCAGCTCGGTGGTGAGCGCAAGCAGTTCCTCCGGTTGGGCCTCGAGGAAGGTTTCGACGCGTTCGGGCATGTCGACATGCTGGTCAGCAAAGCCGCGCAGGCGCAGGTGTGGCCGCTGGTCGAGCGTTGGCTGCGTCAGCCGTTGCTGCCGGTGCATGCGTCGACGGTGGGGCGCGAGCCCGTTTCGGTCGGCTGATTTTTTGTTGTCTGTGTCGGCCTCTTCGCGGGGCAAGCCCGCTCCCACAAGTTCTCCACTGAACAGGAAGAGAGTGGTGAGCCTGTGGGAGCGGGCTTGCCCCGCGAAGAGGGCGGCACAGACAAAAGCCGGATGACCACTCAGTCCCGGATGACTGCGACAGCCTTGGCGGTGTAGCCTTGGCCGACACCCGCTTTCGTTATGACTGACAGGAGCTTGCCATGCAGCATTACGTAACGCCCGACCTGTGCGACGCCTACCCAGACCTGGTTCAGGTACTGGAGCCAATGTTCAGCAACTTCGGTGGCCGCGATTCGTTCGGCGGCCAGATCGTCACCCTCAAATGCTTCGAAGACAACTCGCTGGTCAAGGAGCAGGTCGAGCTCGACGGCAAGGGCAAGGTCCTGGTAGTCGACGGCGGAGGTTCGCTGCGCTGTGCATTGTTGGGCGACATGCTTGCCGAGAAAGCCGCCAAGAATGGTTGGGAAGGCCTGGTGATCTACGGCTGCGTACGTGATGTGGACATCTTGATCCAGACGAGCGTGGGCGTGCAGGCGCTGGCCAGTCATCCGAAAAAGAGCAACAAGCGGGGCGTCGGCGAACTCGACGTTCCGGTGACCTTCGCGGGCGTGACCTTCCGCTCGGGCGAGTACGTGTATGCCGACAACAATGGCGTGATCGTCTCGCCAAGCCCGCTGAAAATGCCGGAGTGATGCGCCGCACGCGCTGATGGAGCTTTGATGTTCGAGGAAGACAACGCGCAGTGGGGGCTGGTGCATGCCCTGGTGCTCGATGGTAAAGGTGGCGCGCGTTCGATTGCCCGTACCGAGCTGGACGACCTGGCCTTGCAGCCACAGGAAAGCCTGTGGCTGCACTGGGACCGCAGCCATCCGCAAACCCGTACCTGGCTGCTGCAGGAAAGTGGCCTGAGCGAATTCGCCTGCGACCTGCTGCTGGAGGAAAATACTCGGCCACGTCTATTGCCGCTGGCCGATGAACAATTGTTGCTGTTTTTGCGCGGGGTCAACCTCAACCCGGGCGCCGAGCCTGAAGACATGGTCTCGGTGCGTATCTTCGCCCAGGCGCAGCGGGTGATTTCCCTGCGCTTGCGGCCACTGCGCGCCAGTGACGAGATGCTTCAGCTGCTGGACGAGGGCAGGGGGCCGAAGTCGGCATCCGAGCTGTTGCTGCTGATGGGTGAATTGCTGACCGAGAAGGTCCAGGGCCTGGTCAGTGACTTGTCGGAGCTGGTCGATCTGGAAGAAGAGAAGGTCGAATCCGACGAGCGGTATACCCCGGAGCACGGCAGCTTGCAGCAGATCCGCCGACGCGCCGCCGGTTTGCGGCGTTTTCTCGCGCCCCAGCGAGAAATCTATGCCCAGCTGTCGCGCAGCAAATGGAGCTGGTTCGCCGACGCCGACGCCGATTACTGGAACGAGTTGAACAACAGCCTGATCCGCTACCTGGAAGAGCTGGAGCTGGCCCGCGAGCGGGCAGCGCTGGTACTGGAGAGCGAGGACCGGCGGCGCAGCGAGCGGATGAACCGGACCATGTACCGCTTCGGCATCATCACCTGCATCTTCCTGCCCATGAGCTTCATCACCGGTTTGCTCGGCATCAACGTCGGCGGCATCCCAGGTGCGGAAAACCCTTATGGCTTCCTGTTTGCCTGCATCGTCGTGCTGGGCCTGGCGGTGGGGCAGTGGTGGCTGTTCCGTCGGCTGCGCTGGGTATGAAGGTGTCGAGTCATTTTGAAACACTCGTGCCAGGGCGATGTGTGACCCATCGCCCGGCGCCCTCGTCTCTGACTGACACTGCGCGAGGTGCCTATGCACGATCCGTTTGAAGAATCCCTGCGTGACCTGCTCAAGGCGTCGCCGTCCGGTGAGGACAGAGACGACGCCGCATGCCTGGGTCGCGTGCTGAAAACCGCCAACCGCCAGGTCGGTGCGGGTGATCTGTTCAGCCTGCTGGGCCGCTGGAGCCAGGCGCTGCTGATCGCCGTGAACAATGGCTCGGCGCATGTTGCGCCGGTGCGCCGCCATTCTGCCCGTAACGCTGCCGCTGGCAGCAAAGCTGATAAGGCCGATTGAATATGGAACTCGATCTCTGGACCCAGAGCCTGGTCACTGCGATGACCGCCCTATGGACCAAGGTAGCGAACTTCATCCCCAACCTGTTCGGCGCGCTGGTCGTGGTGCTGCTGGGTTTCGTGGTGGCCAAGCTGCTCGATACGCTGTTGTCCAAAGTACTGGCCAAATTTGGCCTGGACCGTCTGATGGCCGGCACCGGGCTGACCAAGATGCTCAGCCGGGTCGGCATCCAGGTGCCGATCTCGACCCTTATCGGCAAGATCGTCTACTGGTTCGTGCTGTTGATTTTCCTCGTCTCCGCCGCCGAATCGCTAGGCCTGGAGCGGGTTTCAGCGACCCTCGACATGCTCGCCCTGTACCTGCCCAAGGTGTTTGGCGCCGCGCTGGTACTGCTGGCCGGCGTGCTGCTGGCGCAGGTGGCCAATGGCCTGGTGCGCGGCGCCGCCGAAGGCATCGGCCTGGAGTATTCCGCTGGCCTTGGGCGTATCACCCAGGGGCTGGTGATCATCATCAGCATCTCGGTGGCAATCAGCCAGTTGGAAGTCAAAACCGACCTGCTCAACCACGTGATCGTGATCGGGTTGATAACCGTTGGTCTGGCCGTTGCGCTTGCCATGGGCCTCGGCAGTCGCGAAATCGCCGGGCAAATTCTGGCCGGCATTTACGTACGGGAACTTTTTCAGGTCGGCCAGCAGGTGCGGATTGGAGAGGTCGAAGGGCAGATCGAGGAAATCGGCACGGTCAAGACGACGCTGTTGACCGATGATGGCGAACTGGTGTCGCTGTCGAATCGAGAGTTGCTCGAGCAGCGCGTCAATAGCCGCTAACCGCACAAAAGCTGTTAATGTATGCCGCCGCAAAAATCGGCCCACGTGGCCGAGCGGCGACATTGACCTGACTGTCGGCCAGATCCGTTTTGAATAAAGTCTATTCGCCGCCCATGCGTTACGACCCCCGCGAACTCACCGACGAGGAGTTGGTGGCGCGTTCGCATGAGGAGCTGTATCACGTAACCCGCGCCTATGAGGAACTCATGCGGCGCTACCAGCGAACCCTGTTCAACGTCTGTGCACGTTATTTGGGGAACGACCGGGATGCTGACGATGTCTGTCAGGAGGTGATGCTGAAGGTGTTGTACGGTCTGAAGAACTTCGAGGGTAAATCCAAGTTCAAGACCTGGCTCTACAGCATTACCTATAACGAGTGCATCACCCAGTACCGCAAGGAGCGCAGGAAGCGTCGGTTGATGGATGCCTTGAGTCTTGACCCTGTTGAAGAGGCGTCTGAAGACAAGGCACCGAAACCCGAAGAGAAGGGCGGGCTGGACAAGTGGCTGGTGTATGTGAACCCGATCGATCGGGAAATCCTGGTACTGCGCTTCGTCGCTGAGCTGGAATTTCAGGAGATCGCCGATATCATGCACATGGGTTTGAGTGCCACGAAAATGCGCTACAAGCGCGCGTTAGACAAGCTTCGTGAGAAATTTTCCGGTATGGATGAAACTTAGTCCTACGCAAATATCTCTAAACACCCGGTGAGTTCTGCTAGACTTGCCGTCGAGTTGTCCCCCGGATTTTGGTGGGACTGCTTAACTATCACCAGATGGGGATTTAACGGATGAAATTGAAAAACACCTTGGGCTTGGCCATTGGCTCGCTCGTAGCCGCTACTTCGTTCGGCGTTCTGGCTCAAGGCCAGGGCGCAGTCGAAATCGAAGGTAACGTCACCAAGCAGTACTACGACAGCGAGCGTAACTTCAAGAACGACGGCACCAATCCTGGTGTTCGCCTGGGTTACTTCCTGACCGACGACGTTTCCCTGGACCTCGGCTACAACGAGACCCATAACGCGCGTGGCGAAGTCTTCAACAAAGACATCAAAGGCTCCAAAGCCAAACTCGACGCTACCTACCACTTCGGCACCGTAGGCGACGCACTGCGTCCGTACGTTTCCGCTGGTTTCGCTCACGAGAGCCTGGGCCAGGCTACCCGTAGCGGCCGCGACCACTCCACCTTCGCCAACGTTGGCGCTGGCGCCAAGTGGTACATCACCGACATGTTCTTCGCCCGTGCCGGCGTTGAAGCCATGTACAACATCGACAACGGCAACACCGAGTGGGGTCCATCCGTTGGTGTGGGTCTGAACTTCGGCGGCAGCGGTGGCAAAGTTGCTCCTGCTCCGGCTCCAGTTGCTGAAGTCTGCTCCGACAGCGACAACGACGGCGTTTGCGACAACGTCGACAAGTGCCCAGACACCCCAGCCAACGTTACCGTTGACGCTGATGGCTGCCCGGCTGTTGCCGAAGTCGTTCGCGTTGAGCTGGACGTCAAGTTCGACTTCGACAAGTCGGTCGTCAAGCCTAACAGCTACGGCGACATCAAGAACCTGGCTGACTTCATGAAGCAGTACCCACAAACCACCACCGTGGTTGAAGGTCACACTGACTCCGTGGGCCCAGACGCTTACAACCAGAAGCTGTCCGAGCGTCGTGCCAATGCTGTGAAGCAGGTTCTGACCCAGCAGTACGGTGTTGAGTCGACTCGCGTTGACTCGGTTGGCTACGGCGAAACCCGCCCAGTTGCTGACAACGCCACCGAAGAAGGCCGTGCTGTCAACCGTCGCGTTGAAGCTCAGGTAGAAGCCCAGTCCAAGTAATTGGTCTGAAGCTTCAATGAAAAACCCGGCCTCGGCCGGGTTTTTCTTTGCCTGCGATTTGCTGCTGCTCAGCCCTTGAGCATGCTGACCAGCAGCACCAGATTGAGCAGCAGGGACAGCAGCGCCAGGGTCCGCCAGACCTTCAGCGGCTCGCGTTCGAGTAGCGGGCGGGATGGGTTGCCGAGCGGCTGACGGTCGCCGCGTTCGAGTAGCAGCAGCCACTGTTCGGCGGTTTCGAAGCGTTGTGCCGGGTCTGCCGCCACGGCTTGCTGCACGTTGTGCTGGAGCCATTCGGGCAGGTCGGGGCGATAGCGTGATGGATTGATCGGCTGGCCAAAGCGTGGTCGCTGGAAAGCCTCGACTTCGCCGTAGGGGTAGTGCCCGGTAAGCAGTTTGTAGAGCGTGACACCTGCAGCGTAAAGGTCCTGACGTGGGCTCGGTGGCTGGCCCTCGAAGGCTTCCGGGGCGATGAAAGAAGGCGTGCCGGGGAGTTCGTGCAATGGGTTTTCGGATAGCCCTGGGCAGTAGGCAAGGCCAAAGTCCAGAAGCCGCAACTGGCCATCTTCGCCCAGATGCAGATTGTCGGGTTTGATGTCGCGGTGCAGCAAGTTGCGTCTGTGCAGCACCGCGACCGCCTGCAGCAACTGGCGCGCCACTTCCAGCCACTGTGTGATTGGCAACGGGCCCTGTTCGGCAAGGAGCACATCCAGGGTGCGGCCGCTGTGCTCACGCATCACGTAATACAAGTGCTGGCGCTGGCTGGCGGGGTGCAGCTCTGGAAAGTGGCGGCCGGCAATCCGGCGCAGAAACCATTCCTCAAGCAACAACGCTTGCGCTGCGCCCGGCTCCTGGGCGCGTTCTGCAGGCAAGGTTTTCATCAGCCACGGCTGGCCTTGGCTGTCGCGCACACGATAGAGCAGCGATTGGCGGCTGTGTGCCAGGCGCGTTTCGACCTGCCAGCCATCGAGCGTCTGGTCCTCTCGCAGTGCGCCAGGCAATGGCCATTGTTGCAGCTGCACCAAGGTGTCGCCGAGGTTGGCCGTGCCCAGTTGATCGACCCGCACCAGCAGGGCGCTGGCGTTGTCCTGGCTGCCGTTATGATGGGCACTGGCGACCAGGGTGTCTGCGGCCAGTTGCAGATCAGGCTGCTCGCGCAGCACAGCCTGGATATGCTGATCGCCGAGGCTGGCCCAGACTCCGTCGCTGAGCAGCAGGTAGCATTCGCCTGGCTGCAGCTCACCGTCCAGGTAGTCGACCAGCAGGTGCTCGTCCAGGCCCAGTGCGCGTTTGAGCACGTGCTGCATGCCGGGCTGGTCCCACACGTGGTCTTGGCTCAAGCACTGCAGGCGGCCAGCGTGCCAGCGATAGGCACGGCAGTCGCCGATGTGCGCCAGGGTAAAGCGGCGCCCACGCAATACCAGCGCGCTGAGCGTGGTCAACAGCGGCTGGCTGCCCTGAGCACGCAGCCAGCGATTCTGTGCCAGTAACAGGCGGTCAAGGGCCTGAGCCACAGCCCAGGTTGCGGGGGTTGCATAGTAGTCCATGGCCAGCGCCTGCAGGCTGGCGCGTGCTGCCAGGCCGCCATCCGCGCACTGGCTGACGCCGTCGGCAAGGGCGAACAGGTAGCCTTTGCTGGCGGCAAGCTCCGGCGCCGGGGTGACCAGGCGCAGGGCGTCCTGGTTTTCGGCGCGTGGCCCTGTGGCGCTGGCCTGGGCAAAGCTCAGTTGCAGGCTCATCGATAGGCCTCAGACCCGCGCTGCAGTCACTGCAGCCGAGCCCCAGGTGGTGCGCCAGCGTTGCTTGACGCCATGCAGGCCGAACCAGGCCAGCAGGCCGAGGCTGGCGAACAACCACAGGCCCAGCTGATAGTCGCCGGTATGCTGCTTGATGGTGCCAAGCCCCGCTGCCAGCAGGAAGCCGCCGATGCCGCCGGCCATGCCGATCAGGCCGGTCATCACGCCGATCTCCTGGCGGAAGCGTTGTGGCACCAGTTGAAACACCGCGCCATTGCCGGCACCAAGGCCGAGCATGGCGCTGACGAACAAGGCCAGGGCCGCAGCGGCGCTGGGCAGGTTGAAGCCAACGGCGGCAATGCAGATGGCGGCCACGCTGTACATGCCCAGCAACGTACGGATGCCGCCGAAGCGGTCGGCCAGGGCGCCGCCCAGCGGGCGCATCAGGCTGCCGGCGAAGACGCAGGCGGCGGTGTAGTAGCCTGCGGTAATCGGGCTCAGGCCATACTGGTCGCTGAAGTAGCCGGGCAGCGCGCTGGCCAGGCCGATGAAGCCGCCGAAGGTGACGCTGTAGAAAAACATGAACCACCAACTGTCGCGGTCGCCCAGGGCTTTGAGGTAATCGGCCATGGCCTTGGGTTTGGGTCGTTGTGGTGCGTTGCGCGCGAGCAAGGTGAACAGGACCAAGGTCATTACCAGCGGGATCACGGCGAAGCCGAACACGTTGTTCCAGCCGAAACCTGCGGCCAGCACCGGTGCCAGCAACGCGGCGAAAACGGTGCCGGAGTTGCCCGCACCGGCGATGCCCATGGCCTTGCCCTGATGCTGCGGCGGGTACCATTGCGAGGCGAGGGGCAGCGACACGGCAAACGAGGCGCCCGCTACGCCGAGAAAGACGCCAAGCAGCAGGGCCTGTTCGTAGGTGTGCACGCCCATGTACCAGGCGCTCGCCAGGGCGACGATGACGATCACCTGGCCGATCAAGCCGGCGGTCTTCGGTGACAGGCGGTCGACCAGCAGGCCCATGACGAAGCGCAGCACCGCGCCCGCCAGAATCGGCGTGGCGACCATCAGGCCGCGCTGCTGTGTGGTCAGTTGCAGGTCGGTGGCGATCTGCACCGCCATCGGGCCAAGCAGGTACCAGACCATGAAGCTCAGGTCGAAGTACAGGAACGCGGCGAACAGCGTGGGCACATGCCCGGATTTCCAGAAGCTGGTAGTCATCGAACACCTCACTCGGCAATGCAACGGAAACGAAAAGACGCCGCTACCCGGTCCACTGGCGTGGAAAGGAGAGCGACGTCTTTGTCGGGGTTTGTGGGCAACCGCCGTTGGCTACCGGTGTGGTTTACCGAGCAAAAGGTGGGCCAACACTGCTGGCGGCGCTAACCCAGCATTTCGTGCATGGCGATGATCTGCTCGGCCACCTGGATCAGCTTCTGCTGCCGGCTCATGGCCTGCCGACGCATCAGGGTATAGGCCTGCTCTTCGTTGCAATCCTTCATCTTCATGAGCAAGCCTTTGGCCTGCTCGATGCGCTTGCGCTCTGCCAACTGCAGATCGCGCGCCAGCAACTGGGCTTTAAGGGCCTGGTCGCTCTCGAACCGGGCCATGGCAACATCGAGGATCGGTTGCAACCGGGCGGCGTGGATACCTTCGACGATGTATGCGCTGACGCCTGCCTGGATCGCCTGGCGCATCACCCCAGGGTCATGTTCGTCGGTGAACAGCACGATCGGCCTTGGCTGGTCGCGGCTGACCATCACCACTTGTTCCATGACATCGCGGTCGGGCGAGTCGGTATCGATCAACACCACATCCGGTCGCACCGTTTCGACGCAGGCGGGCAGGTCGATGGTCAGGTCTGGCGCTTCGATCACCTCGAAGCCGGCTTCGCGCAACGCTGCCTTGAGGCGGCCGAGCTTGTTCTGGGTGTCGTCGATGAGCAGGATGCGCAGCATGGTGAGCCCCCTCACAAACCGGTACGGGCATTGGGCGTATCGCCCAAGGCATGCAGGCGGAAGCTGCGGGCATAGCCGTGCGGGTCGCTGCCGTCCCAGCGGATGCCGTCGATCAGCAGGCTGCTGCGCATGACCGAGGCGGGGCAGGGCACGCCGAGGGTGTCGGCGGCCTCGTGATACAGCCTCAGTTGCTGCACCTGACGGGCTACGCCGAGGTAGTCGGGGTCGTCGCGCAGCAGGCCCCATCGGCGGAACTGGGTCATGAACCACATGCCGTCGGAGAGGTAGGGCAGGTTGGCCCGGCCCTGGTCGAACAGGCGCAGGGTATGTGAGTCCTGCCAGTGGTTGCCGAGGCCGTCCTGATAGTCGCCGAGCAGGCGCGGTTCGACAGTCTCCAGTGGCGTATCCAGGTAGGCACTGCCGCTGAGCAGTTGCGCAGCGCTGCGGCGGTTTTCCTGGCTTTGCTCGATGAAACGGCTGGCAGCGAGGATCGACTTGATCAGTGCGCGTGCACTGTTGGGGTACTGTTCGGCGAAGCTGCGCGCGCAGGCCAGGACCTTTTCCGGGTGATCGGGCCAGATCGACTGGCTGGTAGCCAAGGTGAAGCCCTGGCCCTGGGCGACGGCAGCGGCGGCCCAGGGTTCACCGACGCAGAAGCCATCGATGCGGCCAGCCTGAACGTGCGCCGCCATCTGCGCGGGTGGCACCACCACACTGTTGACGTCGTGCAGCGGGTGGATGCCCTGGCTGGCCAGCCAGTAATAAAGCCACATGGCGTGGGTGCCGGTGGGGAAGGTCTGGGCGAAGGTCAGTCGCGCACCGCTCTGGTGCACCAGACGCGCAAGTGCTTCAGGGCTGGTCACGCCCTTGCGCTGCAGGGCAGGGGACAGGTTGATGGCCTGGGCATTCTGGTTCAGCCCCATGAGCACCGCCATGTCGCTGGCCGGCACGCCGCCAATGCCCAGGTGCACGGCGTAAACCAGGCCGTACAGGCAGTGCGCGGCATCCAGTTCGCCGCTGGCCAGCTTGTCACGCAGGCTGGCCCATGAGCCCTGGCGCTTGAGGTTGAGGGTCAGGCCGTGCTGCTGGGCGAAGCCCTGGGTGGCGGCTACCACCACCGAGGCGCAATCGGTGAGGGCCATGAAGCCGATATAGAGGCTGGGTTTTTCCGGCGCGTCGCTGCCGTTGACCCAAGCCAGAGCAGATGTATTCACGTAGATCCTCGCCTGTACGGATTAGGCAGTCGTACAGGCGATGTAGCAACGCATGTGCCAAGGCGCTGTCATGCTGGGCGCGCGCTGGCTATAATCGCAGCCTCATTTGCCCCTGAGCCTTGCCCGCCCATGTATACCCTGGCCCGCCAGCTGCTGTTCAAGCTTTCTCCGGAAACTTCCCACGACCTGTCCCTGGACCTGATCGGTGCCGGTGGCCGTCTTGGGCTCAACGGCATGCTGTGCAAGCAGCCGGCGGCGCTGCCGGTGAACGTGATGGGTTTGAACTTCGCCAACCCGGTGGGACTGGCCGCCGGCCTGGACAAGAATGGTGCGGCCATCGACGGCTTTGCCCAGCTGGGTTTCGGCTTCGTCGAAATCGGAACCGTGACCCCGCGCCCTCAGCCGGGCAACCCGAAGCCACGGTTGTTCCGCCTGCCGGAAGCGACGGCGATCATCAACCGCATGGGTTTCAACAACCTGGGCGTCGATCACCTGCTGGAACGCGTGCGGGCTTCGCGCTATGACGGTGTGCTGGGTATCAATATCGGCAAGAACTTCGACACCCCGGTCGAGCGCGCGGTCGACGATTACCTGATCTGCCTGAACAAGGTCTACACCGAGGCCAGCTACATCACCGTCAACATCAGCTCGCCCAATACTCCGGGCCTGCGCAGCCTGCAGTTTGGCGACTCGCTCAAGCAACTGCTCGATGCCCTGGCCGAGCGCCGCGAACAGCTTGCCGGCGAACATGGCAAGCGTGTGCCGTTGGCGATCAAGATCGCGCCGGACATGAGCGATGAAGAAACCGCGCTGGTAGCAGCAACGCTGATGGAATCGGGCATGGATGCGGTGATTGCCACCAACACCACCATGGGCCGTGAAGGCGTCGAAAACCTTCCGCATGGGGGGGAGGCGGGCGGCTTGTCGGGTGCACCTGTGCTGCAGAAAAGCACGCATATCGTCAAGGTGCTCTCGGGCGAGCTGGGTGGCAGAATGCCGATCATCGCGGCGGGTGGTATTACCGAAGGCCGGCATGCCGCCGAGAAGATCGCCGCCGGGGCGAGCCTGGTGCAGATCTACTCGGGTTTCATCTACAAAGGGCCAGCGCTTATTCGTGAAGCGGTGGATGCCATTGCAGCCATGCCTCGGGTATAAAGGCAGCCATAAAAAAGGGCCCCATCAAGGGGCCCCTGGGCCTTCGCCCGCCGCCCGGATGGGGCGTGCATGGTAAATCGAATTCAGTGTCCTCGATCAGCCAACGGCGTGATTTTCGTTGAGTCTATGGATGCCAGCGGTGCCAGTCATTCCGTCCCAGTTATCACCGCGACCTTCGCGCCAGCCGTTGATCCAGGCTTGGCGAACAGAAGGAAGATTGAAGGGGCAAAGTTCGCGGGATTTGCCGGTGACCCCGTATTGGTAGCCACGTGAATATGCTCTTTCCAACGGATCACGCTTAAGTCTTCTCATAGGGTGTTGCCCTCACTTGTTGACTGTAATGTCCCGTCGGCCTCTCCGAGGCCGGGCAGAGTCGTTCTGCCGGTGTGCGCCCGCTGCCGGCGTGGCGGGCTGAAAGTGCCGCCTCATTGCGAAGCGGCCTGAGACCAGTTCTAACGAATGCGAGTCACGGTGTGAATGATCGATTTGTCATAAGCAGGTAACCTTTCCGTGGGTGAGGGGATAAGTAAATAAATGCGACTCAACCTTGTTTAGCGTTTGGCCCGCTGTGATCGGGGTTTGCTGAACATTGACGTCATTTCGCCAGCGTTGCGGCGGGGTGACAGAAATAATTGGTAATGCGACGAAGGGTCACATGGATCCCGAAGTCGGCAGAAATTATTGGTACTGCCTGATGATCTAAGCTGTTTCTGCCACCGGCGAGAGCAGATCGATCAGGCGGCCCGGCCCGCCCACCGCACTTATCCGTGCGGGGGAGGCCACTCGGACGCTTGCTGGAAGGGCGTTCGGGCAAACATCGGCGGGGCGATGCGTCGCCTCGTCACTCAAACAGCCCAAGGCTCTGGAATACTCATGTCGGACCGTTTCGAACTCTATCTCACCTGCCCCAAAGGCCTGGAAGGCCTGCTTGCCGAAGAGGCCAAGGGCCTTGGCCTTGACCAAGTGCGTGAGCACACCTCGGCCATTCGCGGCGAAGCCGACATGGAAACCGCCTACCGCCTGTGCCTCTGGTCGCGCCTGGCCAACCGCGTGCTGCTGGTGCTCAAGCGCTTCAACATGAAGAACGCCGACGACCTGTACGACGGCGTCAACGCTGTCGACTGGGCCGATCACCTGGCAGCCGACGGCACCTTGGCCGTGGAGTTCAGTGGCCATGGCTCGGGCATCGACAACACCCATTTCGGTGCATTGAAGGTCAAGGACGCGATCGTCGACAAGCTGCGCAACCGCGAAGGCCTGCGCCCGTCGGTGGAGAAGATCGACCCGGACGTGCGTGTGCACCTGCGCCTGGACCGTGGCGAGGCGATCCTCTCGCTCGACCTCTCCGGCCACAGCCTGCACCAGCGCGGCTACCGCCTGCAGCAAGGCGCCGCGCCGCTCAAGGAAAACCTGGCAGCTGCGGTACTGATTCGCGCTGGCTGGCCACGCATCGCCGCCGAGGGCGGCGCCCTGGCCGACCCGATGTGCGGCGTCGGTACTTTCCTGGTCGAAGCCGCGATGATCGCCGCCGACATGGCGCCGAACCTCAAGCGTGAGCGCTGGGGCTTCAGCGCCTGGCTGGGCCATGTGCCGGCCACCTGGCGCAAAGTCCATGAAGAGGCCCAGGCCCGCGCTCAGGCTGGCCTGGCCAAGCCACCGCTGTGGATTCGTGGCTACGAGGCCGATCCGCGGCTGATTCAGCCGGGGCGCAACAACGTCGAGCGGGCAGGCCTGGGCGACTGGATCAAGATCTATCAGGGCGAGGTCGCCAGTTTCGAGCCGCGTCCGGATCAGAACCAGAAAGGCCTGGTCATCAGCAACCCGCCGTATGGCGAGCGCCTGGGTGACGAAGCCAGCTTGCTGTACCTCTACCAGAACCTTGGCGAACGCTTGCGCCAGGCGTGCATGGGCTGGGAGGCGGCCGTGTTCACCGGCGCGCCGGAGCTTGGCAAGAAGATGGGCATTCGCAGCCACAAACAGTACGCGTTCTGGAACGGCGCGCTGCCGTGCAAGCTGCTGCTGTTCAAGGTGCAGCCTGACCAGTTCGTCACTGGCGAACGCCGCGAGGCTCAATCGGAAAATACCGATTCGCCTCGCCAGGTACCGGTGGCCAGCGAACCGGCCCGCCTTTCCGAAGGCGCACAGATGTTCGCCAACCGCCTGCAGAAAAACCTCAAGCAACTGGGTAAGTGGGCGCGCAAGGAGCAGGTGAGCTGCTACCGCCTGTACGATGCCGACATGCCCGAGTATGCCCTGGCGGTCGACCTCTATGAGGATTGGGTGCACGTGCAGGAATACGCCGCGCCGCGCTCGATCGACCCGGAAAAGGCTCAAGCGCGCCTGCTCGACGCTTTGTCGGCGATTCCGCAGGCCCTGGGCATTGACCCGCAGCGCGTGGTGCTCAAGCGCCGCGAGCGGCAGAGCGGTACCCGCCAGTATGAGCGCCAGGCTACCGAAGGGCGTTTCCAGGAGGTCAGTGAAGGCGGCGTCAAGCTGCTGGTCAACCTTACCGACTACCTGGACACCGGCCTGTTCCTCGACCACCGCCCCATGCGCATGCGCATTCAGCGCGAAGCGGCCGGCAAGCGCTTCCTCAACCTGTTCTGCTATACCGCCACGGCCAGTGTCCATGCGGCCAAGGGCGGTGCCCGCAGCACGACCAGCGTCGATCTGTCCAAGACTTACCTGGACTGGGCGCGCCGCAACCTGTCGCTGAACGGCTTCTCCGAGCGCAACCGCCTGGAGCAAGGCGATGTCATGGCCTGGCTGGAAGCCAACCGCGACAGCTATGACCTGATCTTCATCGACCCACCGACCTTCTCCAACTCCAAGCGCATGGAAGGGGTGTTCGACGTGCAGCGTGACCACGTGCAGTTGCTCGACCTGGCCATGGCGCGCCTGGCCCCGGGCGGCGTGCTGTACTTCTCCAACAACTTCCGTAAGTTCCAGCTCGATGAGCACCTGGCGGCGCGGTATGCGGTGGAGGAAATCAGCGCGCAGACCCTGGATCCGGATTTCGCGCGTAACAACCGTATCCATCGCGCCTGGCGCTTGCAGTTGCGCTAATTTGAGACGAGTAGCGTTGCATCGCTAGTGGCCAATAGCTATAACTCAGCACAGGGCCAGAATGTTCGCAGGACGCTGACGGGATGAGATCTATCTATGTCGAAGGTGCGTGCGAAGGTGCTGGGTCGGTGCAGCGAAGCGATGGCTGCCTGGGTGTTGGCGTTGGTGGTCCTGGTAGCCGGCGGCTTGCTGTCGGTTGCCTTGGCGTTGGCCACTCAGGCGTTCTACAAGCAGCAGTTGCGCCAGCGCTTCGAGCTGCTGGCCAGCGAGCGCCATAGCCGTATCGCCGAGCGCTTCGACGATCAGGAGCAACGTCTCGACGGTTTGCGGCGCTTCTTCAGTTTCTCCAACGAAATTACCCCACGCGAATTCGACGGCTACGCGCGGCCCTTGTTGCGCCGAACCCAGGCGTACTCCTGGGCGCCGCGGGTCGACGATGTGCAGCGGCGCGACTTCGAGCGTCAGGCCGGTGCTGCGCTGAAGCGGGCCTATGCAATCCGCGATATGGACAACCAAGGCCACTGGCAACCGGCGCCGCACCGCGATCACTACTTCCCGGTGCTCTACACCCAGGCCACCCATCAGCAGGAACAACCCTACGGGCTGGACCTGCGCGGCCAGGAAACCCGTGAGCAGACCTTGTTGCGTGCCTTGCTGCCGGGCAGCATGGCGGTATCCGCGCCGCTGGACATGATCAATGTGGTGCCGGAGTACGCACGCGGGCTGCTGATGGTGGCGCCGGTGTTTTCCGATGCCCAGGCCAATGGCCCGCCGGCAGGCTATGTGATGGCGTTGCTCAATCTGCGTCAGCTGATCACCGACGGTTTACCGGCCACTGCCGAGGACAACCTGGTGGTGCGTATCATCGACCCCAGCGGGCTCGATGGTCAGGAAGTACTGTTCGACTCGCAGAACCCGGCTGCCCCCTTGGCCCTGCTCAGCACGCAGTTGCTGCATCTGGCCGACCATCACTTTCAGCTGGATATTCGCCCGAGCCAAGTGTTCATGCAGGCCAACCGGTCTTCTGCGGCACTGGCGGTTGGCTTGCTCGGCGGGCTGTTGAGCCTGCTGCTCAGCGCCTTGTTGTATAACCTGTTCAGCCAGCGGCAGAGGGCGTTGACCCTGGTCGAGCAGCGCACCGCCGAACTGCGGGTGAGCGAGCAGTCGTTGCGTGAAACCCATAACCAGCTGCGCAGTGTGCTCGATGCCGCCACCCAGGTCGCCATCATCGCCACCAGCCTCAAGGGGGTAGTCAGCACATTCAATGCCGGTGCCGAACGCCTGCTGGGCTATTCGGCTGGCGAGGCGATCGGGCATCTGCGGCTTGAGGATCTGGTCTTGCCCGATGAGCTCAGTCTGCGGGCCCATGCCTTGAGCCTGCGCTACGGTCGGCACATTGCCGGGGGCCAGGCGATGTTTGCCGAAACCGTGCAAGAAGGCGGCGCCGAGCCTGGCGAGTGGACCCTGGTGCGCAAGGATGGCAGCCAGCTGCTGGCCAACATGCTGGTGACTGCGGTGCTCGACGAGCAGGGGTTGTGGGTCGGCTACCTGGCGATCTGCATCGATGTCACCGAGCGACAGCGGGTGCACGAGGCGCTGGCGATGCGCGACAGGCTGCTGGAGAAGCTCAGTGCCGAGGTGCCGGGCGGCATTTATCAGTATCGCCTGGACCCTGATGGCCACTCGAGTTTCCCGTATGCCAGCCAAGGCCTGTTCGATATCTACGAGGTCGACTTGCAGTTGCTGCGCGAGGATGCCTCGGCGGTGTTCGAGCGGATCCACCCCGATGACCTTGAACGCGTGCGACGCTCCGTGCGGTCTTCGGCCGAACACCTGTCACCCTGGCGCGAAGAGTACCGCGTGTGCCTGCCCCAGGCAGGCTTGCGCTGGGTGCGTGGGGAGGCGACGCCGGAGGTCGGCGAAGACGGCTGCACGCTATGGCACGGCTACCTCACCGACATTTCCGACCTCAAGGGCGTCGAAGAAGACTTGCGCACGCTGTCGGTGACCGATGCACTCACCGGTATCCACAACCGTCGCTACTTCCAGGAGCGTCTGAAGGTCGAACTGGACCGCGCCCAGCGTGACGATCAGGACCTCGCGGTGATCATGCTCGATATCGACCACTTCAAACGGATCAACGACCAATACGGCCACGCGGTGGGTGACCATGTGCTGCGCAGCCTTTGCCAGCGCATTGGCCAGCGCTTGCGGCGCACCGATGTGTTCTGTCGCCTGGGTGGGGAAGAGTTCATGGTGCTGTGCCCTGGCAGCAATGCCGAACAGGCACGACTGTTGGCCATGGAGTTGTGGCAGGGCGTGCGCACTGTGCCGGTCGAGGGCGTGGGCAAGGTAACCGCGAGTTTTGGTGTGGCGGGGTGGCGGCCGGGGGAGGGCGCCGATGCCTTGCTGCTGCGCGCGGATGCCGGGGTGTATGCGGCCAAGCAGGCCGGACGGGACCGCGTTGAGGGCGAGTTGAGCTGATCTTTTTGGGATGGCAGTACCGGCCTCTTCGCGGGGCAAGCCCGCTCCCACAGGAATGGGGGCAGTCCATACTGTGGGAGCGGGCTTGCCCCGCGAAGAGGCCGGTACAGCTAACTAAGTGTTACTGAGTCGCAGCAGTAGAGCTGTTGTTCAGCTTTGGCTGGCGATAGAGGTCCAGCAACACCTGGTCCAGCACCTGCGAAGCACCCCAGGGTTTTGGATCGTTGAGAATGGCCGACACTGCCCAGGTATTGCCGTTACTGTCACGGCTGAAGCCTGCGATGGCGCGTACGGTGTTCAGGGTGCCGGTCTTGATGTGCCCTTCGCCGGTCATGGCCGTGCGCTTGAGGCGCTTGCGCATGGTGCCGTCCATGCCCACCAGCGGCATGGAACTGATGAATTCCGCAGCGTAAGGGCTGTTCCACGCGGCCTGCAGCAGCGCTGCCATCTCGCGGGTGCTGACCCGTTCGGCTCGCGACAGGCCAGAGCCGTTTTCCATTACCAGGTGCGGCGCGGTAATGCCTTTTTTCGCCAGCCACTGACGTACCACGCGCTGGGCCGCACGGGCATCGTCGCCATCGGCATCGGTGCGGAACTGTGCGCCAAGGCTCAGGAACAGCTGTTGCGCCATGGTGTTGTTGCTGTACTTGTTGATGTCGCGGATCACTTCCACCAGGTCGGGGGAGAAGGCGCGGGCCAGCAGTCGAGCCCCTTTGGGCACGTTTTCGATGCGGTCACGACCCTGGATGCTGCCGCCCAGTTCGTTCCAGATCGCGCGCACGGCGCCGGCCGCGTAAGTCGGGTGGTCGAGCAACGCCAAGTAAGTCTGCGAGTTGCAGCCGTCGCCCAGCTGGCCGCTGACCACCACGCTGATGCCGTCCGGCTGGGGCACCGGGTTGTAGCGCACGTCGCCTTTGCACTGCTTGGAGGCCACGGCCTTGACCTGATTGTCGATGCGGATGCTGGCGATCGGTGGCTCGACTGCGACGGTCACCTTGCCGCCATCGTTGCGGGCAACGAAACGCAGGGCCTTGAGATTGACCAGCAAGGAATCGGGCTTGACCAGGAACGGCTTGTTGACGTCACCGCCATCGTCGTTGAACTGCGGCAGGTTGGGCTGCACGAAGTGGCTGCGGTCCAGTACCAGATCGCCGGTGATGGTCCGCACGCCGTTGGCGCGCAGGTCACGCATCAGCAGCCAGAGCTTTTCCATGTTCAGCTTCGGGTCACCGCCGCCCTTGAGGTACAGGTTGCCGTTGAGCACGCCATTGCTCAGGGTACCGTCGGTGTAGAACTCGGTTTTCCACTGGAAGGTCGGGCCAAGCAGTTCGAGGGCCGCATAGGTGGTGACCAGTTTCATGGTCGATGCCGGGTTGACCGACACATCGGCGTTGAACACCGTAGCGGTGCCGGGGCCATTGAGCGGCAGCATCACCAACGACAGTGCGCTGTCTTGCAGTTTGTTGGCCTTGAGTGCTTGCTGCACCTTTGGCGGCAGGTTGGTATTGACGGCGGCGGCTTGGCTGGGCAGTGCGATCGGCAACAGCAGGCCGGCGAGAACGAAGGGACGGAGCGCTTTGATCATCTGAATTCAGTACCCTGCGGGCGAGGGGGAAAATTTTGGGGCTGTAAGAAATGATGGCCCCACGACGAAATATAGTGCGCATTATGCCCCAAGCGCAGCGTTCATGCGCCACGTTCGACGGAAAAGCGCCGTTGCGGCGCGGAAACTGGTAAAGTGCCGCGCGTAATTACTCAAGAGGATTGTTTCATGGCTACCAACCGTTCCCGTCGTCTGCGCAAGAAGCTGTGCGTGGATGAATTCCAGGTTTTGCTAATTAGCAAAAAATAGCTGGTTGGTTGTCAAAAATCCCCTCTCGCCTCAGCTCGATTCCAGACTGGCTGACGGGGCGTCCCCCCGGCGGGAGCCCCAAGCAATCTCCGACTCGCGCTCTTCACGTTCTCCTCAAAATCCCCTAGGCTTAACGTCAAGAACCGGCCTTGCGCTTTCGAGCGCGCATAAAAAAACCACCTCGAAAGGTGGTTTTAAGAAGCCTGCAGTTGTTCACTGCGGCAGAGCGCGATCACTTTGCAGCGTTGATCGGCTTTTCTGGGTACCAGGCGTCGAGCAGAGGGCTGACTTCAACCTTGGTCACTTCGCTACGGCCTTTGAGCCAAGCTTCGACGGTGGCGCGTTGCTCTTCGGTAACCGAGCCGCGTTCAGCCTTGCAAACCAGGCCGAAATCGTCGCCGCCGACATAGTCCAAGCCGTTGGCGTCCATAGCTTCGGTCAGGAAGTCATCGAGGAATGCATCGACTGCCTCATCATCCAGATCATCCTTGAATTCCAGGTTCAGCTCAAAGCCCAATTCCTGAAACTCGTCTACACAAAGCTTTTTGCGGAGACGACGGGAGCGGTTAGTGGCCATCAAAAAATCCTCTGAGTAATTACGGCGCGCAGTCTACCAGCTAAAACGGTCAAATGCCTGCCCTGTCCGCTTGACCGAGAAGGAAGGGCGGCGCGCTGGGCAGGCGAACAGGTCGTGAGGCGCTTTGGTTCACAGGGCGATACCCTAGTATCCTGCCCCGGAAATAAGAGCTCTTCTGATATGAAGGTTGGTAGCGGCCAATGGCTTTTCCGATCTGATCAGGTTTTCATACGTTTCCGACCTCATTTGCCCGCTCGACGGTAACGGGACGGCGTCCTTATTACAGATCATCTGTTACGAATTGCTGCCGCGCCTCAGTACGTAGGCGGCAAGGAATTGACGTCTGGCGGGACTTTTAGAAACCCCCGATCACCATCGCGCAGAGCGTACCCCGAGTCTTCGACAGGCTTACAGTGTTCCTTTTACGGACGGATAGCCTGAGAGCGAATCAAATCCCAGTTTCTTCACCTAGACATCGACGATGGCATTGGGCTACTTTGCAGTCCCCGCTTGGTCTGCACAGCTCTGCATGTGAGCTTTGAGGGATAGAATCAGGGTTATGCGGCGATCTGATCATGGCCGTCGAAACAAGCCCCATGAATAATTTGCGCCTCACACCTCTCTTGGTCGTGCGGTCGCCTCATAAGGAAAAAGCTCCTCAATGGATTTCAAAAACTTCATCATAGAAGCGACCAGAGCGCACTTTGAAAAAACCGGTCAGGCGTTGTTGCTCGCTTCTATCGGGCATCTAGCAAACGCAAAAGGGATCAAAATGAGCGATGAGCTCAACGGCGTTAAGCTCTTGCAGTTCATTGCGGGCAATCTGGGAGATGAGCTCGATATAGTGAAGTCGAGCACCTCGAATCTGGTTTATGGGGTAGTACCCAAAGGAAAGGCGTCACTTGATCCAGCCCTCACGGCTACGGGGCGTCTGCCAGAATTCCCACTCAATGATGTAAACCGGGCACTTCAGGCTGCTTTCTTGCGCCCCATCAAGCCTGGCCACAAGCGGTACGTCCTAGCCCATCCGACACTGTCATACGCTGATATCGCTCAAGATCAAACGCCCCCTGCACAAGGGATCCTCATGGAAGGTGAGTTTCTGCCAAGCCCGGAGCAGCTAGCCAATCCCGTATTACTTCGCTCCATGATTGAACGATTCGCTAACGCCTACCAAATCGAAATTGCTTACGTTCGAACCTCCAAGGCTCCAGTGGCAGATTCGCTTCTCTCCAAGATCGTTGACTCGCTGACAGAGGATGAGTTGGCGCGTGTTTCGATTCCTTTGGATATTGTGGCGAAACTGATGAGGAAGTAATGGATTACGTATTCGGGTTTGCTGGTATTCCAAAAGAGCTGAGAGACGCTGTTGAAGCCAGGAGCGCTGAGTTTGCACGGAAGGCAAAATTTTTCATTGATGCTATGCCAGCCGGTGCATCCTATCGTCAGCGGAACGTTGATTATTTCGCCGAGCAATTTCGCCAATACGCGAGCACGGACGTGCATCAGGCAGTTTCACTGGCAATTTTCTATCTGGTGAAGGACGCTGATAGCACGCGATTCTTTGTCGACTCCTTCTTCCCTCATACGCTCATGATTCCTGTGGAATGGAAATGGAATAGTGCGGATGGAGGATCCGTGGTGAAAGCCGCTAAATCGCTTGTCGCGACCTTAGTGCGGCAAGTCGCAACAGCACGCGCGGCCCTACCAGTCCTAAAGGACGAACTACAGTCACGAGCGGCCACCACGCCTTGGCTGCTTCCGCCCAAGAATTTCGACTCCAATACGTACGTCGCGACCCTGAAAAATCTTCACAAAGCGATCGGCGATGGCTTTTGCATTCAGTCTGCGCTGACGCAGCATCGCGCAACATTTGTAAAGGTGCATCCCGGGGTGCGTATCTCGGGCCGGCACAGGAACTGCTACGTGGACAACCGGGGGGTCGAGTTTCATCCACCAGGCAATGATCGCCACGGGTTTGCTCGGGATGCCAGTCAGCACGACCGACAATGCCTGCTCGCTGGTCGCTGGCGTCTTGGTGCTCCATACGATCGACTGTTTCATTACGATTGTACGAAAGGAGAGAAAAAGCTGAAGGGGATGTTCTATGGATGCCATACCCCCCAGGCGGCCCAGGAGGGCGATCCTCACCTAAACATATCACCCAATGATCATGTGAGGAGCTAGCTTCGATGAGCTAGGGCATCAGGCTTGTCGACTGATCGCCCTGGCGTGTTGGAGAGAAAACTCAACAGCTGATCAAATCGCAGATATGACAACGGCCAGATAAACTGGCCGTTGATATTCCTGATACAGGACTAAAACATTGCAAACCCAAGAAGCAGAGGCTTCTGTAACGTGTCTTATGGCTAGCAGGCCAAAGGCTGGGACGCTCCGGAACGGGCCAACCCATCTAACCTGTCTACCCAAGCTTACTCGGCAATGTTGACCGAGTAGAGCATTCGCAAGTTGCGTTCCCCTTGCACTTCATGAGTGCAAAAAGTAGCAAGCACGGGGCTTTGTGTCGAATCGCACCTTTAGGATGCGTAAGACAATGCTACCACGCACGTTTCCTTAAAACCAAATTTTTCATCAAATTCCAGACCCACATGGCCAGATAGCCTCACGGCGTCGGGAGGGAAATGATCAGACGAGCTGGTCAAGCCTCTGATTCTGCTTAGGCAAAGCATCAGCGTTCAGCTTGGCTCGTATGATGCCTCAAACTCGACGAGGAGGTGAGGCATGGCCCTCGGCGCAATCGCAATGGTTACGTTTTAGTCGTTTTTGTCCCACCCTGATCGCTCTGCTTCGCGTGAGCCGGAGTATCTAGCTTCGACTTTGCACACAAGAGGCTTTGCGGCCAAGGCGTCCAGCCGCTCAGTAGCCTTTGAGGAACCAGCCATTTTGATCAGGCGGAGGATCCCTTGCATAGGTCTTCCAGTGAGGAATCGCTGTCGGACGGCGCGACGCGCAGGGGGGAAGACCCACACCCGTGAGCTTTTTCGCTCCCTGCTTAAGCCCCCCCGTGGACTGTGCTTGTTTATCACGAAGAGCCTGACGTGTTTTTGCCCAGGTTTTCCCAGAAGGTGTCGCTCAGCGTATCCGTCCAGTCGATCGGCAACAGTTCAACCCAGCTAAGCGCTTGGAGAAGGATCACTAGACCCAGGCCGTAGGCATTTCCGGTAGCGAGCTCCCGGCAAAGAGGGGCGCCAAACTTGGTGTCGTAAAACAAGGCCGAGTGGATGCCATCTGGCCCCATGTACACGGTAGGCGTTGCGATATGGTCATTTCCCAGAATCAGCAGATCTGGGGCGTACTCACCTTTAATTTCATGCACAGAAACGTCTGACGAGTATTTGCGAGCAAAGACTGCGCAAAAAGGCTGATTCTTGAGCGGGGGGTAAGTACGAGGCCAGTCTCTGACCTTTCCGTTATAGACCGGCCCGTCCGCCAGGTAGTCCGGGTTTGAGCGGCCTCGGCGGGTGAGCACCAGTTTTTTTACTGCTTCGGCTTGGCTGACCGCCTTTTGCAGGACGTCGGTGTCGGAGATCGAGTGCTTGCATTCGATGTAGGCGAACACTGCGTCGACAGGAATCTGCTCCTTGACCGGGAATTGACGGGTCATACTGGAGCGCAAGGTGGGACTAGACATCTTGTCGTAGATGATGAGGTCGTCCCCAGCCTTTTCACCATTCTTCGCCACCACGAAGCCCCGGCATACACCGTATTTGGCGGGAAGTAGCGACTCCAGCAGATCGCACATGGCTATCTCGAACTCATCCCCTAGGTCGAAATTGTAGATAGCCTCGATGTCCTGCAAGCGTGCCTCAACCTTCCTGGCCAACCTCTCGATGTATCCGCCGTACGAACTCATTGATTTCCCTCTACCCGGTGGCAGCTTGTATGTGGAGTTTCCTTGATCCTACTTCATGTAGGCGGTGGCCTTGCGATGTTTGAGGTGACGATCGGGCAATATCATTCGCTGGTGGGTCATGTAGTGCAGCTGAACGTGCTCACACAGCGCTCCCTAGTCCTTCGCAAAATCCGAGTCGTGTTCCTTGCCGGGGGGGGGCGTGTGATGCCAATCGTCACGCTACCCAGCCCCATGCTGAGGTCGACCAGGCGCGGCATCAGCTAGGCAGATGTATTGAGCTTGGCGAAGGTCTAGCCTTCTGTCAGATGCAAATGCCAAAACGCTTCACTGAGCGCACGGAGAGAAGGATGAAACCCAAGAAAATGATTGGACAGTGGCTTACCGAGCCGCCTTTCTCTTCGACATGAAATCGATCAGATCTTTAACGACAGCGTCGGCGGCTGAATCGCTGGATAGATCTGCTGCGCGAATCCTGCGGACTTCCACGCCTTCCCAGGTCAGTGGAACCAAGCGCTTGTCGGCCTCGGCGGGGGACTCACGATGATAGGTATCGCCGTCGACCTCAATGATGAAGGTGAGCCCCTTGTAGACGACAACGAAGTCAGGTTCCAGGCGGTTGTAAAATTTGCCAATCCGGACGAAGACGGGAAGTGGTGCTACTGCCAACTGGGCACGTGTCAGGGCAATGAAAAGCGTAACCTCAGCTTTCGATCGAAAAAGCAGCCCCTGATGCTCCCGGGACGCGATGTTGTCACTCCGAACTCGTCCCTGATTGGTGACGCCTTCGCCTTTCACATAACGCAATGCTTCATCTCGCCAGTCGTCTGGAGCCTCGCCAACACGAGGTGCGATGGTGACGCCGGAGAGATCATCATCTGTGAGCCTGGCGTAGAAGGGTTTCACGACGTCGCTGATCGCCATTGATGTGGTTTCGCGCTCTGCTTCTGTCATCGCGTAGTACAGGGGGACGGGCAGTGCGATCATGAGCTGCCAGTAGTTCACGCCGAAATTGGTATCGACCAATTCCAAGCTGCATTCCCCTGAGACGAGCACTGCTATGGCACGTGCATCGCCAAGCATCTTGAACGCCTCGACGGCACCGGCTGCGAGGTCTTCCATGTTGAAGGGTGGATACATCGTTGACCAACTCCTCTGTCGACTCAGCGTAGATAAGAGCGAGCCTCAGCAAATTCGACCTCTGGGCCTGCATCTGAATATGGGAAAGATAGCGCATTGGCATCCGTGCTCTATGGCAATCTGCGTGGCTGCTCCAACATGCTTTCCTACTCGAAGTTTTCGGGATTTCGCAAGAACTCTTCTGCGATATGCAGCGCGCTGATGTGCTGAGCGTGAGGGATGGGATTGCCGCATGCACAATCTGTGGGCTGCGCTTCCCGTGTCCAAACGCCGCTTGGCTGTCTGCGATATGTCCAGCCCGTTATGAAGCCAGCGCCGGTCAGTTGTAGTCCAGGATGTCTGACAGTGAGTTCACAGACCTCAAACAGGTCAGACCCGCGAGGCATGATGCCAACGCCCTTCTGGTAGAGGGTCAGGTGATCGTGGGTTGGATGCTTGATAAGTGTGTCAGCCTCGAATGCTACCGTGCCGTTCTCCTTGATCAGCTTCTCGATCTCAGGGAAGCGAAGGGGCTTAGCCCGGTCGGCTGAGCCATAGAGCACGATGTCCGGAATTTTGACGACGATTCCGCCGTGAGGGTCTCCATCGATCGAATTCTGCGTATCCAGAATCCTGGTGCCCCGATAGAACGCCGTTTGCGCACATGCGATCTTCACGTAGCTCGGATGGTACTCCGGAAGCTCCAGTGCTCGTTTGAAGATGGGCAGATCTTTGAGCGCTGCTTCGGATTTGATCTCCTCCCAAGGCAACCCCAGCAGCGATTTCAAGATCGGATCCTCAGCGGGAGAGGGGAAGAGAGCGTTCGTGTCGATTAAGCCGCGGCCAGCGGCATACTCTTGCAGTACGTCGTTTGGGACAGTGATCTGTGCGAGATAGCAGTTCTGCGGAATCGGCTTCTGCAAAGGGCCAGGAAGCCAGGCTGACTGAGCTACGGTACGTGGCCTAAAACCCTCAACGGTCAGTGTGGCCAGGTCAACCAAGCCCACTTGGTTCGCGGCCTGTTTGTTGAGGACATACAAATGGCCAGTCCCAATCGCCGGAGCATAATGGGCCATGCGCTTTCTGACCATTACCGACTGCTCGTCGACGTCTTCACTAAGTTCCAGCGTGGTCTTTTCTGTGTACTTGTGACTTGCGAACCACGCGGCCACGGCGGGGTTGGAAGTGCAGTCCACGTAAAACGAACGCCATCCGTAATGCTGAAGAAGCGCCTGCTGAAAGCCAAAGTCTTCTCGGTGCTGGGTGATGTATGCATCCAACACTCCTTGCGAGTAACGGCACCACTTGAGCATTTCGCGGGGAATGCACCCTTTCCTGTCAAAGGACGTTCCGATGGAGGGGGCACCTTTCTCGCCGTAATGGGAGGTCTGGCCACGAAACAATACATCACCACCGAAGCTCGCCATGAGTTCGCTGAGCTCGTCGACGCTATTCGCTGCATATTGCTTCATGCTGCCTCCCTTGCGGTATCGCGTATGGCATTCGTTTTTGCCTGTGTTATCACTCCTGCCGAAATCCTACTATCTCAGATTCCCTGCTACTCCCTCACCCCAAAAACCGCTGAAATCCCCCTCCCTCTATTCCCCACTCGCACACACGACAACAGGCCTACGGACGCATTTGCAACCGAGATCAAGCGGGGTCGCTCACCAGCAGTTGGTTGCAAGGGCATCTTCGGCGATCATGGCGACCCTCTGAACACTTGGCGTTCCGCCGCGGCGGTGCAGAACGGAATAAATGAGGAATCACATGGCTTCCAGTGCTCATCAAGATCAGGTCTGCTATACATGTGTGCAAGATGCTTATCTGGGCCGCCAGATCAAGCGTACCGGAACATCCACCATCTGCACCTTGTGCAGCGCCACTAGAAAATGCATCCCTTTATCCAGCGTCGTAGCAAGGGTCGAGGGGATTCTTGATGCGTACGTTATTGAGGGCGAATACTTTCGTCGTTTCGCTGATTGGGGCGACAGTCAGGAAGGTGACAGCCTTGATACTTGGGTCAGCGCGATCTTCGACTGTGACAACGTCGAGCCGATCGTGGAGGCCGTATGCGATCGCCTAGACAGCTATAGTCGGGACACCAACTATTCCAAGCGGATTTACAGACTGGACGACATCGGCCACCAGTGGTTTGAGTTCCAGCAAGGGATGAAGCATGGTCAGCGGTTCTTCAACGACAGTGCCAAAACGTTCCTAGACTGGATTTTCAAAGATTTGTACAAGTACTCAGCCTCCTCTGATGAAGAGGTTGTGGTGCGCTTGCTCACTCCGGAGGACGCTCCACCTATCTATCGGGCTCGCACCTGTATGACCTACACGGACGTTGGCGGGATTGCGGCCAATCCGGCGCGCAATCTTGGTGCTCCCCCGAAAGAGAGGGCTGCGGATGGAAGGATGAATCCTGCTGGGGTTCCAGCGTTCTACGGTGCATTCGAGCGCGAAACATGCATTGCTGAATTGCGCCCACCAGTGGGTGCTACAGTCGTTAGCGGTGAATTCAGGTTGAACAGGATGGTCAGAGTCTTGGATTTCGGACGGTTCGAGAAGGCAGATCTTGGCCCGGCGCCGAGCTTCTTCGATCCGGAGCATCACGCCAAGACAGGACGCCGGGAATTCCTGAAATACCTGCACAACGAGATCACTGTACCCGTGTTGCCGGGGGCTGAACGTGACTACCTGATCACGCAGGTCATCGCGGAATACCTGGCAACCCACTGCAAGCCTCGGATCGATGGGGTGATCTTCAAATCCGTGCAACAGAGTGCCGGGAGCAACATCGTGCTGTTTTCGCATGTAGCATGTGCTGCTGAATCATCCTTTGGACGCTTGCAGGATCGCTACGGCATTGGGATGTCTGAAGGGCCTAGTATCGAGTATGTCAGTGGCAGTCTCATCCACCACGCTATCCGTGAGGTCAAGTACCAGGCTGATGATGAATCCTTGCCTGAGGGCAAGCCAACGTTGATGCTAGAGTCCGACTTCTGAGCGGCAAGCCTCACTCAGGCTCCCTCGATCGGGCAAACTTTGCCTTAGCTGCATGGCAAGCGGAGGCACCGGCAGGCATAAGCAAAGTGGCCATTTGTCCATCCCTGCCAGCCTCTCCTTCATCATGGGCTCTTGATCAAAGAGCTCATCGCATGGAAGCAACCTGGCTGGGGCTGTTCCACCGCAGCTGAGTTCGATTAGCAGCACCATGCAGCGCTTTTTGGTGATAACAGCAGCTCGTTGCCAATTTTTTCACAGGGTAGCCCATAACTGCTTTTCCACCCTGCCAGTTCGACCATCCCCCCACTCAAGCTTTACCAGGTGCTTTGACTTTGTATCCATATGAACGGCTGCAATTAGCTCAACCGACTGATGGACGTCGAGCAGTTGAAGCGGAAATTTGCTTTCAATGTCGCTCTCAAGGATGACCTCATTGCCTTCAGGGAAGTCAATTGTTACGTGGTGCGCAGGGGCTTTTCCTTTGTTGAAGACCTTTAGCCGGTATTTGCTATTGCCCAGCTTCAGGAATGTCGCCCCTAGATCGGCCTGCTTATCCAGCTCTACACCAGCGGCCTCTTTTTCCAGGAGCAGCTCATTCAGCTGCGCCTGGCTCTTGATGACCTCTTGCTGACGGTTGTTGAACTGAACGGTTTTGAAGGTGGCGTACACGGAAAAAAGCAGAGCCAGGGTGGCGATGATATCTCCGGATTCGAAGGTGACGTTGATCATTTGAGCTTGAACCCTTTGCTGCCCTTGAACGCTTTCTGAAGACGCTTACGCAGATCGTCGGCTACTGCCTTCGAGATCTCTTTCTTGATCTCTCCAAAATGCTCCTGGACGTTTTCCTCGTTCTCGCGGCACAACTCGTCCTTGCTGATCACACGCTCGCAACCAGTACAGGTCACGCTGAGACTCTCGGGTGATTCGCTTTTGAACGTCGTACCAGCACAGGTTGGGCAGTGGAGGGGGATCGTGCGGGAGTGCTTGTCCAAATTCATACCAAAGCCTCAGTGAAGTCGTGTCGCTTAGATTAGCCCATCATGGGAGAGCTTTCTGTGACAGAGGATTGATCAGGGTATAGGCTTGCTGCCTGAATTTTGATGGCAAGCAGAGGGCTGCAGGGCGACGCGCTATGGCCCGTGCCCGCTTGTCCATCCTGGCAAACCTCTCCATCATCATGGGCTCTCGATCAAGGAGCTCATCACATGGAAATGACTTCGCTAAGGCTGCTCCACCGCAGCATGATTTCGATTGGTAGCGATATGCAGCAATTTTTGGTGAGAACTGGAGCGGCGAGTTTCGACTGCCTTTTCTCCACGCGGGACACACCCTTTGTGCTGACGCTCACAGCCCGAGGGAAAGCACGAGGGTTTTTCCGTTTCGACGTCCTGGCAGGCTATCGGATTCGTGATTACCTGGGCGATATGTACGGCGACCTGCTGGAGGTTCTCAAGGAAGACGGTACTAGCGGGCAACGCCTGATCCCCAAAGAGTTCCTGGCTCAACTCAATGATGCCATTCCCACTAAGGCCACGGAGAAGGCGCATCCAGCCCCTCCTGACATCGTGCGCTTGCGACCGGACATCATCGAGGACAGGGAAAAGCCTTTCTTCAATTGCTGGTCATACTGGACGCAGGGCCAGAAACCTAGTGCTGAGAATCAGCACAAAACGCTGCTTCTTTTAGGCCCTGATGCGTTGCGCCACAGCCAGGAGCGCAGCGCCTCATCTCGTTGGAGCTCTACCGACACGGGCGGATCATGGACTAAAGATCTTTCGAAATAGCCAGCCAAGCTGCCGGGCGTTGAGCAGGTACCTATTGAGGGTGGAAAGAATTTCCAATAGGTACCGAGCGCTTTCGCTTGAGGCGATAGCCTATGCGCACTTCCTCCAACCAGGTATACCCGAGTGTCCTACGCACCCACCGAAGCTGTTCAACACTGCGAAACCCTTCTGCGCGAGATGATGGAAAGCTTGCAGGCCGACAATATTTGGCCAAACGTACAGAGTATCATCGCAAGCATGCTGAAGCGCCGTATCGAACTGACTGAGGTCTATGAGGAGGTTCATGCGTCCCTCTCTCAGAAGCCCCGAGCGCTCTACATGTTCTGGGACGTCTTCGTCCATGCGGCTGACGGCTGGAACCCTGAGAAGAACCGAGCTGCTCGGCAGGCTCGGGAAGACTTGATCGGCGTTAACACGCAAATCAGCGAGCTCGCTGATCAGCTAGCCGCACTGCTCGACCGCCGCGATGACCTTCACAACTACTCGGGGTTTAGCTCCAATACCCAATCCCAGATCCTGGATATCGTCCACGAGGCCTCGGAGCACAATGGCCATTACGAAAGCTACGTGAAGGAGGATGTTGAGCGTCTGCAGTATCGGTACGATTCCAAGTATTGGCCCAGCTTAAGTGAGGTTGTTCAGGCTATCGGTACCGATGCCGAAATGGCAGAAGTGACTGCCAACGATCCAGCTACTGAAGCTGCGACTGCCAGCCGTAAATCGGGCCGTTCAGATTTTGTGAGAGCGTTTCTGGCTCGTATTGATGACAACCGAGTGCGCGAGTGTGGCTTCATACCTAACAGATTTGCACTCTCTGACGGCAGCTTGGCATCGCTCGTGAACTGTGGGCTTGGCTTAGCTGTGGATGAGTTGGTGGACGCTGATTTCATCAAGCGCTTCCGGCAGCGTGAGCGTCAGGTGAAAAAGGCTGAATCAGTATCAGCATGATTCTTCAGGGCTCGACGAAGTCTGCTGCCTACAGGTGCTGGATATCCCAGCCCTGCTCGCGAAGCTGAACGCAGTTGGCCTCGAACACTTCTCCCTCGCCGAGTGTTCGCCTGCTGATGGCCAAGCACAGCAGGTGCGTCGGGCGGGTCATCGCAACATACATGGCAAGCAAGCGTTGGACGATTCTCTTACCCAGCCTGGTACCGCCGTGGCTTTTCTGCCCAGCCAGCCATGGCAAGAGGGTATCGATGAAGTGTTCGTAGTTGTAGGTTTCGAGTACAAGCGTTGCGGTATGGGTTTGCCCCTTGCAGGAGTGAATAGAGCCGAGCCTGATGTCCAGGACACCCTGATCTTGAGTGCTCCGGAAGGTATTTACTGGAAGCTGGACAGCACCTTCTGGTAGAGCCTCTCCATCCTCCGGCACCCAAGCGAGGTATCCCTGAGCTGCCTCCGGCTGTTCATGGGTATCGGCCAGGACAGACGCTAATGACCAGAAACGCTGAACGAAGGTTGCCCAGGACTCGTCGCTGAGGACATGAGACGCAAATAGCAGATCAACCACCAGCTTTTGGTAGCTAGCCAAGTCGTTCAGGTCGGTGAACAGCTGCTGGACTTGAACGTGCTGTCGACTTCCCACCTTGATTCTGGTGTTGGGGTTGGAAAGGTTCACCAGGTGCAGAAGCCCTTTGGCGATCTCTTCGACGCTGTGGTGAACAGTATCGCTCTTGGCGAGACCACGCTTGGCTTGACGAACACGCTCGATCAGAGTGGGGGGACGGTACGCTACTACAGCTGCATCGCGGTCATAACCCTCCCAGTAATGTCCGACCGTCTTGGGGTAGTGCAGCTGGTCTGTGTCGTCAGGTTCGATATCTTTGTGGGTGTAGCCAACGGCACTGACGATCGCCTTGTCGTGAAGGGACACTGGAAGCTGTTGGAATGCGAGTCGCGCATAAGCATCCAATACCGCACTACAGTCCCCATCAGGAAAAACAAAGATGGTGTGGCGAAGCGGCCCTTGTCCTCTCAGGCTGCGACGCCCTGAGAGCCTGCCTGCGACGGCATGTAGGGCCAAAGGGTTTGCCAGTCTGGCAATCGACTCATCGAAGCGAAAGCTGCTGGAGATATCGAGTGCTCGGCTCCGATCTGGGAAATCACTGCCATTGGTATGGGTGTCCGATTCGAAAATCGCCTGATTGCAGTCGCCAACTCGAACCACGCATATTGCCGGATTTTCACGGTGAAAAATGGCGCTGAGGTACTCGTTCTGCATCGCCGAGGTGTCCTGCATCTCGTCGATGAAAACGCATGGGAAACGGTACCGCAGTCCTTCAGCTACGCTTGGCCGCGAAGCCAGTTGAGCACTGCCCAGCACAAAGATTTCGTCATAACAAAAGTACCCTCGCTTTGCCGTGTCCACGACTGCCTTGGCCATGATCTGGTAGCTCTGAGTACCTGGCCCGCAGGGAAGGTTTCCTTTGGAGACCCGGATGCGTGGGTTGGCAAAATCTGCATTGGCTAGCCGCAGCAATGACGTATCGAAGGTTCTTCGGGACAAGAAACCCCGCAGGAACCGCTTGTCCTCCGGTGGCAAAGACCTGAACCGCATTCGGTGGGTTAGCTCATCATCGATTGCGGTGAAACGGTATTGAGCGGAAAGGAGCCAGGGTGTTGCGAGGAAGCGTCTGACAAAGCCATGAATCGTGTCGATGTAGTGAGGGTAACTCAGCAGCCTACGGCCAACGTCGGTATTCCCGAGGCGGTCTTCGATTTCATGGCGAGCGACGTTGGTGTGGGACAGTACGCAGATCCCACGTGTGCGGCTTTTCCATTTACGGGCAAGAATTGCGAGCTTGGCGACCACCAGAGTGGTTTTCCCGCTGCCTGGGCATGCCGACACATCGAGCGTTTCCCGAGATCGAAGAAATGCCAGGCGTTGCTCATCCAGGCCCTCCAGCTTCATGAGGCCAGAGACCCATTCGATGTCCTCGTCCGTGATCTCTGCCACTAGGTCGCGGAACGCGGTCATGGCGTTTGGCCCTGTGATTGAAGCTGCGAGGTTTCGCTCTGGGGTATTTCCAAGCGAGAGGTAACATACGTGATCGCTTCAACTAGGTAGCCGGGGAGCCGCTCAGCCAAGCCCTCAGGGCTCACCACGATCCTTTGATAGCGCTGCTCCAGGATGTCCACGAGGTACTGAGCTGTGATCGCCTTGGAGGCAATCTTGCGGTGGAACAGGTCATAGATAGTTGAGCAGATTTGCTCAGCTGTCATACCCGATTTTTGAAGTCCCTCGTACTCAGAGATTGCTAGCGTGATTACCTCATCATGCGTTATCCGAAGAGCATGAATGGCATCGTCCTTCGCAGCCAGCCGAGCGGCTACCAGAAGCTCACGGGCCATGCCGCTAAAGGCCAAGTCGTACTCCAGTGTCCATTGTCCCGCCACGAACGTTTGTACGTTCTGTTCGTCGTTCGCTTTGCGCGAGTTTCTCCACTCAGTCAGCCGTCGAAGCCGGGTTTCCTCATCGGGGCCGAAGTCGCTGATCGCTCGCCACTTCCGCCTGCCATCATCCCACTTGGGGTCGTCATCATTTTCGACCAAACCGAGAATCTGCGGTGCGCAATTCGGCATGACGTCCATGTCTGAGATGCAGGCGACTGGAATTTTGAGAATGCCATGCTCCGGGTGCGCACGTTGAAGGATCCGGGCATATCGCCCCAAGCCAACGCCCCCGACGTTCACCACCGAGACGCCATGGCGGGTCAGGTCTCGTCCGAGCAGCTTTGCCAATGCTGGTAAGAGGATGGCTTCAGCATCGCCCTCGACGACCAGGAGGCCGCGTGCGAAGAACAAATTTGCCTTGGTCACGTCCAGGAAGCGGGCGAGGAATCGATAATCTCCCTCATCCAGCTTCGTGTGTTTTTTGCCGAGCGAGTAAGCCTTTCGACCGTGCATGAGCACGAGGTTGTCCAAGGCGATCTTGGAGCTGAGGTTGGGTGAATGGGTGGTGAGGATGACTTGGACAGGGCGCGTTTCGCTTTCCTGGTTGGCCTCATTTGCAGTCGAGCCATCCTCACCAGAGGAGAGAGAAGATGGAGTCTCCGTGCCTTCGCTCCATGGCAGAGGGTCTTCCTCTTGCTGATCGCTCAACGTCGGTTGACCAACTGGGGATGAGATGGGTTTAGGCGTCGCTGCATCAGTCAGAAACTCCATCAGGCGAAGTTGTCGCTGTGGATGAAGATGGGCCTCGGGTTCTTCGATGAGCAACAGAGGCAGTCCGTCTGGCTCCTTGCCAAGCAGCAGTAGCTCACACGCCATGAACAACAGATTGTTAGAGCCCAGTCCGTACTCGCCACGACCCTCTCGTGATCCTTGGTCGAGCAGGCTCAGTTCCATCCGCTCTAGGATCTGTCGTAGGCGAGCCGACTCCGAAATGCCCTCAACAAAATTGATGCGTCCATGTAGCTCATCACCTTCAAGAGAGAGGTGGGACAGGTAGTTGTTGTTGACCGAGTGTTGGGCGGCAGCCACACCTGGATGGAGATTTACCAGGTGCCGTAGATAGCCCGCCAAACCAGCAAGGCTCAGCGAGGCAGGGTTCTCAAGCGGATTGTCGATATCGAACCCGGTGCCATCTTTGATGCTGGGGAAGTTTTTGAGAACCTGAGAGAGGCGCGATCCACGCCCTGGAGACATTTCTCGTGTCGCATCACGAAGGGGACGCAGGTATGCGGCAGCTAGCAGCTGGCGGACGTTGGTATCGATGCTTGGGCCACCGCCGCTATGGCCACTGCGCACAGCAATATCAACCCATCGACGGGCGAGGGCATCGTCTGTGAGTCTGCGGGCAGTCCAGTGGATGTAAACGACCGCAGCTCCACCGTTGAAGGTAACGTACTCCGACAGCGCGCCCTGATCTGCGACAGACAATTCCGAAAACTTGGCAATGATCGTGATTTGGTTCGCCTGCGGCCCTTCCTTCGGGATGTGGAAGTCTTCAGGTTGCAAGCGTACGTACTCTCCGTCACGCGTCTGGAGGACGAATCGCAGGGCATCGATGACCGACGATTTACCTGCGTCGTTCTCTCCCACCAACGCCGTGACGCCCTTGTTGAATTCGATGACGAGGCCGTTCGTGTCGGCGCCGAACTGACGAAAATTCTGAACCTTCAATGCTGACAAATACATCCGTGTGTTCCTGTCACAGAGGCTTGCGGGGCTGTAGGCCGGTCAGCGAATAGTGATGGAAACCGTGCTGGCTATTTGCTCTTCGGTAAAATTTCAATGCGTACATTGCAAATCAGCCGATGTCTCGATAGTCTCTGAGCTGCGCAAGGTAGGCGCACCTCACCCGTCAGTGGCAGCTCGCAAGGGCACTACCTGTAACATCACGATCTCCTAGGCCATGATTTTTTTGCGGCCCCAGTAAGACGTAGGCGGGTGGCGTTGGACATGGGGTTGGAGAAAATTATGAGCACACCATCCTCGCTCCCTGAGCGCATCAGTGTTCCCAAAACCCTGCCCAAGACACTCAAGGGCATCAAGAAACGAGCCAAGAAAATCTGCCTGCCCGGTCAAAAGCATGCTGAGGCGCTGGATATCGTTGCGCGTCAACTCGGTTACCGCGACTACTATCAGGCACAGCAGAAATTGGCATCTGGGGAGGTAGTGCCGGAAGCGGCAGTCCACCAAAGCCAGCACTCAGTCTTTCTCTCCGCCTACTGGCGGGACACGGATACCAGACCTCGTTCAGCAGGTTGTGAAACACTGGAAATCGTTCTCCCGCGTCCGCTGAACAGCATCGTGTCGAAGCACCAAGCAACCTACGCCCGCAACCTTGAGGGGTTCCGGCAAGAAGCGGCTGACCATTTCGAAATGATCTCCAATGCGAATAGCCAGGCTCGGGCTTGGGAGGTGCTGGTTCGCGCGGCGCTCACGCTGCAGTTCATGGAAGTAACTGGACTGCGCCCGGCCACCTCCCAGAAACAAAGGCAAGCGCTTGAGCTGCTCACGGACTTTCCATTGAAAGACCACGTTTCTCTGTGGATCGATCCTGCATCGGGCACGTGGGTCGCGTTGGACGAGCCCTATGGGCACGTGAATGATGTGTCGAACGTCACGAAACGCGCTGCCTGGATCTCGGATAAGGCGCTGCACCTCTCAAAACCAGTCTGGGCAGGCCTGTACTACCCGGATAACGCTGTACCACATCTTATCTCCCCGACCGAGGCTTTAGTGATCAAGATCACTGAAAGCCTCGAAGCACTGTCGCCAATTGCAACAGTGCCCTCCGAGGATCAACCGTGGTCTGGTACTTCCGAAGCCTACAACGCTCGGTTCACAAGCCCAGCGAGGAAAGCGAGTGGTGTCGCTCGACGGGTTCGTCCTGGCACCACTTATGGCTTCAGCAAAGGTGCCGTCGAATATCACCGGGAAGCCGGGCGTCCGGTGCTCTGGCGTCCTGAAAAGCCATTGAGCCAGCCTGATCACAAGCGGGTTGGGGTAGAGCTTCAGTGCCTAATGATCTCGCCTATGCCGTTCAAGGCATATGACAAGGTTCGCACGTGGTGCTCGACTCTGGAAAACTGGATGTTCATGGAGTACCGAGAGGGCGATCGTGAGGCGGGTTTCTACGAGACCTATTACGGCGGCGAACCTTCCAGGTATTCGTCGACAAAGGATCAAGTCTCCGCTCTGAACCGTGTCATTCAGATCGTTAGTGATGGGTATGGTGAATGCAAGCCCCGCCGAGACCTGTTGAAGGATCTGCAAGGCGCTATGGCGATCATCGAAAACCAAACTGCTCTGTAGTCACCTGAAGCGGAGAAACTAGGCGTCTACCGCCAGGCATGGCTATGGTGGTAGGCGACCTATGGGCAGCGCGTGTACGAGCTCCCGCCATCGGCCTTCAATGAAAAGGATGTGTCACGTGAACTTGATGCTTGTCAGCGCTGGATTGGTGGCTCAAGCGGGGCGAGTCCGGTGATGTCCTTGATCCTAACGGTAAGGCGATTTTCAAACCAGGCACCAGTAAGCTATCGTTAAGAGGCTGAGGGTGATGTGAGCTTATAGGTGCCTTTGCTTGCCACAAGAGAAGGGGCGTGGCGGCGGTGCCCGGCGCTCCGTGTTACGCGACTGTTTCAGGTGCACTTGCTGGCGACGTTTTTTTCACGATGTCCTTGATGAACCAACCACCAATCAAAGCTACTGCTGAAGTTGCTGTACCGAGAATTAACATCAAAATACCCCATAGTCGGTCATATTCCGACTTGGAGGACGCTGCATTGTCCGTGACCTGTTTGGCAAGCGTGTCATGATCTTTGCGTAACATCGGGACAGAGAGGGCTTTTTCCGGGGAGTTAGAAATAGCGCCTTCTAAAATGCTCAGCCGATTGTCGAGTGATTTTAGTTTTTCTTCAAAGGACTCTACTCTAAACATTGTTTGAGTTTCTGAAGGCTGTGCTTGGAGGTTTTTGAACGAAGCCCTTAGAGAGTCAATCTCTTCCCGCATCGCCTCGTATTCGGTTTTTTTTACGTAAATTTCTTTGGTGGATTCAGTGAATTGATAAACCTTTTCGGATATGGATTTGTCCTTGATGCCTATGAATTCATTGAAACTTGCCAAAGATGTTATTCCTGCGGAAACCGTTCCAAGAGCAACGACAAATACCTTTAAGAAAAAGCTAACGTTTTCCTTTTTCTGCTTTTTCCTGACTCTCAAATATTCTTCAGCAGCGCCCACACTCTTCCCTCAATCAAAAAATAATGGCTTTTTAGTATCATATCAATTTTGAAGCGTGCGGTGAAGGCCGGGCGGCTTGGAAAACAGCTAGGGGAGCGAACAGGGCTGGGAGGGGCTCAGGCTGTGACCTGTTCTGTCCCGCCTCCGGCCAAAAGCGAATAGTAAATAGGTCAAGTTGGAGCCAACGATGCTCGCTTCTTTTAAGGTGGGCGCCAGATAAGTGTAGGCTCCAAAGTGCGCAGCATGACCCAGATATGCCATGGCCAAACTGATGATTGCACTTGGATGTTTTAGGAATTTCAGATGGTTGCTGAGCTTGAACTGCTTTCCTGATGGTAGTTTGGGTAGATATAAAAACTGAAGCAGTAACGCAATGGCTCCAAGCACAGCGCCGGCAAGGAACGTGATACGCCAAGACGTAGCATCGCCAATGAGAGTGCCCAGAGGCAGCCCTAGAATCATGGCCGCTGTGACGCCAGCGAACACCGCAGCTGCTGCCTGATGAACCTTTCCTGGCGATGCCACTCGGCTCGCAATGCTGAGTGCCATAGTCCAGGAGGCGCCGAGACAAATGCCTAGCAAAGCTCGACCTGCTAGGAGGAATTCAAATGTAGGCGCCATTGCACATACGATGCTGGATACAACGAGCAGCAACGCCAGTGCAAGCAGTACAAGCTTTCTGTCCGCTTGACGGATTACTGTAGCTACAAATAGTGCTGAAACTGCTGCAAATATCCCTGGTAACGTCATCATCAGTCCTGCAACTCCTGATGACACATCAAAGTTAGTTGCGGCTTCGGGCAGGACGCCTATTGGTGCAAATTCGCAGGTGACTTGAGCAAAGGTGCCGAAACCCAGTGAGGCGACAGCGAGGGCACTGCTATAGGAAGGAGCGCAACTTTCTTCGATGGGCGGAGGTGTTTCGTTCATAGAGCTCATAAAATGTCCCTGTTCAGCAAGCACGTTTCATTATGCCCGCTAGGTAATGTTCGCTTTCCTTACTTATTCAGCCGATTGGCAAATAGCATGCGCCTAGATGCTCCCTACTAATTCATAGTTGGGAGGTCTAGGCGCTTTTTAGTTAGCCTTAAGTTTAGATTGCCAGCTCTGACTCTTTGATTTTGGCAATAGGGCCCAAAATTGAAGGGTCAAATTCTCGCAGGGGCTCACCGCGTTGCACGAGATTTGGCAGGTCTGGATTGGCCAGTGCCCCGCGACCGAAAGCGATCACGTCAGCACCTTTCTCCAGGAGTTCTACCGAACGATCCAGGTCATGCAGCGAGCCGTTGGTGAGGATTGTGGTGTTTGGCGCATACTTCTTCGCCAGTTTGGCCAGGCTGTCGCTACCGCCTTCGAAGGCTGGTTTCCAGGCTTCGAACTCGGTGACGTGGATGTAATCGACACCGGCGTCAGCCAGGGCACCGAAAATCACCTCGGCAGCCTTTTCGCCTTCTGCCCACTTGTGATGGAAATCATTCACCTTGCCCTGTGAAATGCGAACACCTATGGCGGCACCAGGCTTGACAGTTTTCTTCACTGCGTTGACGACCTCAAGAATGAGGGCTGCGCGGTTTTTAACGTTGCCACCCCAGCGGTCAGTACGCTGGTTGGTGTAGTCGGTGAAAAACTGATCGAGTAGGTAGCCGTTTGCGCCATGAATTTCAACGCCATCGAAACCTGAGACTTCAGTTGCCAAACGTGCGGCGTTGGCGAAGCCTTCAATTGCCTCAGCGATTTCCGCGTCAGATGCAGCTGCCGGCACGGGGTACTTGCCCTTACCGTAATAAAAGGCCATCTGGTCGCAAGAGTCGGGAAGTGTTGTTGGTAAACTTGTCATTGATGTCGACTAGGCGCGTGAGTGAATGGCTAGGATGTAGGTATGAGGTTTTGAGCTAATACCGGAAGTCGGGTGATCTGGGGAATGCTTTGTGTCTGAGAAAAGCGTAGAAGAAATATTAGTTTTCGATTTGCTTTCTGCCGTGAATTTGAATTGCCTTGTGGTTTTCATGGCTTTATATCAGGAGCGCAACGTCACTCGCGCTTCAAGGCAGCTCCAGATCGGGCAGCCGGCTGTCAGTAATAGTCTGATGAGACTTAGGTCACTGCTCGGAGATCAGTTGTTCATCAGAAAGCAGTGTTGGATGGAACCTACGCGACGCGCCCACGAGATAGCTCAAAGCCTTATGCCCCTCATCGTTGATGTTCAGATGTTTCTACGAACCAACTGGAGACCTTTGGATGAGGCAAGCGCTCAATCCGAATCCTGCGAAGTTTATGAAACTACAGCCATTGATTTTCACGAAATAGATCATCCACAGGGGTGCCGCTGAGCGATTGCACATGGGCAGGGAGTACCCCTACCCATGTGTGTAGCTTTAGATCAGCCCTTTGTCCTTCAGTTCTCGCTGGACACGGCGTTTGATTTTCGCGATCGGTGGGTCTTCGACAACTTTAGACTGCTGGTTGAAGAGCGAAGGAAATCGGGACTTGGCCATCGCTACAGGTACCAAGGCGAATGACCCCCACTTCAGCTGCCAGGCGTGAAACTCCGCTTCTGTTTCAATCACGTACAGAGGTTCATCAAAAACGTTACGGAAGTCCATGGCGCTGAGCGCCCCATGACCGGGAGTTGGCACTCGAACCTCGCGTCCCCGCTTGTCCCAGCCGATGAAATACGAGTCAAAGCCAACTGACGTCCATGTGCAATCGTTCAGGCGTACATGGTCTACGCCCTCTTTAGGGAGTCGCAAGGCGCATATCTTCTGCATTAGACCAAGGTAAAAATCACCGATGCGATCAGCAGGAGCGGTTTTGACGCACCCTTTGAAGTGGTTGTAGTCGTTGTAGCCGAGCCTTTTAGCCAGGTAGTTGAGATACTGGGTGTGCTTAAGCTTTGGCGCATCCGCCACCTTCGTCTCTTTGAAGGTTTCCAAAATGGATTCAGCAGAAAAACTCATGACATTAGCTCCACTGTCATGGCCGTAAAAGCACCTTAGATGGTAGACCTTTGCAGATCTGATGCGCTTTGCTGGGCTTGCTGCGAGCCGGGCTGGCCACGGGGGACTAATGTGGTTGGCGGCTACTGCACCGTACTCTCCCACGCAGCAGGGCGGTGTACGGCGACCTGGGCTCTGGGCCCTGGTCTGCAGGATAGCAAGTAGCGAAATTCTTGTGCAAGCGCTTGAGTCTGGTACCACGCCGTCAGGCTGTCGGTGAAGGGTGACTCCGCCGTTGAGGAATTTGTTCGTGTCTGACGGAGTGCGCGGTGACTCATCGATAGTAACCTGAAGTATCCAGGGGACAAGTGCTCCCTTGGCCACCAATGCTTAGATGGCTGAGATCGTTTTGAACACTGATGTCGAAGCTGAGATCTGGCGCCACGCTTGCTTGAGATATCCAGGGCAGCTGGCCGAAATCCTTGACCACGCGCTTGGCTGCTTCACTCGACAACCGGGACTTGATGACCTGACTCGCCTTCATCACGTGATACTGAGCGACCTCGGATTCGAGCGGCTAGCCGAGGCGTTAGCCAGTCACTCCTGGCAAGCCTGGCATGTCCGTCATTACGACCATATTGAGCTTCGCTGGCAGCTCCGAATGCACCTCAAGCGATACCTGCAGGCGCGACTGATCCGCGACGGAGTTGCGTCTAGCGTTATTCGTGACGACCATTTCGCCGCTGATCTCGGACTGTGAGGCGTCTTCAGCCTGATGAAGATTGTGCTGGCACGCTTGAGCTCTCAGGCATAGCCTCAACTCATGACGAAACATACGTTTTTATGAAGGAGTAGCGCCGTGCCGCCATCCTATGGAAAAAGTGCACTCAAGGAATCAGTTACCCTCGCCATTAGCGCTGATCTGCTCGCCAGAGCTGTGGAGTTGGGCCTGAATCCAAGCGAGACGCTGGAAAAAGCGCTGGCTGAAGCTGTGAGCCAGCGTGAACAGGAGATCAGTAGGACAGCCCCTCAAGAGGTCGAAGGAGCGTCGTCGGCGGAGGACATTGATCCCGTGCTACTGGCTGCTGCGACTGGCCTGTTGGGCGATGAAGCGAAGGCCGTGCGTTGGCTAACAAGACCAAACAGCGCATTGGGTCACAAGCGCTTAGTTGACGCTGATCACCAAAAGGTATTGGACGTAATAGCGCGCCTATCTCATGGCTTCTGCGTATAGCCTTTCATCAAGCTGTTCAGGCAAAGCGATACCTCCCAACACTTCCGCCTGGTGTCCCTGGCTTCATATCGGAGCCGATGCTGAGCTGATGGCTCAGCTCTTCCAAACAGGACTCTGGGTACGCCGCCTCCGGTCAATGTCGTACAAAATTACTAAATTGCGACAAAACGTTCAGATTCGCGACAATCTGTTCACCCCCCCCTCTTGAAAATTTTTAAACGAGACGGAGTTTTTATATTTGAGGGCAATAGAAAAGCGGTGATGCCTCTGGCAACGCCGTTCCGGCAGGATCCTGCTGTGTTTTTCAATCGGGCAGTTCGAATTTTGCTTACTCGGTCTATAGGGTAAAACAGTCCTCTGCTGGCACCGAATCGGGTGGGGGGCGAGGGGGGATCGCCTTTATTTGCAGCCGTAAGGCTGCTGCTTATGCTTTGATTACAAACCAACTGGCCTATTTTTTTAAAAATCAATATATGGTGGTTTTAAAGGGTTTTTTCGGTACTTTTGCCTATATCTGGTATTTTGACGACGTTTGCATCAGCTGCTAAAGGTGAAGCCTGAGGGGCTGTGTAGACGATGGGAAGGAATTCCGTGGTGTCACTTGCTCTGGTTGGGAAGAGCCTGTTGCTTGCAGTGTACAATTTGAGACCTGGGCCTCCTCTGGCTCATCTTGGTGGAGGCGATCGGCATGAAGATTCTCCACCCGTAATCAGTGGTGTTTGAGATCGAGATATGAGTAAGACCCTTAGCGAGGAAGAGATGAGAGCGGCGTTGTTCGGTGACGCCGCAGGGCCTGTCGGCGGGCCAATTCAACATCAACCCCAACCCAGGGCGGTGTCGGCGACAAAGACACATAGGGTTAAGCGCCTGTCCTCTAGGTTACGCGTCACTATGCGAGTTGCTAGGGAGTTCGAAGGGGAGGAAGAAGTCTTTGTCCATGATGCGAACACGCTGAGTACGCTGATCGCGGAGGCCGAGGCCAAAACAGCGGCGAAAAAGAAGAAGTATCGCTATTTCGATGTGATTTCAGTGACACCGGTTCAGGTCTGAGCGCTTCGTCCCGCAGTGCCTTGAATAAAGCTTGCCACTATTCAGTTTAGTTTCGGTATGTGAGAGGTATGGATGCGTTCTAAGCGTGAGCAACGGCCCGAAACGGTGATCTGCGCAAATCTCAAGTGTGCGAGAACGCTAAGTTTCTCCGGTTACCGGCAGGGGTATGTCGACGAGGAAGTTGAACCAGATCGTGTCCATTGGCGTTCATACCCACTCCTCGATGGCGACTCTGTGTTATGTCCATGCGGGCACTACACGGCTTACTACAACCCTGCAACGCGCACCCCACCTTCAAGGTGAGGCGCCTGAAATATGTGAGGCCAGCCCTGTGCCGATCGTAGCAGCTATTTTTGATGCCTTTTGAACTACGGTTCAGATCAAGTGCAAGCGTCATCCATTTCGGCAACTGCTGCGCATTGGCGCGAAGCAAGGCCGCACGCCGCACGCCGCTGATCTCCACTGTCTGATGACCTCTCGCCTCGGGATAGAGCATGCTGCAGAGCTCTTCGGAATCAGTCTCAACGCTCATGAGCTTCGATCCTTGGAGCATGACCTTATGAAGGAGCTGGAATCGATCACGGTGTACCCCGATGCAATTGAGGCGTTCCGGAGGTTAAAGGCCGCAGGCGTAGCGACCGCCATCTGCTCGAACCTTGCCTCCCCATATGGGCCAGTGCTGAGGCGCTTATTGGGTGACGTCGACGGATTTGCGTTGAGCTACGAAGTCGGGATGATGAAGCCGCATGAGGGTATCTATCTCGATGTGTGCAATAAGTTGGCTGTACGCCCGCGATGGGATCACAGCCCATCAGCTGAGCGTGTGGTTATGATCGGTGATTCTCGGCCATGCGATAGAGATGGCCCTCGGGCTGTTGGCATTTCCGGCTATTACCTGGATCGTAGTGGGGGCGGGGAAATTGCCGACCTAGTGCAATTCGTGGAGCTCGTATAATTGGGGGAAAGCTGTCTCGATGACGGCACGTTTCGCAAATGACCAGCGAGTGATTCTTTCCAATGCCGCAATGGCTCCAATGGCCCTCGCGCGATGCTCTGAGTGAGCGTAGCTACACCTGCTGTTCGAGTCTGATGTGATGACATGAACAATCAGAGGCCGGCTCGAACAGTCCAGGGCGGATGGTTTTCGTAGGATGAGTGAGATGCATGGGCTGGGCAGGTGCACCCCTCGTTAATCAGCGTCATGCCTGGCGAACGTGGGCAAATCGCCAGTATGATCAGGCTATTACCCAAGGAGAGGTGCGTAATGTTTGGTTTTTCACCCAAGAGTAAGGGCTATCTGTTTTCCAGCACTAGCCTAGTTGATGGCCTGGCTCACCGTAGATCGACCACACTCGCAGAGGTTGAGAGCTTGGATGCCAACCGTATGCTCAACACTGCGCCGGATGACCTGATTGCGTATCTGATCGAGAAAGCCTCGGTGGAACCAATCGTTCTTCGCAAAGAGGATTGGTATGCGGAATCTAAAGAAGTCCAAATCGATGTTCGGTATGACTGTAATCGGTATATCCGAGATACCAGCCGCCCCGTTCTGATTGCAGGTGAGAAAATAGAAGTTCACGTCCCTTTCGATGGGCCTGCTGATTTCTTCTACGCGCAGTCGAATCAAATGACCACCAATCCACCTCGCGCGAAGGTGGTCGGCAGCGAGCTGATTCTGGAATTCCAATATGCAGCGGATTCGCCCCGTGAGATCCGTCCAGAGGTCGACCGCCTGCTGTCGAGTATCGAAACGTATTTGAGCTGGCAGCAGCCTTTGATCGACGCCCACAACTCGTCGATGCCCAGCATGGCTCGTCAGGCAGTGGACACGCGAAGAGAGAGACTCCTGGCTCAGTCCCAGCGCACGGCTGCTTTGGGCATTCCGATTCGCCAACGCTCGGATGCGCCCAAGACTTACGCTGTGCCAACTGCACGGCGCAAAGCCGCACCGACCTTACCAGCTGCTACCTCCAAACCCTACCAGCCAGAGCCGACTTGGGCGATGGATCAATACGAGCATGCTCTGAAAATTGTGCAGGACATGTCTGTGGTCATGGAGCGCAGTCCGGCTGCGTTCAAAACCATGGACGAGGAGGCGCTTCGCCAGGCCTTCCTGATGCAGCTAAACGCCCAGTTCGAGGGTAAGGCAACCGGCGAAACCTTCAACATGAGTGGAAAGACCGACATCCTGCTGCGTGAGGGGGAGCGCAACGTCTTCATTGCCGAATGCAAATTCTGGAAAGGCCCGAAGGCGTTTGGTGAGGCAATTGACCAACTGCTCCGATACACGACGTGGCGAGACAGCAAGACGGCCATTCTAGTCTTCAACAGAGGCGTGGAAACAAGCCGCGTCTTGTCCGGTGTAGATGCGACTGCCCAGGGTCATGAGAATTTCAAAAAGCGCGTGAGCTACCCTCATGAGAGCGGCTTCCGTTACGTGTTCCACCAGGTAGGCGATGCGAACCGTGAGTTGATCATCACCGTCCTGGTCTTCCATGTTCCGTCATGAGCCGGTACGGCGACATGGGGCTGAGATGTCAGTGACTCTCAGCCCCTGGCTTGCTGCGATCGCCTCCGTGGTGGGCGCCTATCTGAAACTACCTTTTTCAGTGCCTTAGTAGGTCAGCCGGGCGCGAGTTCCTAGCGAGCCGGGGGAAACGCTCGTTGCCAAAGAAAATTCACGGTGGATCGGCTGATTCCCAACTGCCTCGCAGTCTCCGCTTGAGTCAGCCCTGACTTCTTGCATTCCTGAACCTTTCGCAACTTGTCGAGATCCGCAGGGCGCGCTGCTGGCCGTTTTAATATCTCATCACCCTCCAGATGGGCAGCGATATCATCGGGGCTCACTCGATCCCTGAGTGCCCTCAATTCCTCTGTGGCCTGTGCAAGCAAAAGGTCATGGGGCTCATCGTCTCGTGTCGCCAGTACTAAGGCCATCAACGCTAACGGGCTTAGTTCCAGGACGGCAGCGAGCTCAACGAATTTGTCCAAGGTAGGCGTGCTCCGGGCGCTTTCGATCTTGGCTAAATAGGTGCGCGACGTTGCCTGCGCCATTTCTTCTTGAGTCAAACCCAAGCTGCCTCGGACGGCTCTGATGACTGCAGCGAGCGCAGGTCTAATCGGCGTCAACGCGAATATCCTCGGAAAATTGAGGATGTAGCCACGTTGCGTTGTACAGTTACACGTCATATGGTGTATAAAACTGCTCATCTAGGCTTTCCGAGCCTGGCGGTGCTATGAGGCGGCGAACGTGTGTGCGCCGCTCGACACGGTCGCTTCATGACCCAGGTAAGCGTTAGGCCCTAGCAGTCCTGGAATGGTTGGCATGATGCTGACGGCCAATTAACCCCTAAATCGTGCGCAACCCCCCATCTCCACAGGGGCTGATAGGTCAATGGAGGCTTTGCTGTGAGAGTGCGGATCTACTCCGACCTGCATCGTGAATTTGAAGCTTGGGAGGCCCCGGAGTGTTCAGGGGTCGACCTTGTGATTTTGGCCGGCGACATTGACAAAAAGGGTAGGGGGGTCACATGGGCCAACAAGGCCTTCGACTGCCCCGTTGTCTACATCGGCGGCAATCATGAGTTTTATGACGGTCACCTTGATCGTACTCTGCGGAAAATGAAAGACAGCGCCGCCAGCCACGTCCATGTGCTTGAAAACGAGACCTTCACGCTGGGAAACCTCCGAGTCCTCGGTACATTAGGGTGGACTGACTTCACAGCAACTGGCGATCAAGTTGCGGCGACCAATATGGCTCGCGAATGGATGGGCGACTTCAAATACATCCGTACAGACTCGAATTACCGGCGTTTGAGGCCTGATGACGTCATTGCTAGGAATCATGTCGCTGAGGCATGGCTGAGACAGGAACTGGCAAAAAAATTTGAAGGCAAAACGGTGGTCGTAACCCATCACTCTCCCTCGCCCTTGATCATTGGAAATGAGCATGAGGGGCACCTCACAGCGTCTTACACGAACGACTGGCAAGACCTCATTCCTGGAGTAGATATGTGGGTTTTCGGCCATACCCATCACCCTGTCGACACTGAGCTGGCAGGTTGTAGGGTGATCTCAAACCCAAAGGGGTATCCAAATGAAAACACGGGCTTTGATCCCTATTTTGAGATTCAGATCTGATGACTAACGCTGTGCGGAAGCTACCTGAGCTCGCTGTTGATTCTACCGACGAGCCGAGAACTCCATTCGAGGTGATTCGGGCGCAGGGCATTGATTGGAATGTCCCTGTTGATGCGTTCCTAGCTGATGCTGCTCGGGCCGGGACACGGTATGCCGCCTTGGTATACTGCGATCGATCCGGTGTGAACCAAGACGGTATGACTATCGCGACCCCACCATTGGAGTTCATTGAAGCCAGAGCAGGCTTTAAGTTGATGCGTAGCATCTGTGGCAATGATCATTACGTGATTACAAGCGAGCTGAGCAAGTAGCAGCGCTCTGCGAGAGGTTGCGCCTCTTCAGCGTTAGGCATCAATTGTTTTAGATTCGGCTCAGAACGACGCGCGAGCTTTTATATTGCATCTTTGACTGATGCTGCGAGCTGTAGCGCCATTTTTATGGGATTCAGGGTCAGGCTTCCCTAGTCAACATAGGCACTTAAGGAAAACGTATGTCTGTGCTCAAAAAGATGACTGTTACCGTTAAGAATTACGACCAGCACGTCAGTGGTGATCTTGATGCACTCTACAAGAACGTCCGATGTGAAGATGATTCAGGTGCTACTTTTTGTTTTAAAGGAGTGGTGATGCTTAACTATTTAAAGCGACATGGCGCGATCGTCACTGACATTCCGCGTACTTGGTATTATAAACATCTCGCTAAAAAGACAATTGTCCTTGTTGCACTTGAAAAGGCTGATGGGAAGGTTGAATTTGATTTGGAGCATATGCGGGCGGTTGCTAAGTCCAGTATCCTCAAAGGAGTCATGTTTGCGGTAGCCGCTGTTCCTGCAGGGGTAATTATTGCGACGGCTACTTTCGGTGTCGGCCTTATATTCATCCCTGTAGGGTTTTTCTACGCGTACAGAAGCGCATTCAAAATCCCAGGTTTGCTGCGCCGTAAGACCTTGGTGCGTGAGTTGGCTGAGTATGGGGTTGTCGTTCGATAACCCGGCTTAAAAGCTTCCGTCTGCGGGGCGAAAGCAGCTACCAACGACCGGCAGCAACGGCCAAAAACAGATGCACATTAAGAGCTGCTTTGGCCGTTATTGGATAGAGTGTGGATGCTAGCTGCAATCCCTTTACCACTGCATGCCACCCCGCCTCGCATTATCTATCTCCCAGCGCACGCGATTCAGCGCCTACGCCTTCGCTACGCGTCATCTGACAGGCCATTGATTGCTCTTATGTGATTCACCACTGTTTGAGTAATTTGAGGAGTACTCCAACCTTCGGCATTAATAATGGTGCTGTCTGGATAATGGGCTTGTATGTGCGATACATGGTCATGCAGGCATACAAACAACACATCATTGTCTTTTAGGCGTGCCTTGAGCGCATTCAGATATTGAGGTGCAGCCTCCGACCCCACCACCATAACACGCGGAGAAGCAAAATTTGCTATAGCAGGCCGGTCAATTACGGCAACTGATCGGTTTGACGTGCGAATTGCTTTCAACCAAAAACCGTTTATTAACGAATCAATCAAGGTGAACTGGTTCGTGTCGAAGATGATATCTACGAGCTTTGGGAACCAGGCAACATGGCCGATGGCGGATGGTTTGAGTTCTTCAGTTGTAAAACATGCCCGAACCAATTTCTCAGCAAGTTCAGTCAATTTTTTATCAATATACATCGACCTTGAAACAAGCTCTTCGTATTCATGCTTCTGTATCGGATGACTCAGATGCAGTATCTCAACAGGATCAACATGACCGTTGCCTTGGCTCGGTTTCAGGTCAAAGCGGGTCGCGACATAGGATCTGCGGAGCATCTGTAGCTGCTCATCTGAAACCTGGCTGAGGGTGATGATCAGGAAGCGTCTGCTCTTCCCTTGCACCTCGCCACGACCAATGGCCGCAGCCAGGCGCCCGTAGTACTTGGCCTTCTCGTTTTCCATATCGGCCATGCAACCTGACAGCAAAGCGGTGTAATCATCCGCTGTCAGGTGCTCCGTGACCTCTGGAGTAACCTCTCCAGCAAAGACGCTTTGGATGAATTCCTGGTAACGTTTTTCAGACCGGCGCTCCATCTGCGCAGCCGCTTGCTTACTAAGCAGCTGCAACCCCTCATAGCCGGCTGTCAGCAAAGCTCCTCCGGGGAGCAATCCAATTCCAGCCTTGGCTGCGATGGAGATCAGCTCAGTGAGGGGGTGTTCGGCGTCCTTTGTCATTCCACTTCTCCCATTGTATGGCTAGGCATTAACCATCGCAAAGCGTAGGCCGGCTGTACGCGGTAATCCACTTGCGCACGAGATGGGGCATTGAGGTAGAGGCTCAGAGCTACGCTGGCAACGGACACCCCAGGTTGCAGGCACTCTTGCACATCCTGGGCTTTGAAGGGATTGGGCTAAGAGGTGCGTTAGCGCATGGTGATCCTTCCGATAAGGTAATGGTGTCAACGTAATTGCTGGTGGGAGCCATCGTCCTTTTTGTCGGCATACTGAAGGTGTGACGGGCGGACGCTCACTTCTAACCCACTTTTGCAGTCGATCTACCAGTCGACTGCCTTCCGCGTCGGAGTTGCCGAGAGCCTCATTCGAAGGGAAGGATTTAACCTAATCGTCAATATGCAGCGCGATGTGGTGGATCAACTCCTTGGGGCGGGGGCTACTGATCAATTCGTAGATGATGTCCCTTTTGCTACGGGGCAACTTCTTGACGATGTTCTTGCCCGCACGGCGGACTGCTTCATCCGAGCCATGGATTCGGTCAGCGAGCATCAGAACGAGAATGGCATCGGATAGGGTCATGTGAGTCTCGGTGCTTGGAGAACGTGGAAGGTGCTGAGGAGCCAACTCTCGATTCTCCCACGTCGGGCTGTATCACGGCTTGTGGAGTCACTGACAGTGCGCGGTGGCATCGGCAAGGTTCATATCTCAAACCATCTATTTCAGAGCTTTTTGCTCAGATTGTCGAAGAAGGTCGCGTTCAGCGTCGCTGCCCAGTCAATAGGCAGCAGCTCAGTCCAGCTTAGCGCTTCGAGCAGTGTCACCAGGCCCAGTCCATACGTATTGCCCGGCGCTGACTCAACGCAAAGGCCTGCCCAGTATTTGCTGTCAAAGAAACGCGAACCCACGTGTTGTGGCGTGTGCCGGTGAGGGTGCACTTCACTTTTCCCCCACTCACAACTGACCCCATTGCGTTATCCCTGGCAAACCTGCGCGTCCTGCTAGGTGAGGTTCCTCTCCCCCCGGGGGAGGCCGTCATGAATGTCCTTGCTCGGGCAAGTGGAGCGCGCAGGCGTGAGGATCAAAGCCCGCAGGGCCAAGACCCGGCCAATGCCGGGGCTTGGTTCACGAGAGCCGACCCGAAGGGCACGCAAGGACTGGGCTTGAGAACTTTGTCGCTTGCCGCGCTCAGGCCTTCCCCCGGTCAATCACTTGCTTTGGTGTGGTTGTAAAAAGGATGATCCATCTCCTGAAAGTCCGTGTAGTAGGGTATGCCGTCGCAACTGACGCTGTTCCGAACGGTGAAATAGGTAGCATTGACCTCGAACTCAGTGGCCAAACCTAGAGCAACCCTTTCGCAGTAGTGCTCGTCGAAACCTGCGGGTAACGGCACCAATTGGGCGATATCAAGGAGATAGCGGCCTTCAGTACTGACAATGAGGCGGTTCGCGGCAAGCAAGGCTCTGACCAATTCAGAACCGTTGTCCGGAAGCCAGACCCAGGATTTGCCGTAGGCATCATCACGATCTCTTGGCTCATGGCCTCCCGAACTAGTGATTATCCGGATGATGCTATCCAACTCGTTGTTGATCTCCTCAACACGCTCCTCGGAAATGGAGAAATAGCCAGAGAGATCGATAGAGTGCTCGTTAATCAGGTCGGAGACTCGCCCCGGATCCTGAATGCTTCCATGCTGTTCCACCTTACACAGCGGTATCACGAAGCGGATCATCGACTCGTCGATAATCCCAGCGTCCACTAAGGTCAGGATGTCATAGATCACTTTTTCTACGTCTTCTTGATCCTGAACCAGTACCCCCATCCCCTGGATATCCGAGCCGCCAAGGCTCAACCCCGGCATTTCAGCTAAGGTCTCAACCAAGTCGCCATCTCTGCCTGGCTCAAAGTGAGATTCTCCACCCTCGTAGCGCCACCGCCACTCGCGCTCATGCGTCCAGTCGATGGTTTTTACGTCACCGATGTTATAGGCGACGTAACGGTATTGCTCACCGATAGGCAGGACGTCGTTATCAAAAACCCTGTAAGGATGAGCGTCTTTGAGCTCCCAAGCTGGTTGGCTCAACCCATAGATCACTGGACGGGCGCCCAGGCTGAACATCGCCGCCTTTGGAATCATGAAAGCGTAACGACCAACATTCTCGCCCCTGGCCAGGCGCTCGTTGCTGGACTGAACGAAGGCCGCGAGTGGCATATCCGTGAAGCAAACTGCCGGCGACTTACCGTAGATGGTCGGCCTTCCGTTGCGAAATGACCAGGTCGCAAAGAGCTTGTTGTGCCGGAGCGCGCAGCGCATCAGGAACAGCGAATCCAGCACGCTGGACTCTGCGACGTTATTGAAACGAGCATGCTCCGGGAAGAGGATGCCGTCGGGGGTGGACTGGTCGACGTCCCGGAAGAAATGGATGAGGTAGTCAGAGAGATCGAATCGAATATTGTTGAGCATGGAGCGTCCCTGCGAGATGCGATGGTGGCAGAATCGTAGCACGGCGTGATTGTCGCTTTATGACACTGCACTGATCCCATGGAGCTGCTTAGCACGTGGAAATATGCCAGTTGAGGCGGCTCCTCGGCGCGTCAAAGCAGGACTCGCTACCGAATCGAAGCCCGGATGGTTCGGTCAGACCTTCCGCAAAACGTTGACCGATTCCGGCGAAGAGCATGCTGGGGGAGGCGGGCCGCGGTTATAGGCAGTCACACAGTCGACGTTTGCCATCGCTTGGCAGTGTGAAAAGCGAGTGAAACTAGCATCAACTCAGTGTTGAATGCACCGAGTCGCGATACAACGAAATAGGGCGGTAGCGCCTGGTGCATCAGGCCGGAATTGGTGCTCCCAGAACGCAGGTGCTAGCCCGCTGGCAAATCAGGCTTTAGGGATTAGATGTAAAAGGGGGAGGGCGGGTTTTGAGTAATTACCAAGGAATGCGGTGGTTCAAGGCTGACTTTCAAGTACAGACTCCTGAGGACAGCAAAAACTGGGAAGATGTGGAGCTCCGTTTGGGCAACCCAAGACGTCCCAGAGTTGATGGCATGCCATCGTCGGCGGGTATCCAAGAGAAAGCCCAGGTATTCCTGCGGCGGTGCCATGAGCTTGGATTGCAGATCATTGGCCTGACCGATCACAATTTTTCAGAGCAAACCGATCCCGAAGATTGGTTTTTAACCCACTTGCTCAGGCAGAACAAATCCGTTGCCAAAGCCCTCGGCAAAGATCCCATCGCTTTTTTCCCTGGCTTTGAAGTGGACATCGGTTACCACGTTCTTTGCCTGTTCGAAACCACGAGCAGCGTCGAGGATTTGGTAAGGGTTAACGGTGTGCTCACCAAGCTCGGGTTGCCGTCGCATGAGCGCTTTGACCGAGGGGAACCTCTGCCTCTCCGGCATCGTGGTGGGACTGTCAGCCTTGCTGAGCTGATCGACATCGTCCAGAAAGAGTATGGTGGGCTGGTGGTTCCTGCGCATGCTGATCAAAACGACGGTTTGTTTGCCGACGCAGCCAACAGGCTCGATTACCAACATCCCGACCTCTTGGCCGTTGAAGTCACCCAGTATCCTCTCAATGCAAAGACCTCAGGTATCTTGGGCGGTAAGAACCCTCATTGGTCGCGACCAGGCCAGCAGCCAGCGTACGTGCGATCCTCGGATGCCAAGTCTCTCAAGACGAATGAGCAGGGCGAACCGAAAGCCAATTCACTTGGCTACCGCCACACTTGGCTGAAGTGTTCGAAACCGTCCATAGAGGCGCTGAAGCAGGCATTTTTTGATCCACTTTCCAGGATATGTCTGGACGACGCCAGACCTAGTGATTTTGAGCGACATCCAAGAATTAGCTCTATAAGTGTCTCCAATACCCGGTACCTAGAAGACCAGAGGATCTGTTTCTCTCCCAATCTGAATGCTGTGATCGGAGCGCGGGGCTCAGGTAAGTCCACCATCCTTGAACTGCTCCGGATGATGTTTGCGCGCGCGCAGGGCGAGTCTCTCTCGGAGAAGACGATGGCGAAAGCCAATCGCGCCCGGCAGACACTACTTGAAAATGCGGAAATTCAAGTCGAGTGGGAGGGCGTTCCAGGACAAGTGGATGTTCTCTCGTACTCGCCCGGAAAGGGCGTTTCTCTGATCCAAGGCCAAGCCCATGATCTTGCGACCTACCTGCGGCAGATCCCAGTACAGTTCTACAGCCAGCAGCAGTTGAGTGACCTCACGGCGCCGAACGGTCAGCCACAGTTGCTGAGAATGCTCGATGAAGCCTGCATTGATGATTTGAATAAGCTGGCGGGCGAAGAGCGTATCTTGATCGCGGAGATCAAGCGGCTCTTCGCTGCTCGGGATCAAGCCAAGGCGATCACCGATCAGATCGTCTCTTTGACTCAGGAGTTAGGTGAGCTTGAGCGTCAATGGCAGGCGCGCAAAGACGTTCAAGAGGAGGCCGCCGCCTATCAGCAAGCTCAGCGAGCAAAGCGCTTCCTCCAAGAGAAACGTGATCGGGTGGATAGTGATGTCGGGATCCTTAGATCTTCTCTTGATGCCTTGGATGCCGTGGAAGGTAACTCAACCGTCGTCGCCGATGTCTGGCCCCATGCCGAATGGATTACAGGGCATGCGAGAGAGGCCGACGCGCTACGGCAGCGTTTCAAGAAGAAGCTTTCGGCGGTGCTGAATGAGATGCTCGCAGAGACAGAGACGCTGTTTGGTCAAAATGTTGAGCGGAATGAGGTGATCGAGACGCTGGATGCCGCGCGCACGACATTCGTAAAGGCCTGTGATGAAAAGGGAATCCAGCCGCAGGATGTTAGCCGCCTTCAGGAACTTGATCGTAGCAAGCAGGCCAAGCAGTCAGCGTTGGATGAAAAGAACCGCGAATTTAATGCCTTGGATGGTACAGAGGCTTCTCTGGAGCAGTCATTGGCCCGGTTGTTCTCCCTATGGGCAGAACAGGCGGCGTGCCGCACTGCAGCGGCTTCTGAGCTTACTCAAAAGACCGGTGGGGCCATAAGGGTTTCTGTAAGGCCTATGGCTTACCGGGAGTATTTCGAGAAGCTATGGGTGACTATTGAGCCTGATAGACGCACACGTATAGGTAGGGAGTGGTTGCCGATAGGCCAGGCGTTGCTGAACAGCTTTTCCGAAGCTGCAGAGAGGCATCCGTCGCCTTGGGAGCACATCGAGTATGTATTGGCTCAGCCAGAGAAGGGGCCAGAGGTCTTGCGTCAATTCCAAGGTGAAATTGGGGACTACCTCTTCCAGCAGACCGATACTTGGCGGGATTTTCGTTTGAGCCGCATTCCCGATGTCGTCGACATCGAGCTTTACCGTGCTGACCAGACCTTGGTCGGTAACCTAGAGGGCGGACAGCTTTCGGAGGGCCAGCGAAACACCGCTATTCTTCACATGCTGTTGGTGAAGGGGGATGGCCCGATCGTGATTGATCAGCCTGAAGATGAGGTCGATGCGAGCTTTATTTACAAGGAGCTTGTGCCTCTTTTGCGCCAAGCTAAGCAAACACGCCAGGTGATCCTCGCAACCCACAATGCGAACCTCCCTGTTAACGCTGATGCTGAACTCGTGGTTGCGCTTGAATCACGCCAAGGGAAAGGATGGGTTCTTGCGCAGGGAGGTCTCGACAAAAAGGACGCGTCGCATGCGGTGCTTGAGATCATGGAAGGGTCTGAGGAGGCGTTCCGTCGAAGGCGTCAGAAATACCATTACTGAGGTGACAGTTTTCGCACTGACTGGCCTCTAGCAAGTGCCGCATCGGCGCCGGCACGCATGTCCAGTGGCTCAGTGGCGAGCCAGATGACGTCGATGCGGATCATTGCTTATGGCTGCGAATGGGGTGTGCGCAACCGTCCGGGTCGGAGATGGGCCATACAACCGTGATGGTTTGAGCACCCAGTCGCAGTGCGATAGCCACCGCTTCATCAGCTTGGCGCTTGGGCGAGGGTTACAGAGGTATGAATGCAGAGAGTGGCGGGCACCGTGCGCATCTCTGCTCCCGACCCGGTTAAGCCATAGATCACTGGACGGGCGCCTCCACATCGACCGACACGCATCAGTGCCGCTTAAGCGCTTGGTGGCCAAGAGCAGCGAGCTGGTAGTCGCTGATAAACTGAAACTGCTGCTCCGCTAGAAGCCGCAGTCGAGCGATCTCAGCTGGCGGCTCATCGGCCTCCAGTGCTTCATGGTATCTCTTCATCGCCTCAACCGCCTCGACCACAATCGGATCGTTGACATGATCATTCTTCGAACATCGTGCGCCATCGTCCGCGCCTCTCCCCGCTCAGATCCACCAAGGCTAGCCTAGAGTTTACGCTGCGCAGCAAGAGGAGCATGAATCATCATCAGTCGGTCGGGCAAACGGCGCCTTGCTGCTCGTCGAACAGTTTCGCCAGTTTCCAGCGCAACTCTTCTTGCGTAGATAAACGCCCCAGGCCTTCGTGGCGGTCGCAACGAATCAAGCGGGAATCCAGGATAGGCCAGCTCATATCTGGATCGTCATCCAAGGCGATCCACCGCTTCAAACGACCACGCGTTACTGCTCCGCAAATCTGCTCGTAACGACTAAACATGTCATACCCGTCTCCTGTCATACCTCGCATTCTCGAATGCCAAGTCGCAGACACGGTTCGCTCTTGCAATGAGGTAGGCAATGCAGTTCGTGCTCGTCCATAACCGAGAAGGCGAACCCAAGATGTTGAGAGGCAAATCCTGACCGCAGGGAAGTCCAGCAAGACATTCTCCAAGGTTTTTGCATGCATCATCAGCTCCCCCGACGCTCTCAACTCGATTCCACGTCTGGTACGAAAAGCCGCGTCAGGATGGAGGACACCGTCAAAGTCCAGGAACAAGACGGCGTCGTTTGGTCGCAAAATACGCGGCCCCGGAACCGAATTAGTCATAGCGCCTCACATCTTGGTCACAGTCCCTTCCAGACTACAGGTGGACACAAGCATGCAGCTAGTGCTTGAGGTCATGCACCTAGTGCTTGAAGTCATGCAGAGATGGCTAGGGAAAGATCACGTGGTCGAGATCAAGCTCTCTGCAAACTCCTCTGAGGAGGTCACCTTGCTCCTTACCCCAAACTGGCTCAATGCTGAAGCCGTAGGCGATTTTCCCACTGACATGGTTGATCACCCGCTGGACTGACGAGAACCTCGACTCTCCGCATGGGCTAGGCGCAGGGCGACATCGACGACAGGCTTGCCTTTCTCGGTCAGTTGCTTGACCTTTCGATCTTGAGTTCTTCTGGATAACGCTGACGACCCATGGCATTTCCTGTTTAAGCCTCTTTATGAGGCTTGGAGGTATCTTAGAAACCATGGGCGATTCACACTCAGTGTGGATACTCGGCATGGTTATCATTACCCAAGGAGTCCGGAGCGACTTAGGCCGATACTCAACGTGTTTTACAGGCTGGGCGAAGGATGACGGCTACTTCAACCTGTCACTTGGCGAATTTTCAGGCGTTAATTGATCACAATCCATGGAGGCATCCAGTTTCTCATCGAGCTCAATGAACTGAGCTTTGGTGAGCTTACCCTTTTTGAAATCGTCACGTAGCCGCTTTCGACGCTTCTCGTAGTTTTCATATTTTCGGGCAGCGTCGGCGTTCTGAATGATTTGCTGGTACTTGGATTTCTGCTTGAATGCAGTGTCTACGTACTCTAATAAGCTTTCCAATGTAGCGTGCCCGCTCTTCATCATCGCACGCTCGGCCAACATCTTGTTTGTCATCAGGGTCTGTCTAAATGAATCAGGGCTCAAAGCTTGAGTCGCAGCGATCAATTCGGCAACAACATTGGTGCAGAAAGAGTGTCGGAATAAATGTGCACAGGCTTGTTCAGAAATTCCTGCGGCCTTTCGTATATTCCAGAACTCCGTAGTGATGCTGTCGACACCCAAAGGCCGGCCCCCTCGCTCTGTTACGAAAAGATATCCATGGTCAGGATTATCTTTAAACTTCTTCATGATAGTGCGGCGGGGGCCGCGAATGTAATCGATGAGCTCACCGATCAAAGGTGGACTTAGCTCTAACGACCGGGTAATTCCTGTGCCGCCGCGCTTGAGGGTCTTAACGGTGAGCGTCGGCTTGCTAACTTTGCTGGCGGCAATGACGTCAGCCACCATTAAGGGCTGAGTTTCGCCTCTACGGGTTCCCATTTCTTCAAATAACGAAATCATAAGATGTCGTCGAGTGTTTAAAAAGTCGGATGATGAGGTCGCGTCGATCGCGTCCCTCAATTTCGCAATTGTGGCCTCGCCAATAGGCTGGCGAGTCTTTTTCGCGCTTGCTGTCCTGAATGACCTATGATGTACGCTTGATCTTTTGAACGCTTTACCATTTCTGTAGTGAATAGAGTCAACCATCTTAATTGAAATGGTGCCATTGATTCCGACGAAATTATGAATGCCGTTCATTTCGCCTACGTGGGCAAGAAAGTTTAGGCAGCGTCTGCCGATGCCTGTTATTGTGCGTTCGTTTCGTTTAAACTGTGCAGGCTTGTTAGGCTTCCTCTCTTGGCGAAGGCCGTCGATAAAGTCGCAAAAGTCATCGTCAGACAACGAGATGAAGTTGAGTTTGTTGTAGTAGCAAAAACGGATTAAATGACTGATCTGTCCGGCGTACTGCCCGAACGAACCACCTTTAGTTCCCTCCCTCGATGGGCCATTCCCGCCTCGACCAGAGTGCATTCTGATTGTGATCATGTACGCATTAGCCTGCAGGCAAGGTGAGCCGTCGGGCCAGCACATGAACGGCATCATGTTGCCACTGATCGTGTGGAGCCTTCCATCGGTCATATAATCGTACAGTCGCAGCTTCGGGATGGGGGTGAAGAGCTGGCCTGACTCAGGGTATTCAACGGTTCTTTTTTTCATTAGGCACCAGCTTCAAATGCTTTTCGGTCGACAGGAGTGTGATGTCATCAAACGGGGCTGGGTTCATTCCTAGAATTCTGACCACTCGATCAATCGCATCCTTGATTCGCTTTTGCCGCAGACCTGCCCCCGCAGTGTCAGCGATTGTAATCAGGTCTCTCCGGTTAACCTCTAGTGCTTGTATCAGCACCATGTTGACTGCGTGGAGTTGCGTTAGCGATGCTTTGAGATCTTCAACTTCCTGCTCTAAAGCGCTATTAGAGCGTTTCTTTTGTTCAGGCGGATCTTCGCTTAGGACATTGATGGCCGCCTGTGCATGCGTTCGCAGTCTATCGAGATAAGCTAGATTGCGCTCTGGGCCGTTTTCCGCCAGCCTTTTTTTCAGCGTATTTAAGCTTATAGGCTTAATGGTCACCTGTTCATTTTGGATCCAGAATTCACCATCGAGCGAGCAGAGGCTGCCTTGACTTTTGAGTGCGTCAAGCACTTTTTCGTTCTCGGCATAGGCGTCAGGCGCACGCCGGATGTCATCGAGCACTTTGAATATTGAGTCAATGGATCGGTCAATTTGTTCGCGTTTGCTCAGGGTGCTCATTGAGATTCCCCTTCTTGTTCACCGTTAACAATGAAAAGGACTTTCATTGCTTTGCCGTTCTCGTCTTCGTAGAAGTGAGGGGTGATCTGAATTTTCCCTTCCTCCTGCATGGCCTCGAGGTAGGATTCAATCTCCCGCTCATCCACCAACTTGAAGGACGTGGTGCCAAACTTCTCAGTTAGCAGCTTCTTAAGATTATCATAGTTTTCCAGGCGATCTTGCTTGGCTCGATCCGTAAAATATCGGGCGCCTGCGCCTCGAATATCTTTGGGCTCCAGGCACTCAGTCAAATAATTCCACACGTGCTCAATGTCACGATGACCCAGCATCCAGCGCAACGTGTCCAACTCGCCATAGCTATTCGTATAAAAGAACATAATGGCGAAGAAACGTCGCATCTGGTGCTGCCGGACATAGTAGCGCTCTCCTTTATTGTTCAGTTCACTTTCAAAGTAATCGCAAGCGAAATCGAGGTTGCGGTTGTATAGATGTAATGTACATGCTTGCAGGCCATCGTAACCCCTTGATGAAGGAGTGGCAAAGAGGTCGGTAAGCTCGTTAATAACGCCCGCTGCCTTCAACTGATCTTGGAATCGCTGTATCTCTTCGATCATTTCGACAGCAATCGCGTCAATGGGGCGCGACTCGCGTTGACGTAGCCCCAACGCCTTACGCGTCGATTTGGCCAACTTAAATATCAGCCACGACCTGCTCTCATCTAGGCATTGCTTAACATTGAGGGTCACCAGCTCATCGACGCGTCTGGCCATGAGCATACCGATGGTCATTTGGATGCTCCCTAGATAGACGTATACTAGTTCCAATAAGCCGTGGTTTGCTCTCAAATTACTGAAGTATTCATCAGCAGTGCCTTTGCGCCGTTTTCCGCTGTGACGCCGATTTACCTGGCTTTCAGCGTCCTCACTTTGAAAACTGCTGTGGCTGGAAAGCCCAAGCTTTCGAACGCCCATATTGACCAGTTCTGGGCCGATGGCCTGCAGAAAAGCCACTTCTGTGATATGGTTCATGGGGATACCTTCTGCACGGCAATGGCTTGCTACCCGAACAAAGCCGTCCAGAACTTTCCTACCATGTTCTACGTGGAACTCCATACTTTTCTGGAACAGCTTCATCAAGTTTGATGAAGGCACGCTCCGGAAACGACTGGGCTCGTTTAGCTTTGGTAAATAGTCGGCAATGGTATCGATTTCCGATGGGCATGATAATCCAAGTGCTTCTAAAGCTGCACTGTGTACGAGCGTATAGCGCAAGGAAAAGTACAAAGATTGCTGCAAACTCTCGCTCTTACCCGTTGTCACCCTAACGCCAGGGTACTCGCGCAGATACCTCTGCTGTTCAGGGTGGAATGTCAATGCGTGAAGTGCCGTCTTTGGGGTTGCCTTGCCTCGAACAGTATCAGTGTAGAGGATCGCCGAAAGCATTTTGGTGCTGACCCTCCAGCCGAGATGGCTTGATCCGTAATACAGATCCGCTTTCATCATGGCTGCCCGAATTCTCGGAATGTCAGCTACAGGTATCTCAAGCTTCATGTCTTCCAGATTGTCGTCACTTACGTTCTTCATAGTCGGATACTTGGCAAAAATTTCTGCCTCTTCCGACTGGGTAAGCTCATTTAACGACTGGGCACAGAATGCAGACGCGCGGGAATGCCATTGGTAAATCGAGTCCGCGAAACTCGACGAGGAGGCTATTTCATTGAGTATGCCTTTAAGGTCATCGCCGTTTAAAGCACCAAGGCCCAAATCGATCAACCGGAATCCCTCGGCGTGGATCAGCAGGTAGTCAACGATTCTTAGGGCGTTCATAACCCGTATGCCCTGAGAAGCAGGCGCAAGGGTCGCAAACTCTTCGTTGACCCCATTGGCCCCGATGATCAGAAGATGCTTTAAGGAGCGCAATAGCATGCCGTTCTGCTCGTCAGTCAGCAAGCTGCCGTTCCAGAGGTGTACCCCCCAGTCCAATTGAAAGGGTTCATTCTGAGAAGTTTTTACTTCCCAGACATTTTCCGAAAAATCGGAGCTTAGCCAGGGGGCGGTCGTATGCGGAGCTGAATTGTGTTCTCCGAACGTGTTTAAGAACGCATAACCACGTTTACGCTTAGTGACTGGCGACATAGATCAGCCCCTCCATCTTCTTAGCGTCAACTAATTTAAGCGCTGCCTCTAGATATCGCTTCAACGGCATTTTTCTCCCGCTCGTAATTTCATTCCGGACTTTTCCCGCAATGGAAGCCCAAAACTCGGCTTTCCCGCACACTCTCATCCGATCGCTGGCCGCATTTACAGCGGCTTCAAGCGACAGGAGCGAGGCCAAGAATGGGACGCCAATCGAGAGTATCGCTTCGGTAGTTTCGATCTTTTGTGTTTGTGCTTTACGCTCGGGATCTGACGCTTCAGATGGAATTTCCTGAATGCGGTGCTTATCCAAAAAGCTATCGAGCTCGTCCATGGTGGTGAAATTAGTTACGCGGAATAGGTAGGGACTGTCTTTCATCGCCTCGCATACCATCGCTTTCTGAAATATTCTAATCCATCGGGCTTTGATGAAAGCCAGTAGAGGGTCTGGAAGATAGTGACTCAGCAAGTCGGGATAATAGATTTCGTGCCCCAATGCTTTCGACATCTGCTCTGAGCTTTTGCTTTGGAGAAAAATCTCGACAGCCCTCGATGCGCGTACTGTTGTTAGGCGAATGCGTTTGAGAAATCCGAAAAGATCAGAGTCAGTTAGCTCGCAATGGGGCCTGAATTGTTCAAGCAGTCGGTCGCGCAGGCCTCTGTCGTTGGTAAATGAGGATCCTTTCCAATTTGTCGTTTTGGCTAATGTGAATGCGGTGCACGATTTGCCGGATGAAAGAAACAGATAACGATAGAAATCATTCCCTTCGTCGAGGAGCTTGCGTCGGCCAAGGCTGGTGATGTCAATCAGGTCTTTGACAACAGCAAAAGAGGTATCGTTGAGTTTGATTACCTGCTCGCGAGTGTCCGACTGCTTTCGTGATTTATAACCAATCAACTGTCTGCTGTGCTCGTTAAAGCCAGTCAGCATGTCGTTCTCATTGTAGAGTTCGAAAGTTCTCAGGAACTCAGTTGTGATCTCCGGGTGTTCGAGTACAAGTAAACATTGGAGCGGGAAAAGGCTGCCGGCTAGAGGGAAACCGAACGTATGGGCTAACTGGGTGGCGCTGCATTGCTCGCCGGTAATATGAGTGTAAATTTTACAAAGAAAACTGACAGGCACGCAGTTGTCCGTTGATTCAAGCGTGGCGCAAATATCGGCCAGTGAGTAGTTTTTATAGGTTTTCTTGCCGTACTCTACGATCTTAATGCCATCCTTTGCCAATGAAACCCGACGATTGTATCGGGATTTCAAATCCTCGGCCTGCGCGGTCGCCCATTTGCGCACGATGGAGATATCGTGTTTGATGTGATAAAATAAAATTTCGACAGCCTCTGCGTCAGTCACATGCAATGGAATGCTCGTGAGCAGTTTGTCCTGCACCAGTAGGCCATCTTCAGTTTCCGTGATTTTAGTTTGCGACGGATGTTTGGTAGCTGGAGGCGGTCGCCTGATTGGTGATGACAGCTTTGCCCATACATCAGGCTTGCATAGCAGGTCTTCTACTTGGTTTAGGAAGCGGTTGTAGTTCTTGATATTTGTTTCCGGGTCTAAGTCGGCGGACTCACAGTGCTCGAAATGTGCCATCCCGAAAGCATTCATGAATTTCTTGATGCCTACTTCTGTCTCAAATGTACCCGCAGGCCAGTCATGAGCGTTTTCACTCAGGAAGTCAAACATCTGATTCCATTCAATTCGAAATAGATCAGGGCGATTCCTGTAGTGCCTTTGAAGTTGATCAAAAATCTTCTCAACGAAATCTTGCCCGTAAGGCGCTACTATGAGGGCTATCAGTCAGGCTTTCACCAGCCATCGCCACCGTGAAGTTTTCCAGGATACGCTGGATCTCTGGTGTCCTGAGCGTCTCCATCGTGATCCGCGTGCCCGTGACATCGCAGTAGACTTCGAGCATCTTCAGCGCAGGGTTGATGATGTAACTCTTGAGCTTCAGGGTCTTGCGAAGCGTCTCGGCGGCCTGGAGTACTAGGCTCTGTACGAAATCCCGAGAAACCTAATCGTCACTCCTCTAGCACTGAGATTTTGTAGAGTCACGCGCCATTAACGGAAAGGAATTCTGTGATGGCAAGGCGCTACGAGCTCACGGACGAGGCCTGGGATGTGGTCTCCGATCTCTTCATCGAAACCCATGGCCGAGGCCGGCCCCGACTGAGCGACCGGCTGATGCTCGATGGCGTGCTGTGGGTGCTCTGCTCAGGTGCTGCATGGCGAGATATGCCAGAGCGCTTCGGCCCATGGTCAACGGTGTATCACCGGTTTCGGGGCTGGCGAAACCAAGGGACTTTCGAGCAGATGCTCAGACGTTTGCACCTGCGATTGAATGCGCAGGGCTTGATCGATCTGCAAACCTGGATGATCGACTCAACCGCAGTACGCGCAACCCGAGCCTCATCTGGCGCCGGGAAAAAAGGGGGCCTGACGAGCCTGCCGATCATGCTCTAGGCCGCAGTCGCGGTGGCCTGACAACCAAAATTCACATGCTCTGCGACGCCAACGGAACACCGCTGCGCTTTCTCCTCTCTGGCGGTCAAGCCAGTGACATCAGCTACGCACAACCACTGTTGGACGAGGTCAGCATTCCATCGGGCCAACGTGGCCGCCCGCGCAAGCGCTGCAAATGGCTGCTCGCCGACAAGGGCTACGACGCCGAGGCGCTACGCCGCTACTGCGACCAATATCGAATGCAACCCGTCATCCCGCTGCGCTCGATGAAGCGCAAGCCCAAGCCTGGCTTACCCAGACTGTTCGACCGGCCCAAATACCGACAGCGCAACATCATCGAACGCATGTTTGGCTGGTTGAAAGAGAACCGCCGAATCGTTACGCGCTTCGACAAGCTCGCGAAAAGTTATGCCGCCATGGTCTCGCTGGCTTGCTCCATGCGGTGTTTGCGACATCTCTTTTCGTACAGAGCCTAGCGGGTACGGGGCGAACGATTCAGTTCATTGCGGTGAGTTCAGCGGTCTGTACCCTCTTTGGTCTCGTTCATCTCGTGGGAGTGATTCAGATTGGGTCCTGACGACACAACGGATGGCCAGTTCTGATATGGGGCTTTGGCCCAGTTCGCCTTTTACCTGGATGCGGATATGGATCGCTCGGGGGCAGTCCGCTTCCACAAAAAGCCGCTGCATTCACTGGCCGCTTCGAGTCTAAAGCAGTCGTTCGCAGGGGCCAAATTCGAGTCACTTAGCAGGTGCTGGGCCAAGCGTAGGTCTGCTCACGGTTTTCAAAGCCGCAATACAAAACCTATCAGGCACAATTTAGTCGCTGATTTGGGAGCGCTTCGCGCTCCATCGCGGGACAAGTCGGATCGCCGCACCGCCGCTCCCACAAAACTTTTCATACAGAGCCTAGGGCTGTCACATCTTCGTGGATGGCGTTGAAGGGGTGGTGGCTGATAGCGTAGAGGTTTTTGACAATTGTCATTTTCTTTTTCGACTTCAATGTGGCCTGGAAGGCCCGTATTCAGGCCATTTCAGTCATAATGACATGCATCTCTAAGTAGTCAAATCCAGGAGCTGGGTTTTGAACTGAACCTGGGTTTCAAGGAAGACCTGTCCGACGAAGCCATTGATGCCTTCCTCGACGCCTTCCTGGCAGAAGCCATGGATGCCAACGGCCTGGACTATGTCGGCGGTGACGACTTCGGCCTGGTGTGCTCGGCCAAGCGTGGCTCGGTCAGCGAAGAGCAGCGTGCTGCTGTCGAAGCTTGGCTCAAGGGCCGTAGCGAGCTGACCACCGTTGAAGTCAGCCCGTTGCTGGATGCCTGGTATCCGGAAAAGCCGATCAACTCGGCTTCCTGATGCACGCTTGAAGCGGCCGTCCGACTGGGCGCCGCTTCATCGAGCTGAGGCCAGTTGCCTGGCCAGTGCTTTCTCCACGCGGCGCATGTGCCGCGCCAATGCTTGCCGCCTCAGCCTCAATTGTGAGGCGGGCAAGTCGCTTTCGCTCAAGGCCGCACAGGCCGCCATCATGTTCCGTGCTTCCAGCATCCGCGCCGCGCTGAGGATCTTGTGGGCTTGTTCGCCTATTTCCGCTGCCTGGTCGAGCGGGTCCAGATGCATGAGCTCAACCAGATCGTGTTGCAGACTCAGGAGCACTGTCTGCAGAAAGCGCTCATGGTCTTCGGGATTGTCGCCCACGATACCGTGTAGCCCTTTCAGGTCGAACGCCGCGCTTGGATTGGCTGGTTGATGTCGTGGCACGATGCCGGAAAGGCGCACGCTGAGGGTGCGCAGGCTAATGGGTTTCAGCAGGCAGTCGTCCATGCCGGCGCTCAGGCACTTTTGCCTGACTTCAGGCTGTGCATTGGCGGTGTAACCCAGGATGGTGCAGTGCGCACGTCCCCTCAGGCGCTCTTCGGTACGTACGGCGGCTGCAAGCTGATAGCCATTCATGTGCGGCATGTTGCAGTCGAGCACGACGACGTCGAACCCCCCTTCACGCCATTTGTCCAGGCCTTCGCGGCCGTCGCTGGCGGTGGTGTGATTGAGCCCAAGGTAACCCAGCTGTTGCGCCATCAGCAGCAGGTTGGCAGGGTGATCGTCGATCACCAGAACGTTCAGCCGTGGGTCGGGTACCTCGACTTCATCTGGCTCCAGCGCTGCTGGCGCAGGTGTGCCGGCGCGGTGCAGCGGCACCACCAGGCGGACCTGCGTGCCGAAATCCGGCAGGCTCTTGATGCTGAGGTGGCCACCCATCATTTCACAAAGGCTGCGGCAGATCGCCAGGCCCAGGCCCGTCCCCGCGCGTGCGCCCTGACTGTGTGGATTGACCTGTACGAAAGGATTGAAAAGGCGTTTCAGATCGTCGTCATGGATGCCGATACCGCTATCGCGTACCTCAAGTTCAAGCCGTGTCGGCGTCTCGGGGTTCTCGTCACTCAAACCAAGGCTGATGCGCACGTAGCCGTGCTCGGTAAACTTGATGGCGTTGCTGATCAGGTTGGACAGGATTTGCTTGAAACGCAGGGGGTCGAGCAGGACATGGCAGCGGGTATTCGGATCGATGACCACTTCCAGCGCCAGACCTTTCTGTCGCGCTTGGCCATCGAATACACGGCCCACTGATTCGACCAGGGCGGCCGGTTCTACCGGTTCCGGTGCGAGGGACAGATGACCTGATTCGATGCGCACGATATCCAGAATGTCGCCGATCAGGCCCAGCAGATCTTTTGCCGAGTGGTGCGCGACCTGTAGCGAGGTGCGGTCGATCTGCCCCTGATCGGCCCGGTTGACCGCCAGCTCGAGCATGCCGATCACCGCATTCATCGGGGTGCGTATTTCGTGGCTGATGGTCGCCAGGAAGGTGCTTTTTGCGCGGTTGGCATCATCGGCCCGTTGCTTGGCCTCGCGCAATTCCTGAACCAGTTTGCGCCGCTCGCTGATGTCGATCCAGCCGCCGATGATGCCTTGCACTTCACCCAGCGAATCACGGTAAGGCAGGATCCAGTGATAGATGGTGATCTCGCGATCCTTGAGCCGCAGTGGGCGATCGATGATCAGCGGAGTGCCAGCGGCCATGACCTTGAGGTAATCGGCGTGGATCTGGCGGGTGTGCTCATCGGCGCAGAACAAGCTTTCTTGCAGGCGTTTGCCGAGCACTTCGTCAAGGTTTGCCTGCACCGCTTCCAGATAGCTGTCGTTGCAACTTTGCAGGCACCCCTCGCGGTCTCGAACGTACATGGGGTGCGGCGTACCGTTGAGCAGTGCTCCCATGAACTCCAGCTGATCGTTCAGAGCGCGCTCGGCACGCTGACGTTGCTTGATCTGGCGCCGCAGACGGGCGTTCCACAGCAGCGCCAGCAGCAGAAGCAGGCCAGTGCCCAGCAACACCTGCAGCACCAGGCGCCGCACGCCCCGCCAGCTGCCGTCGTCATAGGTGCTGTAGTCGCGCCAACGGTTGTTGATCACCCCCATCTCCTCCGGGGAGATACTCAGCAGGGCCTTATCGAGGATTGAAGCGAGCTCTGTCGCCTGGTCGGTCGTGGCCATGGCGAAGCTGGCGGGTTCACTGCCGATCGTGCTGCGAATGACCAGATTGGTGTCGCCGGCCAACGCGTGGCTGGCATCGATCAGCGTGGTGATCACCGCGTCCACCGCACCGCTTCTCAACAGGGCCATGGAGTAGTAAGGACTCTCGGTTTCGATCCACCCCGTCTGCGGATAATGGTTTGCCAGCATCTTCGCCATGGCGCTGTAACGCGTGATAGCAATACGCCGGCCGCGGAGTTTGTCCAGCGAGGTGTACTGTGCGTTTTCGCTGCGAGTCACCAGTACATTTGCGCTTTCGAGGTAGGGACGGCTGATGTGCAAACGCTCGTCGTTCATTTCGTCGACCGCCAATGCCGCGATGATGTTCACCCGGCCGGCTTCCAGGCGGTTGATCATCTCGGCGATGCCGTTGGTCCGCTGTACTTCGAAGCGCAGGCCGGTGCGCAGGCGAATCAGCTCAAGAAGGTCGGCGGTTATCCCACGGTAGTGGCCGTTGCCATCGAAATAGGATAACGGTGCGGCGGTTTCGTCTACTGCTACCTGCATGATTGGATGGCTGCTCAACCACGCTTCTTCCGCAGCAGTCAGTTCAAGTTTGCGATCAGTCAGCAGCAAGTCGCCACCTGCGCTCCAGCGTTTGAAGATACTGGTGCGCACGGCAGCTGGCTGTTGCTTGAGGGTGGCATCGACCAGTGCCCTCAAATGAATATCCTGTGCCCGCATGGCAAAGCTGAAACCGACGCGCTCATGTTTACCGAAACTGGCCATTCGAAGGCGCGGCAGGTGGCCGCGATTGAGCTGATAGTGCGTCGAAATGGTATCGCCGATGAACACATCGGCTTGGCCGAACGCGACGGCGTTCAGGGCCTGGGTGGAGGAACCGAAGGCCAGTAACTGGGCCTTGGGGTACTCGGTTCGGACTTCTTGAGTGGGCAGGTAGTGGTACAGCATGCCCAGGCGCATACCTTCCAGGCCTTGGCTCAGCGCGCGGCTTTCATCCTCGCGGGTCACCAGCACGGGCTGGTCGACCGTGTACGGTTGCGACAGCGCCAGGCCTTCGGTTGCGGCTTCATAACCGTTGGCGCTGCCGAGCAGGTCGATATCACCCTGCTTCAGCGCCTGCAGCGCCGCTTGCCGGCTGGGGTAGCGAAGAACCCTAACTGGCAGTTGCAGGGCTTTGCCGATCAGGTTGGCATACTCTGCGGTGATGCCTTGGTAGTCGCGCCCGCCACTGGTGATATCGAAGGGGGGATAGTCCGGTGCAGACGTGCCCAGGGTCAGTTGCTTGCGCTCTTGCAGCCACTGCCGTTGGGGCGCTGAAAGTTGCGGTTGCAAGGGCGGCGTGGATGAACGGGCCAGTAGGGTATAGGGTAAAACTGCAGGTTCGGACGCTTGACTGCCGAAGCTTGTCAATACCAGCATGAGGGCCAGGCCCGCAATGAGTCGTGCCATGGCGAACCTCAGACCAGCGCGTTGCGCTTGGCCATTTCAATTAGATCGACCAAGGTTTCGACCTGAAGCTTTTGCATCAGGCGTTTTTTATAGGTACTGACGGTTTTGTTGCTCAGGAACATGCCTTTGGCAATTTCCTTGTTGCTGCGCCCTTGAGCAAAAAGTTGTAACACCATTAACTCTCGATCATTCACCTGGCGGAAAAGCCGCAGGTCGGTGTCTGCATTTTCGAGACCGTTGTGGATAGCCTGGCTGGGGAAATAGTTGTACCCGGCAAGAACGGCTTTGATCGCGCTGAGCAGCTCGCTCAGGTCTTCCTGTTTGCAAACGTAGCCTGCGGCGCCGGAATGCATGCAGCGCACAGCGAACAATGCAGGCGACTGCGCGGTAAGAATCAGTACCTTCAGTGGCAGAGCCATCGCCTGCAGTCGTGCGAGCACTTCCAGTCCGTCCAGCTTGGGAATGCTGATATCGAGAATTACCAGATCGGGAAGAGTTTCGCGAATCATCTGCATGGCGTCCACGCCATTGTCCGATTCGCCGACGACTTTGTAATTTTGATTTTCAAGGAGCATACGGACAGCCAGGCGGATGACCGGATGATCATCGACAATAAATACGGAATGCATGTTCAACTTCCCTGCGGCGAATGATGAGGCAGGGGGCACCTTAACCCAGTTGCAGTCGATCTGGGGTATGAAGGGTGACGATTAAACGTATATGGGAAATGGATTACAGCGGAAAGCACCAATGGCTACGAAGTGTAATAATTCAATTCAGCGTCAATGGCGTTTTAGTAACTTTTTATTTTTTCAGGTCGGGTATGTTTAATGGTGATGCGACTATGTAGGAAATATCTTTCAATAAGCGATGGTGCCCAAGACGGCGACACCACCGCCTGGATTTCAAATGGGGCTCGAGCGGCCCGTCATCTCGCGGGCCATCTCGCTGGCATAGCTGTCGGTCATGCCGGCGATGAAGTCGATCATGCGCAGAAATGCCTTATGCAGCGAGTCGTGCGGGTGAGGGGCGCTATTGCCGATCAGGTCGAGTACGCGGCGGCTTTTGAACGACGGGGTGCGCCCGCCATGTTGTTCGAGCGCAGCGGCGCAGAAGGTGTTGAGGAGGATTTCCAGGGTCGTATAGGCGCCGATCTCGTGCAGTGTCTTGCGTTTGTCCTGGAAAATCTTGTTGCGTGCCATGTCCTTGGCCTGCAGCACGCAACGCTTGGCCGGGCCATGCATGTGCTCGACCAGATCTCCCTGCAGGTGCCCCGCGAGCAGTGCCTGTTGCTGCTCGACGAAGGCCTGGGCGGCGGCATTGGTCAGATGCTCGATGGCCTTGCCGCGCAAGATCGCCAGCTTGCGCCGGCGCGAATCTGCAGGGCCGAGCTGGCGATAGGTTTCGGGCAGGTCGTCTCCCACCAGATCAAGTAACAGGGCCTCGACTTCAGCGTACTGCAGCAACTCCATCTCCAGGCCGTCCTCCAGGTCGATCAGCCCGTAGCAGATGTCATCGGCGGCCTCCATCAGGTAGACCAGGGGGTGGCGCGCCCAACGCTGAGCTTCCAGCAGCGGCAGCCCAAGCTTGTTGGCGATCTGCTCAAGCAGCGGCAGTTCGCTCTGGTAGCAACCGAACTTGTGCTTCTTGTAACCCAGGGCATCGGCATGCCGGGCGGTCCAAGGGTACTTCAAGTAGGTGCCCAGGGTGGCGTAGGTTAACCGGGTACCGCCATCGAACTGGTGGTATTCAAGTTGGGTGAGCACGCGAAAACCCTGGGCGTTGCCCTCGAAGTTGAGGAAGTCGGCGCGCTCGTCGTCACTCATGTCATCCAGCCAGCCGCGCCCTGCCGCCTGTTGGAACCAGTGGCGGATGGCATCTTCACCGGAGTGGCCGAACGGCGGGTTGCCGATGTCGTGGGCCAGGCAGGCGGACTGCACGACCATGCCCAGGTCACTGGGTTCGCACCAGTCGGGCAGGCTGTCGCGCAGGGTTTCGCCGACCCGCATGCCCAGAGAACGACCGACGCAGCTGACTTCAAGGGAGTGGGTCAGGCGCGTGTGGATATGATCATTGCTGGAGACCGGGTGAACCTGGGTCTTACGCCCCAGGCGGCGGAACGCGCCTGAGAAGATGATCCGGTCGTGGTCCTTGTGGAATGGGCTGCGCCCCAGTTCCTCGGGGCTGTACAAGGCTTTGCCCAGGCGTTCGCGGGTGAGCAGGGTGTGCCAGTCCAAGGCGCGGTCTCCTGTCGATCGAAGGGCGTAGCTTCACGCGTCGGCGGGCGCTGCGCAAGTGGCAAATCCGCACCGCATGGGGCGCATGCGGTGCGAAATTCAGGGGCGTCGCCCGCCCTGCAGGTACAGCTTCACCAACGGCAGCAGGCTGCTGCCCAAGCGGACCAGGCGCGACAAGTTGCCGCTGCGCACACCTTTGCCGGTCAGGAAGCCAAGCGCCACCACCGCGCCGATCCCCCACAGCGGTGCGTGCTTGATCCCCAGGCCATCCTGCAATGAGCCGCCCACCCCGCGCAGGCGGTGCAGAGGTTCGAGCATCTGCCCCGATTCGACGCGGATCTGCTGGCGGTGCATCTCCATGCGCAGGCGCAGCAGGGCCTTGCGCAATTCCCTTGGATTACGGGTATTCGGCAGTTCGGGCAGGTTCATGGCAACAGGCGCTCCCGGTCCTTGGCGAGTTCTTCGAGGGTGGCGCCGAACGGTGAGGACTCATCGAACACCGCAGCCTTGAGCCGTAGCCCGCAGTACACCGCGGCCACTCCGTAGAACACGCACAGCCCAATGATGCCGGCCAGGCGATAACTGTCCCACAGCAGCACCAGCAGTAGCCCAGACAAGGCCGTCAGCAACAGCAGCGCAAATACCAGCGCAAGGCCTGCGAACAACAACAGGCTCAATGTACGACCTTTCTGTTCCTGCAGTTCGATACCAAACAATTCGATGTGGCTGTGCAATAGCCCCAGCACGGCGGCGCCCAGGCGCCTGCCCGAGGCGCCGGTGCCCATGGCGTGATTTTCCATGCGGGCTCCTCAGTGCCGATTGGCCAGCAGGCCGATCAACAGGCCAACGCCTGCGGCGATGCCCACGGCTTGCCAGGGGTTCTGCTGAACGTACTGCTCGGCGCTGCCAAGGGCTGCATTACCGCGCTCACGGACCGAGTCCTGGGTCAGTTGCAAAGTTTCCCGGGCTTGGGTCAGACGGTCGTGGATCTGCTCACGCAACTCATCGGCCTGATCGCCCGCCAGGTTGGCGGTATCGGCCAGGAGTTTCTCGGTGTCACGGACCAAGGCCTGGAAGTCAGCCATCAATATCTCTTGTGCAGTCTTTGCCGATTTGCTGGCCATGGTGCTCTCCCTGTGTAGGTGTGTAGGTATATCGAGTTGCCCGATGCGCGGAAGGTTCACTGCGCTGCCTGGTATGGGCCTTGCTAATGAAGGTTGCCACAACGCGGGGCGTAGACCGGAGCGTTGCGCCGATTCAGGGCGCCGAGCCCGGCGGATACCGTTAAACCTTAACCCAATCCACGACAAACCCAAGAAAAAAACCATGCAGGCTTCGCCCGGTTGGCCACAACGGGTAGTAGGTGGGCACCGATTCGGTGCAGGGATGCAGGTTCTTGAACTGTCCTGGTGCCTTTTTTCAGCAGGTCTGCCTCTTTCATGGATAACATGCACAGCGCGATGGACTCTTTAGTCCACGGTTCCAACACTCTGTTCATCCTCATGGGCGCCATTCTGGTGCTGGCCATGCACGCGGGTTTCGCGTTTCTCGAAGTGGGCACCGTACGCCACAAGAACCAGGTCAACGCTTTGTCGAAGATCCTCAGCGATTTCGCCATTTCTGCCCTGGTGTATTTCTTCGTCGGTTACTGGATCGCCTACGGCGTGAGTTTTCTGCACCCGGCGTCGGAACTTGCCGCCGACCATGGCTATGCGCTGGTCAAGTGCTTCTTCCTGCTGACCTTTGCCGCGGCGATCCCGGCGATCATCTCCGGCGGCATCGCCGAGCGAGCACGGTTCGTGCCTCAATTGTGCGCCACGGCCTTGATTGTGGCGTTCATCTATCCCTTCTTCGAGGGCATGGTGTGGAATGGCAACTTCGGCGTTCAGGGCTGGTTGAATGCCCGCTTCGGCGCGCCGTTCCATGACTTCGCCGGCTCCGTGGTGGTGCACGCCATGGGTGGCTGGCTGGCGCTGGCGGCGGTGTTGCTGCTGGGCGCGCGACGCGGGCGTTATCGGGACGGTCGGCTGGTGGCGTTCGCGCCGTCGAGTATTCCTTTCCTGGCGCTGGGGTCGTGGATCCTCATCATCGGCTGGTTCGGCTTCAACGTCATGAGCGCGCAGACCTTGCAGGGCGTCAGCGGGCTGGTGGCGATCAACTCGCTGATGGCCATGGTCGGCGGCACCCTGGCGGCGTTGCTGGCTGGGCGCAACGACCCTGGCTTCCTGCACAACGGGCCACTGGCGGGATTGGTGGCGATTTGTGCCGGCTCCGACCTGATGCACCCGATTGGCGCGCTGGCTACGGGCCTTGTGGCCGGTGTGCTGTTCGTCTGGAGCTTTACCGCCGCGCAGAACCGCTGGAAGGTCGACGATGTGCTGGGCGTCTGGCCACTGCACGGGCTCTGTGGCGTGTGGGGCGGGATTGCCTGCGGCATCTTTGGCCAGGCGGCCCTGGGGGGCATGGGTGGGGTAAGCCTGGCCAGCCAGCTGATCGGCAGCCTGGCGGGGGTGATCGTCGCGCTGCTCGGTGGTTTTGCCGTCTACGGCGTGATCAGGGCGGTGCATGGCCTGCGCCTGAGCCACGAGGAGGAATTCCAGGGCGCCGACTTGTCGATCCACCGCATCGGCGCGACCAGCCAGGATTGAGCGAGGTCAGGTGCACAGGGGGCAGATGCGACCTAGAATAGGCTTCCATCCACGCTAAACCGAGTCCTGCCCCATGCTGCCTGAATGCCAACTTTTCGGCACCGTTGGGTGCCACTTGTGCGAAGTGGCCGAAGCCGTGCTGATGCCTTTCGTCGATCATGGTTTGCTGGTCGAACTGGTCGATATCGCCGTCAGCGAAGCGCTGGTCGAACGCTATGGCTTGATCATCCCGGTACTGCGGCGTTGTGACAATTCAGCCGAACTGCATTGGCCGTTCGATGCCGAGCAAGTGGTGGCCTTCCTCTCTTAGCATGCAATCGGTGAATTGACGGCAGGGCGGGCAAGTTCGTATGCTGTATATAAATACAGTATTGAGGTAAGCCCATGCTCAACGTCGAGCAACTCAAGTACAGCGTCAACCGCATGCCGGTCGAGCGGGTGTGTGATGCCGTGCTGGAACTGCGCCTCGAAGGCCTGGTCACCGATGACCGCACGCCGTTCGGCAAGGTCCATTTCAATACCTGCTTCGCCGAGATCGAAGCCTTGTTCCAGCGCGCCGGTTACCACCGTGGGTTGGACGTGGTGGGCTACCAAGGCCTGCTGTACGCACTGTACGATCCGGGCCGCTGGGAGCCGGTGCAAGTGCTGCGCTGGTTGAAGGCGCGCAGCGAGGCCGTGGAGCAGGCTGGTTGAGCGAGCGGGCTTGGGCGATAATGCGCGGCCCAGCCTGTGCCGAGCCCCGCCATGACCACGCCTTTCGACCCCGCCCGTCAGCAAGCCAGTACGATTTGCCTGCCACCCGGCAACTGGGCAACGGTGCTCGATTGCTTGTCCGACCATTTCAAGGCGATCGGTCGTGATCAGTGGTTGGACCGCTTTACCCGCGGCCGCGTGCTCGACGCACAAGGCCAGGCAGTCGCTGCCGACCTGCCTTACCGACGGGGCATGCGCCTGCATTATTTCCGTGAAGTGCCCAACGAGCGGCCGATCCTGGTGCAGGAGACCATCCTGCATGTGGATGAGCATCTGGTGGTGGCGGACAAACCGCATTTTCTGCCGGTGACGCCGACCGGCGAGTACGTCGAGCACACCTTGCTGCGTCGGCTCATCCGTCGACTGGACAACCCGCACCTGGCGCCGCTGCACCGCATCGACCGGCATACCGCAGGGCTGGTGCTGTTCTCCGCCAATCCGCAGACCCGCAGTGCCTACCAGCGGCTGTTCCCCGAGCGGCGCATCGACAAGCGCTACCAGGCGATCGCCGCCGCTTTGCCACAGCATGACTTTCCGCTGGTGCACAAAAGCCGCCTGGTGCAGGGCGAGCCGTTTTTTCGCATGCAAGAAGTGTCAGGGGAGGGCAACAGCGAAACCCTGGCCGAGGTACTGGAGAAAAATGGCGAGCTGTGGCGTTATGGGCTTTCGCCGGTCACCGGCAAGACTCATCAGTTGCGGGTGCACATGGCGGCGCTGGGGGCAGGGATCTGCAATGACCCGTTTTACCCGACGTTGCTTCAGGTAGAAGATGATTACCAGCAGCCGTTGAAGCTGCTGGCGCACAGTTTGCGTTTTGCCGATCCGTTGACCGGCGAAGAGCGGTACTTCGAGAGCCGCTTGACCCTGGATTGGTAGGGCCGCTTCGCGCCCCATTCGCGGGGCAAGCCCGCTCCCACAGGTCCTTCACAGGTCTTGAGTGCTGCACTGAACCTGTGGGAGCGGCCTTGCCCCGCGAATGGGGCGCAAAGCGGCCCCCGTGATCACCGGTTGAACCTCTCCACCAGCGAATACTGGCCACCGGCGGTAGTGGTCAGTTCTTCGCTGAGCAGCGCCGAGTGCTGCGCCTGTTCGGCGGTCTCGTCGGCCAGCGTGGCGATGGTGCTGATGTTGCGGCTGATTTCGTCGGCCACGGCGGTCTGCTCTTCGGTGGCCGCGGCAATCTGGGTCGCCATGTCGGTGATGTTGGCCACTGCCTCGCTGATTCCGGCCAGTGCCTGGTCCGCCTGCATCACGCGCTCCACGCCTTCCTGGGCCTGGCGATGGCCGGTTTCCATGGTCAGCACGGCGTTGTTGGCGGTTTGTTGCAGCTTGGCGATCAGGCCGTGGATCTGCCCGGTGGATTCGGCGGTGCGCTGGGCCAGCTGGCGTACTTCATCGGCGACCACGGCGAAACCACGGCCCATCTCGCCGGCGCGTGCCGCTTCGATCGCGGCGTTCAGCGCCAGGAGGTTGGTTTGGTCGGCAATGCCTTTGATCACATCGACAACCCCACCGATCTCGTCGCTGTCCTTGGCCAACTGCGTCACGGTCTCGCCGGTTTCGCCCACCGCAGTAGACAGGCGCTCGATGGCGTCGCGGGTTTCCCCGGCGATCTGGCGGCCTTGGCTGGTCAGGCGGTTGGCCTCCTGAGTAGCATCGGCGGTGCGCTGCACGTGGTTGGCCACTTCCTGAGTGGTGGCGGCCATCTGGTTGACGGCAGCGGCCACCTGTTCGGTTTCGACCCGCTGACGCTCCAGGCCCGAAGAGCTCTTGTGGGCCAGCGCATCGGACTGACGCGCCTGTTCGCTGAGGTGCTCGGCGCTGTCCTGCAGGCGGGTCAGGCACGTCTTCATGCGCGCGTCCTGGCTGAGCATGGCCATTTCAAGGCGCGCCTGCACGCCGCGGCTGTCGGTGTACATCTGCGCGATCAGCGGGTCCGAGGTGGTCTGTTCGGCCAGACGCAACAGACGCTTAAGGCCCCGTTGCTGCCAGCCCAGGCCAAGCAGGCCGAGCGGCACCGACAGGCCGGCAGCCAGAGCGAAGCCCCAGGAATGGCCGAGCCAATTGCCGATAAGGAAGCCGACCTGGCTGATCAGAATGAACGGCAGCCAGTCCTGCAGCACCGGCAGCCACTGGTCACGGCGCGGGATGGCGGTCTTGCCCTGATTGATGCGTTGGTACAGCGCCTCGGCGCGGCGAATCTGCTCTGCGGTAGGCTTGACCCGCACTGATTCGAAACCCGTGACCTGGTTGTTGTCGAAGATCGGCGTGACGTAGGCGTTGACCCAATAGTGGTCGCCCGACTTGCAGCGGTTCTTGACGATGCCCATCCACGGCTGGCCTTGCTTGAGGGTCTGCCACATATGAGCGAAGACTGCCGGGGGCACGTCAGGATGGCGTACGAGGTTGTGCGCTGCGCCGATCAGTTCCTCTCGCGCGAACCCGCTGATCTCCACGAATGCATCGTTGCAGTAGGTGATCACGCCTTTGGCGTTGGTGGTCGAGATCAACCGTTGTTGGGCTGGGAAAGTCCGTTCCCGTTGAGTGATCGGCTGGTTGTTACGCATGGCTGATTAATCCGCAAGGCTTTGGACTGATATCGGCAGGCCCATGCTTTTATTGAATGGATATTTAAATTTGTTACAGGGGCGCACGGCGCCCCCGCTGACCGGGCTTCAGCTCGCAATCAACTGCCGCAATACATAGTGCAGAATGCCGCCGGCCTTGAAGTATTCCACTTCGTTGAGCGTATCGATCCGGCACAAGACCTCAATGTCTTGCTGCTGGCCATCTTCACGGGTAACGCGCAGGGGCAGGCTCATACCCGGTTTCAGTTGCACGCCAGCCAGCCCCAGCACGTCGATTCGCTCGTTGCCGGTAAGCCCAAGCTGTTTGCGGTCTTGCCCAGCCTTGAACTGCAGCGGCAGCACGCCCATGCCCACCAGGTTGGAGCGGTGGATGCGCTCGAAACTCTCCGCCAGCACGGCTTTGACCCCCAGCAGGTTGGTGCCTTTGGCTGCCCAGTCGCGGCTGGAGCCGGTGCCATATTCCTGGCCCGCTACCACCACCAGCGGGGTACCATCGGCCTGGTAACGCATGGCTGCGTCGTAGATCGACAGCTTCTCGCCCGTTGGCGGGTACAGCGTGTTGCCGCCCTCTTCGCCGCCGAGCATCTCGTTGCGGATGCGGATATTGGCGAAGGTGCCGCGCATCATCACCTCGTGGTTGCCGCGCCGTGACCCATAGGAGTTGAAGTCCCGCGGTTCTACCCCTTTGTCGCGCAGGTAGCGCCCCGCAGGGCTGTCGGCCTTGATGTTGCCGGCCGGGGAAATGTGGTCGGTGGTCACCGAGTCGCCAAGCAGGGCCAGAATGCGTGCGCCCTGGATGTTTTCGATAACGGGCAGCGGCCCATCGATGTCCTCGAAGAACGGTGGGTGCTGGATATAGGTGGAATCGTCCTGCCACACATAGGTGGCCGCCTGCGGCACTTCGATCGCCTGCCATTGGGCGTCGCCGGCGAACACTTCGGCATACTCCTTGTGGAACATCGCCGTGTCGACCTTGGCCACGGCGTCGGCAATTTCCTGCTGGGTGGGCCAGATGTCACGCAGGTATACCGGTTGGCCGTCCTTGCCAGTGCCCAGTGAATCACGGGTCAAGTCGACGCGTACGCTGCCTGCCAGGGCGTAGGCCACCACCAGCGGTGGCGAGGCCAGCCAGTTGGTCTTGACCAGTGGGTGCACGCGGCCTTCGAAGTTGCGGTTGCCGGAAAGCACCGAGGCGACCGTCAAGTCGGCGCTGCCGATGGCTTTTTCGATGGCTTCGTCCAGCGGGCCGGAGTTGCCGATGCAGGTGGTGCAGCCATAGCCAACCAGGTCGAAGCCAAGCTGGTCGAGGTAGGGCGTGAGGCCTGCAGCGTTGTAATAGTCGGTGACCACCTTGGAGCCAGGCGCCAGCGAGCTCTTGACCCACGGCTTGCGCTGCAGCCCCTTTTCCAAAGCTTTTTTTGCCAGCAACCCGGCCGCCATCATCACGCTGGGGTTGGAGGTGTTGGTGCAGGAGGTGATTGCAGCGATCACTACCGCGCCATGGCGCAGGGTGTGAGTCTGGCCCTCGTGGCTGTAGTCGATCTCACCGGCCTGGTCGGCATTGCCCACCGCCACGCCACCGCCGCCCTCGCTTTCCAGGCGGCCGACTTCCTTGGCCAGTACCTTGGGCTGCTGTTCTACGAAGTGGTTGAAGGCCTGGTTGACCTGGCCCAGCGCGACGCGGTCCTGGGGCCGCTTGGGCCCGGCGAGGCTGGCCTCGACGTCGCCCATGTCGAGGGCCAGGGCATCGCTGAACAGCGGTTCCTGCCCTGGCAGGCGCCACAGGCCCTGCGCCTTGCAGTATTGTTCGACCAGTTGCACGGTCTGCGGCGGTCGGCCCGACAAGCGCAGGTAGTCGAGGGTGACCTCATCGACCGGGAAGAAGCCACAGGTGGCGCCGTACTCAGGCGCCATGTTGGCGATGGTTGCGCGGTCGGCCAGGGGCAGGTCGGCCAGGCCGTCGCCGTAGAATTCGACGAACTTGCCGACCACGCCTTTCTTGCGCAGCATCTGCGTGACGGTCAGCACCAGGTCGGTGGCGGTGATGCCTTCGCGCAATTTGCCGGTCAGCTTGAAGCCGATGACTTCCGGGATCAGCATCGACACCGGCTGGCCAAGCATGGCCGCCTCCGCCTCGATGCCACCGACGCCCCAGCCGAGCACGCCCAGGCCGTTGATCATGGTGGTGTGCGAGTCGGTGCCGACCAAGGTGTCGGGGAAGGCGTAGGTGCGCCCGTCGGCTTCGCGGGTCCAGACGGTGCGGCCGAGGTATTCCAGGTTGACCTGGTGGCAGATGCCGGTACCCGGTGGCACTACGCGGAAGTTGTCGAAGGCGCTCTGGCCCCAGCGCAGGAAGGCGTAGCGTTCGCCGTTGCGCTGCATCTCGATGTCGACGTTTTCGCCGAACGCCTGCGGTGTGGCGTAGCGGTCGACCATTACCGAGTGGTCGATCACCAGGTCCACGGGCGACAGCGGGTTGATCCGCTGCGGATCGCCACCGGCCTTGGCCATGGCCGCGCGCATGGCAGCAAGGTCGACGACTGCCGGCACGCCGGTGAAATCCTGCATCAGTACCCGCGCCGGACGGTACTGGATCTCGCGATCGGAACGGCGCTCCTGCAGCCAGCCGGCGAGGGCGCGCAGGTCGTCTGCGGTGACGGTTTCGCCGTCCTCCCAACGCAGCAGATTCTCCAGCAGCACCTTGAGCGACATGGGCAGGCGCTGCAGGTCGCCGAGCTGGGCGGCGGCTTCGGTAAGGCTGAAGTAATGGTAGGTGTGGTCAGCCACCTTGAGGGTCTTGAGGGTGTTCAGGCTATCGAGCGAGGGCATTGCCAACTCCTTGTGCAGCGGGGCCCGGCATTCGCGGGTGAGGCCGGTGCCACCGCTGTGTTTCGGCCCGCACGGCACGGGCCTGGCTGAAAGGTCAGGTTAGCCCTGTTTGGCACCCCTGACTCTTTTCTGGACCGGCGGGGCGTGTCGCAGGTTCCGAACTTCCTTTATCATCGCCGCCCTGCCGGCGCCCGTAGCGCGCCAGCCGTAGTGGAGTGAGAGATGAATACCCTGCTCATGCATTGCCGGCCCGGTTTCGAGGGCGAGGTCTGCGCCGAGATCAGCGAACACGCGGCCCACCTGGGCGTTGCCGGCTATGCCAAAGGCAAGCCGCAGAGCGCCTGTGCCGAGTTTGTCTGCGCCGACAGCGAGGGTGCGGAACAGTTGATGGCGCAGTTGCGCTTCGCGCAACTGATCTTCCCCCGCCAGTGGGCGCGCGGCAGCTATATCGAATTGCCGGAAACCGACCGTATCAGCGTGCTGCTGGAACACCTGGCGGCGCTGCCGGTGTTCGGCAGCCTGTGGCTGGAAGTGCTGGACAGCAACGACGGCAAAGAGCTGTCGACCTTCTGCCGCAAATTCGAGGTCCCGCTGCGCAAGGCGCTGGAGAAGGCCGGGCGTCTGGTCGACAACGCCAGCTTGCCGCGCTTGCTGCTGACCTTCATCAGCGGCCGTCGGGTATTCCTTGGCGTTGCCGAGGCGAACAACAGCGCGCTGTGGCCGATGGGCATCCCACGGCTGAAATTCCCACGCGAAGCGCCGAGCCGCTCGACCTTGAAGCTTGAAGAAGCCTGGCACCAGTTCATCCCGCGCGAGCAGTGGGAGCAGCGCCTGGGCGATGACATGACCGGTGTCGACCTCGGGGCTTCGCCGGGCGGTTGGACCTACCAGCTGGTGCGCCGCGGCATGCTGGTGACGGCCATCGACAACGGGCCGATGGCCGAGAGCCTGATGGACACTGGCCTGGTACAGCACCTGATGGCGGACGGTTTTACCTGGCAGCCCAAACAACCGGTGGACTGGATGGTCTGCGATATCGTCGAGAAGCCGGCGCGGACCACCTCGCTGATCGAAACCTGGCTGGGTGAGGGGTTGTGCCGAGAGGCAGTGGTCAACCTGAAATTGCCGATGAAGCAGCGCTATGCCGAGGTGCGGCGGTTGCTGGACCGGATGGAGGCGACGTTCAAGGCGCGCAAGATCAAGGTGTCGATTGCCTGCAAGCAGCTGTATCACGACCGTGAAGAAGTGACCTGTCATTTGCGCAGGTTGGACCTGAAACCGCGTTGAGTTCAGGGGCGGCTTCGCCACCCATTCGCGGGGCAAGCCCGCTCCCACAGGTACTGCGCCGACCTAGGGCTCAGCAATACTCTTGTGGGAGCGGGCTTGCCCCGCGAATGGGTGGCGAAGCCGCCCCTTGGTCCGCGCCACAGGATGCGCCACAATAGCGATCATTTGCGGAGCCCCCCATGACTGATTTCACCCCCGATGCCATCCTCGACGCCACCGGCCTGAATTGCCCGGAACCGGTCATGATGCTGCACACCCACGTGCGCAACCTGGCCGCCGGCGGCCTGCTCAAGGTCATCGCCACCGATCCCTCGACCCGTCGCGACATCCCCAAGTTCTGCAACTTCCTCGGCCACGAGCTGTTGCAACAGCAGGAAGAGGCGGGCACCTACCTGTACTGGATTCGCAAGAAAGCCGACTGATCCACGCTGGATCGCCCCTGCCATAGCACCTACACTGCGTTCCCCAGACAGGAGAGCGCCATGCTGATAGTTGCCGACGAGAATATTCCGCTGCTCGATGCCTTCTTCGAAGGCTTCGGCGAGATTCGCCGCTACCCTGGCAGGAGCCTCGACGCTGCCAGCGTCAAGGATGCCGACGTGCTGTTGGTGCGCTCGGTGACCAAGGTCGACCGGCAACTGCTCGAAGGCAGCAAGGTGCGCTTCGTCGGCACCTGCACCATCGGCACCGACCACCTGGACCTGGACTACTTTGCCGAAACCGGTATCCACTGGAGCAGCGCGCCGGGCTGCAACGCCCGCGGCGTGGTCGACTATGTGCTGGGCAGCCTGCTGACCCTCGCCGACCTGGATGGCGTGGCGCTGCCACAACGTACCTATGGCGTTGTGGGGGCCGGTGAAGTGGGTGGCCGACTGGTGCGTGTACTGCACGGCCTGGGCTGGAAAGTGCTGGTCTGCGACCCGTTGCGTCAAGCGGCCGAAGGTGGCGACTTCGTCAGCCTCGACACTGTTCTTGAACAGTGCGATGTGATCAGCCTGCACACCCCGTTGCAGCGCGGCGGCGAGTTCCCGACCTGGCACCTGCTGAGCGACGCGCAGCTGTCGCAGTTGCGCCCCGGCGCCTGGCTGATCAACGCCAGCCGTGGGCCGGTGGTGGACAATGTGGCATTGCGTGAACTGCTGCTGGACCGCGAAGACGTGCACGCAGTGCTGGATGTGTGGGAAGGCGAGCCGCAAGTCGACCTGCAACTGGCCGACCTGTGCACCCTGGCCACGCCGCACATTGCTGGCTACAGCCTCGATGGCCGCCAGCGCGGCACGGCGCAGATCTACCAGGCCTTGTGCCGCTTCCTCGGCGAGCCCGAGCGGGTGCAGTTGAATGATTTGCTGCCCAAGCCGCCGCTGGCGCAGATCGAGCTGGATGCCGATGCCGATCTGGGTTGGGCGCTGGCGACCTTGTGCCGTGCAGTGTACGACCCGCGCCGCGACGATGCCGATTTTCGCCGCAGCTTGAGTGACGATGCCGCCGAGCAGCGCACCGCGTTCGACCAGTTGCGCAAGCACTATCCGCCACGGCGCGAGATCGAAGGGTTGGCAGTACGCTTGCGCGGCGAGGCGCCACAGTTGGCGCAGATGGTCAGTGCGCTGGGCGGCGTGGTGGTCTGACGGCCAATAAAAACCCGGCGCGAGCGCCGGGTTGCAAACAATTCTTCACTCAGCCCTTGTGCACTTTTCTGACCCGGCTTTCCTCAAGATCCTTGCAAGCTTTCTGGATCATCTGCTCGGTGATCGGCACTTCGTGGCCCTGGGCGTCGATGATCGAACCGCAGGGTTTCGGTTGCTGAGTAGTCTGGGGCTTCTGGGTGTCGCTGCCATGTTGCAGGCTCATTTATCGTCTCCTCGTCAGGTCCAGTTTCAAGGTAAACCTGCGCCGTGACCGGCCAGTGACAGTGGCTCTTGGGTGTCACGACACGGACAGTGCAACAGAAACGGCGGCAAACCTCCAGAGGCCTTTTAGAACGATGGGCTATAGCCACCGGCCAGCCCGATGAGTGCTAGGCTGCAGGCTCACTGTTGCTGTGGCCACTGTCATGCCCGAACCGGTTACTTCTCGTCAGCGTCGTGCCTTGCGCCTGTGTTGGCAATTCTTGCGGCCCTACCGTCGGCAAGTGCTGCTGGCCTTGCTGGCATTGGTGGCGACTGCCGCCATCACCTTGTCCATCGGCCAGGGCATTCGCCTGCTGGTGGACCAAGGGTTCATGACCCGCTCTGCGCACCAGCTGAACCAGACCATCGGCTTGTTTCTGCTGCTGGTGTTGGCGTTGGCTATCGGCACATTCAGCCGTTTTTACCTGGTTTCATGGATCGGTGAGCGTTGCGTGGCCGACATCCGCCGCGCTGTTTTCGATCATCTGATCGGGTTGCATCCAGGCTTTTTCGAAGATAACCGCAGCTCGGAAATCCAGTCTCGGCTGACCGCCGACACCACCTTGCTGCAGTCGGTGATCGGCTCGTCGCTGTCGATGTTCCTGCGCAATGCCTTGATGGTGATCGGTGGTGTGGTGTTGCTGTTCATCACCAACCCGAAGCTCACCAGCATCGTCGTGGTCGCACTGCCCCTGGTGCTGGCGCCAATCCTGTTGTTCGGCCGCCGGGTGCGCAGCCTCTCGCGACAGAGCCAGGACCGGGTGGCGGATGTGGGCAGCTATGTGGCCGAGACGCTGGGGCAGATCAAGACCGTGCAGGCCTATAACCATCAGGCGCTGGATCGCCAGATGTTCGCCGGTACGGTGGAAGCGGCGTTCTCTGTGGCACGTCAACGCATCGCTCAACGGGCCTGGCTGATCACACTGGTCATCGTGCTGGTGCTGGGCGCGGTAGGGGCGATGCTGTGGGTGGGCGGCATGGATGTGATCGCGGGGCGCATTTCCACTGGTGAACTGGCGGCATTCGTGTTCTACAGCCTGATCGTCGGCAGCGCCTTCGGTACCCTCAGCGAAGTGATCGGTGAGTTGCAGCGCGCTGCGGGCGCGGCAGAACGCATCGCTGAACTGCTGGCCGCGCACAGCAGTATTGTCGAGCCCGAGCAAACGCTGGTAGTGAATGGGCAGCGCACACTCGGGCGTATCGAGCTGCAAGCGGTGGCGTTTGCCTACCCGTCGCGGCCATCGGTAGCGGCGATCGACAACCTCAGCCTGGTCATTGAACCTGGCCAGACCGTGGCGCTGGTAGGGCCGTCGGGGGCGGGCAAGTCGACCCTGTTCGACCTGTTGCTGCGTTTTTACGACCCGCAACAGGGCCGGATCCTGCTGGATGGCCAGCCGATTTCCGGGCTGGCGCTGGCAGACCTGCGCCGCCAGTTCGCGCTGGTGGCGCAAAACCCTTCGCTGTTTCGCGGTACGGTCGAGGCCAATATCCGCTACGGCCGCCCCGAGGCCAGCCTGGCGCAGGTCCAGGCGGCGGCACGGGGCGCGCATGCCGACGAATTCATCCGGCAATTGCCGCAGGGGTACCAGACACCGCTGGGCGAGGGTGGGGTGGGGCTGTCCGGCGGGCAGCGCCAGCGCCTTGCAATTGCTCGCGCGTTGCTGGTGGATGCGCCGATCCTGCTGCTCGACGAAGCCACCAGCGCCCTCGACGCACAGAGCGAACATCTGATCCAGCAGGCGTTGCCGAGCCTGATGGCCGGTCGTACGACACTGGTCATCGCCCACCGCCTGGCCACGGTGCAGCATGCCGACCGCATTGCGGTCATCGACAAGGGGCGCGTGGTGGCGGTCGGTACACATCGCCAGTTGATCGAACAAAGCCCGTTGTATGCCCGGCTGGCCTCGCTGCAGTTCACCACAGCTTAATCGTCGCAGGCCTGTAACATTTTTGTAGCAATTGCCTGAGAGTATGATTTGCAACTGTTGTGTAAGTGCTCGAACTGGCTGCTATCGCTTGATGGCAGCTTTTTTTTGCCCTGCGAACGAGGACAAGGATGTCTATCGCGGCGCTGCCAACGGCGCGCTGATTCCTACTTCCTTGTTCCCGAGAACCGCGATGTTGCGTAAATCCCTCCGAGTGCAAATTCTCGCTCTGCTTGGCGGCAGCCTGGCAGCGATACTGCTGATCGCCCTGGTGTGCTTCCAGTTTCTGTCTTCCAGCGTGCGCGGCTATGCCGAGTTGGTCGATGGGCCGCTGCGCGCTTCGCAAGTGATCGATGAAGCCAACCTCCAGTTCAAGATCCAGGTGCAGGAGTGGAAGAACGTGCTGCTGCGCGGCCGTCAACCCGCCGAGCTGGACAAGTACTGGCAGCAATTCCAGGCGCGTGAGCAGCAGGTTCAGCAGCTGCTTGGGCAACTGATCGACAGCAGTGACGAAAAGCTCAAAGCGCCGTTGCAGCAGTTGCGCGAAAGCCACCGCCAGCTGGGTGCGGCTTACGCACAGGGGCGCCAGGCTTTCCTGGCTGCAGGTGGTGACCCGGCGGCCGGCGACCTGGCGGTCAAAGGTGTCGACCGCGCCGCCAGTGACCAGATGAGTGCACTGGTGGAGCAGTTGCGCAGCGACGCCCGTGAGCGCGCTGCCAGCATCAATGCCCGTGCCCAACGCACGGTCTGGCTGGGCGTACTGGTCATGCTCGGCTCGGCGCTGCTGGTGGGCTTGTTCAGCCTGTGGCGGGTCAACCGCAGCTTGATACAGCCGATCAGTCAGCTGATCGAGTATGTCGCACAGTTGAGCCAGGGCCGCTTTGGCGCTCGGGTCGACAGCCGGCGCGAGGATGAGCTGGGCCGCCTGGCGCGCGCCGCCAATACACTGCGAGATTTCCTGGCCGAAACCGTTGGCCGCCTCAAGGACAACGCCCAGGAGCTGGAAGGCGCCAGTGGCCAGCTGCGCAACATTGCCGGCGACATGGCGCGTGGTACCCAGGACCAGTTCCAACGCACCGACCAGGTGGCCACGGCGATGCACGAGATGTCCGCCACCGCCCAGGAGGTCGCGCGCCATGCCGCCGAGGCCGCGCGTGCGGCCGATGATGCCGACCACAGCGCCCAATCGGGGGAGCAGGTGATGCAGCAGACCATCGACATCATTGGCGCGGTGAATCGGGAGATTGCCGATACCGCTGCGGTGATTCGCGACCTGGAAAATGACAGTTCGCGCATCGGCAAGGTGCTCGAGGTGATCCGCGGCATTGCCGAACAGACCAACCTGCTGGCGCTCAACGCGGCCATCGAAGCGGCCCGTGCGGGTGAGGCCGGGCGCGGCTTCGCGGTGGTGGCCGATGAGGTGCGCAGCCTGGCCCAGCGCACGGCGGCGTCGATCGCTGAAATTCATCAGATCATCGAGGCCGTGCAGTCTGGCGCGGTGGAGGCGGTCAAGGCCATCGAAAGTGGCCAGCAGCGCAGCGAGGAGGGCGCCGAGCAGGTGCAGCAGGCCGGGCAGATGCTGCAGCGCATCACCACGGCAGTGGAAGCCATCCGCGACATGAACCGGCAGATCGCCACGGCGGCCGAAGAGCAGACCAGCGTGGCCGAGGACATTTCGCGCAACCTGATCGAGATCACTCGTATCGCCACTGCCAACCAGGAGGCGGTGCAGCATACCGAGCAGGCCGGGCAGCGCTTGCATGGGTTGTCGGGGCAACTGGGTGAAGTGACCTCGCGGCTGACGGCATAGGCGAATCGCAGGCAGCAAAAAGCCCGCACAAGGCGGGCTTTCTGCAGCAGGGTTTGGTCGGAGAGACAGGATTCGAACCTGCGGCCTTCTCGTCCCGAACGAGACGCGCTACCTGGCTGCGCTACACTCCGATGAGCGAAATCCTACTGCATGGTTTTTTCCAGCACAAGCCCTTGGCGGGGCACGGCCTCGTGCTCAAAAACAGCTGCTCGATCAGAGTTCCTTGACAGTGCGGACCTGGTCTTTGTTCAGGCGCGTACGCTTGCCATCGAGTTGTTCGAACTCGTAGAAACCGGAGTCCTCGTCAAAGGACGGGGTATCCACTGCCTGGATCTCACGGCCGTCGTTCAGGGTGATCACGGTAGGCGAAGCGCAGCCTGCGAGGGCGCCCAGGCCCAGGGCGAGCAGGAAGGCGGGAAGGGTCCGTTGAATCATCGTGTTTCTCCAGTGCGATGGTGCTAGATGACTGTATGACGCAGGGCATCTGCGCAAGTTCCTTTCACAGTGCAGCATAGCGCCATTGCCGGGGTATTGACCTGGGTCTGTCGAGGTCGCTTCCCCGTAGCCTGTGATATAAATGCGGCCATCCCTTACCCTTGCGATGGACACTCATGAAAGCCAAGGCAGATACCCCATTCGTGGCGCTGAACATTGCCGTGCTGACAGTCAGCGACACCCGTACCTTCGAAACCGATACCTCCGGGCAGATGTTCGTCGACCGCCTGAGCGCTGCGGGCCATCAGTTGGCGGCACGTGTGCTGCTCAAGGACGACCTGTACAAGATTCGCGCCCAGGTGGCCACCTGGATCGCCGACGACGCGGTACAAGTGGTGCTGATCACCGGGGGGACCGGCTTCACCGGCCGCGACAGCACGCCGGAAGCGGTGGCCTGCCTGCTGGACAAACAGGTGGAAGGCTTTGGTGAGCTGTTCCGGCAGATCTCCGTGGCCGATATCGGCACCTCGACGGTGCAGTCGCGTGCACTGGCCGGTCTTGCCAACGGCACACTGGTCTGCTGCCTGCCGGGTTCTACCAACGCCGTACGCACTGGCTGGGACGGCATCCTCGCCGAGCAGCTCGATGCCCGCCATCGCCCGTGCAATTTCGTCCCGCACCTGAAGCAGGCAGCGGCCTGTGAAAGCCGTGGCTGAGGCGCCTCAGGCCCGGCCGCTGATGCCGGTGGAGGAAGCGCTGGCGCAGTTGCTGGCGTTGGCCGAGGCAGCACCGATCAAGGATATCGAAACCGTCTCGCTGGCCGACGCCGAGGGCCGTGTGTTGGCAAGCGATCTGGTCGCCTCGCTGGACTTGCCGCCCTGGCCCAACAGCGCCATGGACGGCTATGCGCTGCGCCTCGCCGATTGCCAGGGTGAACCCTTGTCGGTCAGCCAGCGTATTTTCGCCGGTCACGCGCCCGAGCCTTTGCTACCTGGTACTTGCGCGCGGATTTTCACCGGCGCGCCGTTGCCGGCCGGGGCCGATTGCGTCGAGATGCAGGAAAACACCGAGGTGCTGGAAGATGGCCGGGTGCGTTTCCTGGAGCCGCTCAGGCTCGACCAGAACGTTCGCCCTCAAGGCCAGGAAACCCGCAAGGGCGAGCAGGTCATGGCGGCTGGTACGCGCCTGGGGCCTATCGAGCTGGGCCTTGCCGCGACCCTGGGACATGCGCAGCTTGAGGTGGTGCGGCGGGTGCGCGTGGCGGTGTTGTCGACAGGTGACGAGCTGGTCGAACCTGGCCTGCCACTGGGCCCTGGGCAGATCTACAACAGCAACCGGCGCCTGCTGGTCAGCTGGTTGCAGCGCCTGGGCTGCGAAGTGCGCGACATGGGCATCGTCCCCGATGACCTGGCACGCACGCGCCAGTGCCTGGCCAGCCTGGGCGATGTCGACCTGATCCTGTCCACCGGCGGCGTTTCGGTGGGCGAAGCCGATTACCTCGGCGCGGCCCTGCGTGAAGCCGGTGAGCTGGCGTTGTGGAAGTTGGCGATCAAGCCAGGCAAGCCACTGACCTTTGGCCACTATCAAGACGTACCGGTGATCGGCCTGCCAGGTAACCCGGCATCGACGCTGGTGACCTTTGGCCTGCTGACGCGCCCGTACCTGCTGCGTCGCCAGGGCGTTGCCGAGGTGACACCGCTGCGTTTCGATGTGCCTGCAGGGTTCGATTGGCCCAAGGCCGGTAGCCGCCGCGAGTACCTGCGCGCACGTATCGACAACGGCCGCGCAACTATCTACAAGAACCAGAGCTCCGGCGTGCTGCGTAGCGCCGCGTGGGCCGAGGGCCTGGTAGAGGTGCGCGAAGGCAGCACGCCACAGCAGGGTGACAGCGTGCCGTTCATACCCCTGAGCGAACTACTTGGTTGACCGCCCGAGCCAGACGCCACCGGCTTGCGTGGCGTCGGCGGGTGCCGACTGGGTCAGGCGCATGTGCACGGTTTCCAGTTGCTGGGCCGCCACGCTCCAGTCGTGACGCTGCCGAGCGAACTGACGGCCGGCTTCGCTGAGCTGGCACATGCGCCAGGGTTGGTTGAGCAACTGGGTGATCAGCAGCGCGAGCTGGCCGCCGTCATCGCTGCCCAGGTAGTGCTCGCCATTGTTCACGGCAAGGCCTGAAACACCTTTGCCGGTGGTGATCACGGGTAGCCCGGCGGCCATGGCTTCGAGGATTTTCACCTTGGAGCCGCCGGCGTAGCGCAAGGGTGCGAAGAACAGTGCCGAGCGCCGTTGCAATTCGCGCAGATCGGGGCGATAGCCAACCCATTCGATGCGCGGGTCGTTCCAGTGCAGCTTCCAGCTGGCCGGCAGGGCATGCCCGGCGATAGCCAGGCGTACCGCCGGATTGCTCATCCAAACCTGCGGGAGGATTTCCTCCAGCGCCCATTCAATGGCTTCCAGGTTGGCGCCATACTCGAAATTGCCGACGAACAGAAGACGCTGGCTGTGCAGGGAAGGGCGCACGTCCTGGTAATAATCGCAATCGACCCCGTTGACCACCACGTTCACCGGGCGCCCACTGATCTGACTGATCAGTTCGGCGTCATGGCTGCTCACCGCAACCACTTCGCTGGGCTGGCGCAGCACGCGTTGCTCCCAGCGGCGGTAGCGCCAGCGATCGAAGGCATTGAGCGGGCGCAGCCACAGGGGCAAGCGGTCGTGGCAGGCGGCGCCCATCACCGATTCGAGCGTGTGCTCGCTGAGCATGTAGGGCACGCCGCGTGCCTGCAGGGCCTTTTCGAAGGGTTGAAAACCGTAGCTGTGCTCGATCTGGATAACGTCCCAGGGCTCGTCCAGCAATTGTTCGAAACGGTGCCGCAGGCACGGCGCCAAGCCATTGATGATCGCTCGCATGGGATAGTCGATGATCGGCGAGGCGAGCAGGTTGAGCGGACTGTGCAGTGCCCGTCGGGGCAGCACGATCAGGCGTTCGACCAGCGGTTCGAGGGCTTCGCGAGTGGCATCGTTGAGCGGTATCTTCGACTGCACCAGCAAGGTGATCCGGTGGCCATGTTGCGCGAGGGCGCGCAACAGGTGGTATTGCCGGGTCTTGCTGCCGCTGGTGGTGGGCCAGGGTAGGTAGGGCAGTGTCCAGAGTATGCGCATGAACCACAATCCTCGTTAAAGGCCGCGGACAAAAAACGCGCCCGTCGGCAGTCAGCCGATGGCGGCTGCCGGGACGCGTCCATAGCTATCAGTAAAGCGCACGATTGGGTCTTCGCCCAGATACCCGCTGCTCGGCACTTCGATCCTGTCGTGGTTTGGCGGTTATTTTTCCGCTGCATGCAGCATTATGCCCCTGGCGGTGGTCGAGATTTTGACTGAACGGTCCCCAGGGAGAGGCGCGATGGGCAAGGCGATATTGATCCTGCATGGCAAGCAGGCGATGAACGAAGAGGTGCGCACGGCCGTGCTCGCGCAACGCGAGCGTGGCTGGACGCTGGATGTGCGAGTGACCTGGGAGGCGGGGGATGCCCAGCGGCTGGTCGACGAGGCGCTGGCGGCCGGCTATACCCACGTGGTCGCGGGCGGCGGGGATGGCACGTTGCGCGATGTGGCTGAAGCCATGGGTCGGGCTAACACCAATGCCAGCCTGGCGCTGCTGCCGTTGGGTACCGCCAATGATTTCGCCAAGGCTGCCGGTGTGTCGTTACAGCCGGCTGATGCCTTGGCGCTGCTGGACCTGCCGGCACGGCCGATCGACCTGGGCAAGGTAGGCGATCAGCTGTTCCTGAACATGGCCACGGGCGGCTTTGGCAGCCAGGTTACGGCCAACACGTCTGAAGACCTGAAAAAGGTATTGGGTGCGGCGGCCTACCTGTTTACCGGCTTGTCACGTTTCAGCGAGCTGCAGGCCGCTTCGGTGGAGCTGACCGGACCGGATTTCCACTGGCAAGGAGACCTGCTGGCTCTGGGTATCGGCAATGGTCGCCAGGCCGGTGGCGGGCAAGAGTTGTGCGCCGAGGCGGTGGTGGATGACGGCTTGCTCGACATTGCCATCCTGCCAGCACCACAAGAAGTGGTAGGCGCGCTGCGCGATCTGCTGGCCGGGGAAGGGTTGTTCGTGCGTGCGCGTTTGCCCTGGGTCGAAATCAAGAGCTCCCAAGGCCTGGATATCAACCTTGACGGTGAACCTTTGCAGGCCGAGAGCCTGCGTTTCGAGGCCGTGCCTGCGGCGTTGCGGGTGCACTTGCCGCCGAACTCGCCGCTGCTCAGTCGTCCAGCCTGATTATTTTTTCGCGTACGGCAAATAGCACCAGGCCGGCGACGTCGTAGATCTGCAGGCGTTTCATGATCTGTGACCGATGGGTTTCTACAGTCTTGATCGACAGCCCGAGGCCCGCGGCGATCTCCCGGCTGGATTTGCCACGTACGATCAAGCGCAGGATTTCCAGCTGCCTGGCCGTCAGGTTGTGGCGGTCGGCGTTGTGCTGCTTGCCCTGCTGCGAACGCATCAGCGCCTGGTTGATCACGGTGTGGGCAATGGCTGGGCTGAGGTAGCGTTCGCCATTGCGCAATGCGACGAGAGCCTGCTCGAGCTCGGTTGCGGTGGCATCCTTGAGCAGGTAACCGTGGGCGCCGCTCTCCAAAGCCCGCATGATCAGGTCCGGGTCGGTGTGCATGGACAGGATCAGCACCTTGCAGGTATTGCCGGTGGCGCGCAGCAGGGTAAGGGCATCGAGGCCGCTGGTCGAGCGCATGGAGATGTCCAGCAGCACGATGTCGGGCGCCAGTTGCTGGACCTGCTCAAGCAGCTGGTCGCCATCATCGGCTTCGCCCACTACGCAGTAGCCGGGGATGTCGGAAACCAGGGCACGGACTCCGGCGCGGATCAGTGAATGGTCATCTATCAGCAGCAGTCTGGATGTCATTGGGAAGCAGGGGTCCTGGCGCGTTCGTGGGTGCGCGGTGGCCACGGAAACAACACCTCGATCCGCGTGCCCAGGCCGAGCTGGCTGGTAATGTCCAGGCTGCCTTGCAGCGCTGTGGCGCGCTCCTGCATGCCAGCCATGCCGCGCTGGCCTGCCTCGGCCGGGTTGACGGCGGGGATGAAACCCTGGCCGTCGTCCTCGATCGACAGCAACAGACCCGCCGGGCTGCGTTGCAGACGGACGATCAAGTTGCGCGCTTTGGCATGGCGCAGGATGTTGGTAAGCGCTTCCTGGGTAATGCGGAAGGCGGCCATGGCCACATCTTCGGAAATACCGCCCAGGCGCTGATGGCACTCCAGGCTCCAGTGGATGTCGCTGCTCGCCAGGGTGCGCACCAGGTGCGCACGTAGGCTGGCTTCCAGGCCAAGGCTGGCCAGTTGCCGGGGATTGAGGATGGCGGAGACGTCGCGCACTTTGCTCAGGGTGTCTTCGAGGGTACTGCGCAGGCTGCCGCAGTGCGCCTGCAAATCGTTCGGCAGCCGTCTTTGCATCCATTCGAGCTGGAGTTTGGCGGCAGTGAGCAACTGGCCGATGTCATCATGCAGTTCACGGCTCAAGTGCTGGCGCTCGCTTTCCTGGACCTTGAGCATGCGGTCGGCGAGCTCTGCCGGGCGCAGGCTGATCGAGCGGGCGCCGTGGGTCAGGTGCCAGCCGACCCCGAGCGTGGCTGCCAATTGCAGCAACACCAGGCTGACGGGCAGTGCTTGGCCACCGAGGAACAGCAGCAGGTTGGCAGACAGCGAAGCCACACACAGCAATGCCGTCGCCCAACGCAGCAAGGTGGCGCGGGAACGGCAACGCAGAAGAATCTTCAAGCGTAAGAGCATAGATGGGATGCCACTGAAGTCGTGCTGATGGAGGCCTTGCACCTGTCTTGCCAGGGCGTTGGCAAGGTGCTTTCAACAATCGCCGAGATACGGATGGCCAATGTTAGTTAGTGCGCATGGTAACACTTCGAACTGGGCTGGTCGCGGCTGGGTAATGCTTTGAAACCTCAGCATTTACGGGCGAATCACCAGGCTTGGCAGGCGCTACGCAATGGCCAAGTGATATCGCGCGTGCCGGTGAAGGCTAGGTACAGGATAAAAGCGCCCGCTAATGCGGCCGAGCCGGTGGGCTGGACGCGGCGGGGTCAGCCTTGTGCGGGTGAGTGCACGCCTCACCGGTGTTGTGACAAGGCGCACACGTTTGCGGCAGCGGTTGATCCAGCGCGGTCGCAAGTTCGGCCAGCAGTGCGACCTGTTCGCTGGCATCGAGGGCCAGCCGCCCAGTTTGCTTGTCGACCAGCTCCAGTTGCCATGCCAGCAAGGTCAAGCACGCAGAGAGCGCTGGCAGGGCCTTGCTGTGCAGGTGCAAGTGTCGGCATGCCGGGGCCAGCAGCTGCTGCAGAGTACAGGTGTAATGCGCCACTTCGAGCAAGCCCAGGCCGCTGGCGCGCCTGGCGAGGGTGTCGAGGGCGTTGTCCAGGCAATGGCAGGCGTCTGGGTCATTGTCGATCAGCTCGAGGTGCTGCAGGCATTCATGAGACTGGGTCAGCAAGACTTGCGCATCCAGCAAAAACTCTTGCAGGGCGCTGCTGTTGAAGGCTGTGCTTTCCATCAGGAGGCTCCGGCGCGCTGGGCGGGAGCGGGGGATGGCCAAGCCATGTCGATCGCTAGCAAAAGCCTGACTCCATTCATGCAGTGAGAATGGCGTCACATTAATGGCTAATGGATATCGCGAACATCAGGTTGCACCTGATTGCTCCTAGGGGTTTCCCTGATGGATGACTAGGGTGCGACAGCTTGTCCAAGCAATGGATCCAAGCTGAGCTACCCGCAGTAAAGCATGATGGTAATGTGATATCAATTGCCTTCGCGGCATTTTCGTACAAGGGTCAAGCTGCGCCTCAAGCCGCCGATACAAGGTGGATCAATTCATACTTTTCCGGGGTTTTTCCAATGGCTGGCATTCTCGACACGGTAGACCAACGCACGCAACTGGTGGGTGAGAACCGTCTGGAAATCCTGATGTTTCGTTTGGCAGGACGTCAGCTTTTCGCCATCAACGTGTTCAAGGTGCAAGAGGTGCTGCAACTGCCCAAGCTGACCTTGATGCCGCAGCGTCACGCGTTTGTCTGTGGCGTGGTCAACCTGCGTGGGCAGACCTTGCCGGTAATCGACTTGTCCCAGGCCATCGGCATGCGGCCGCTGACGCCTGGGCCGGACAGCACCATCATCGTGACCGAGTACAACCGTTCGGTGCAGGCGTTCCTGGTGGGCGGGGTCGACCGCATCGTCAACATGAACTGGGAGGCCATCATGCCGCCGCCTACCAGTGCTGGCCGCCAGCATTACCTGACCGCCATCACCAAGGTGGAGGACAAGCTGGTGGAAGTGATCGACGTGGAAAAGGTGCTGGCCGAGATCGTCCCGTACAGCGCCAAGGTGTCCAACGACAAGCTCGCCGACCCGGTACTTGCCCGTGCCCGCGGCCGTGAGGTGTTGCTGGTCGACGACTCCAGCGTGGCCCTGGCGCAACTGCGTGAAACCCTTTCGCAACTGGGGGTGAAACTGCATGTGGCCAGCGACGGATTGAAGGCATTGCGCATGCTCAAGGGTTGGGCCGATGCTGGCGAAGATGTCTGCGAAAAATTGCTGATGGTGTTTACCGATGCAGAGATGCCCGAGATGGACGGTTATCGGCTGACCACCGAAATACGCAGCGATGCACGTCTGCGCAGGCTTTATGTGGTGCTGCACACCTCGTTGTCGGGGAGCTTCAACGAGTCGATGGTCAAAAAGGTCGGTTGTGACAATTTCCTTTCCAAGTTCCAGCCTGATCGCTTGGTCGATGTGGTCAAGCAACGCCTGCTGCAGGATGCAACCACTGCGTGATCCATGCGCCTGCCGGGTATAAGCTGGGTTTTTGGCATGGCACGAGGCAGGCAGGGATGTTTCTGAGTGAGTTGTATCGGTATCCGGTGAAGTCGGCACAGGCGCAGCGTCTGCAGGTTTCGCCGGTGGGACATTTGGGATTGCTCGGTGACCGACGCTGGATGGTGGTCGAGGCAGAGAATGGCCGCTTTCTTACCCAGCGCGCCTGGCCGCTGCTTGGCCAGCTGAAGGCGAGCGATGGCCCGGATGGCGGGTTGCTGCTGGAGGCTCCGGGCCTGGACCCGCTGTATGTGGCAATGCCCTCTGCCGATGCTGATCTGCGCGGCGTGACCATCTGGCGTGACACGCTGCGCGTGCCCGATGGCGGTGATGAGGCTGCAGCCTGGTTGACGCAAATGCTCGGTAAGCCGATGCGCCTGGTCTACTGCCCGGAGCAGCGGGCGCGCTACTTGCCGAGTGGTTATGGCTTGAACAGTGATCGGGCGGCGTTCCCTGATGGGTTTCCATTACTGCTGATCGGCCAGGGCTCGCTCGATGAGCTGAATAGGCGGATTGGCCGCCCGATGGAGATGCTGCGATTTCGCCCGAATCTGGTGGTGCAGGGGGCTGAGCCGTTTGCCGAGGATGACTGGAAGCGGATTCGCATTGGCGAGCTGGAATTTCGTGTGCTCAAGCCCAGCGTGCGGTGCATTTTAACCACGCTTGATCCTGTAACGGGAGAACGCAGCCCGGACCGTGAGCCGCTGACCACCCTCAAGACCTTCCGGGAAAAGGAAGGGGATGTTCTGTTTGGGCAGAACCTGGCGGTGGATGGTAGTGGGCGGGTTGAGGTGGGGATGGACGTGGAAGTGCTGGAATAGTTGTTGTTGGTGCTGGCCTCTTCGCAGGGCAAGCCCGCTCCCACAGTTTGCCACTGAATCTGAAACTAGTGAGCACCTGTGGGAGCGGGCTTGCCCCGCGAAGGGGGCGGAACTGATTCACATATCGTCGAAATACCGCTCATGCCAATCCACCAACGGCTGCGGTGAATTGAGCTTCTGCCCGTAGATCACCGAATACGACAGCACGTTCTGCACATACTGGCGCGTCTCGTCGAACGGGATCGATTCCACCCACACGTCGAAGCTCAAGTGCTTGGCGCCTTTGAGCCACTGGCGCACACGGCCGGGGCCGGCGTTATAGGCTGCAGAGGCCAGCACTCGGTTGCCGTTGAACTGGCTGTGCACCTGGCTCAGGTAGGCCGCGCCCAACTGAATGTTCTTGTCCGGGTTGAACACCTGCTGCGGTGACGCCAGCGGAATGCTGAATTTGCGCGCGGTTTCCTTGGCGGTCGCCGGCATCAGCTGCATCAGCCCGCTGGCGCCCACGCTGGAACGGGCATCCTCCATGAAGGCGCTTTCCTGGCGGGTGATGGCGAACACCCAGCTCGAATGCAGCCCGCGCACTTTGGCCTCACGCACCAGGGTGTCGCGGTGGGCCATCGGGAAGCGGATGTCCAGGTCGTCCCAGTACTGCGCCTGGCTGATGGTGCGAATGGCCGGGAAATACCAGCGCAGGTCATAGGCCAGGCGCGCCTGGGCGACCATTTCGTCGCGGTTGAAGTGGCGGCTGACGTGGTACCACTCACGGCGGCCTTCGACGATCTGGCCGCGGGCGTGGAACTCCAGGGCGCGCTGGACGCCTGGGGTGTTGCGCACTTTTTTGACCAGTTGCGGGCTCAGTACCAGCGGCCGATTGTTCAGCTGATACGGTGTCTGCGTTCGGTCAGCGGCAAGGAAGCCATAGAAGTCACGCTCGCGCGCGACGGTCTTGTACAGCAGGGGGATCTGCGGGTTGTTCGGCTGTGCAAGTTCCAGGCTGCGCGCCTGCCAGTATTTCCAGCGGTTGCTGCTGGCGAGGTCCTGCGGCAGGCGCTTGGTCAGCTCGTAGGCGTCTTCCCAGCGGCCCAGGCGCAGCAGCAGACGCAGGCGCCACTCGCTGACGGTGTTGTCACGCAGCTCCGGGTCGTAGCGGGTCATCAGGTCGAGGGCGCGGGGGTCGTAGCGGCGCGCCAGGGTCAGGCCGATCTCGCGGGCAATGGCTACCTTTTCGTCGCGGGAGAAATGCATGCGCTGGGCGTAGTCGTCGAGCAGCGTCATGGCGCGCTCCGGGTCCTGGCGAGCCAGGCGGCGCAGACCCAGGCTGACCACGTCGGACATGGCTTCATTGACCGGAGTGAATCGCGATGGCTGGTTCAGCAGCTCGGGCTTTTGCGCCACATCGACCAGCAGGCGGCCCTGCGGTGCCAGGGTAGTGAGCGAGCTGACCAGGTTGTTGGCCAGGGCATAATTACGCGCCTGGGCAGCCAGCTTTGCACGGTTCCAGCGCTTGGCCTCCGTCAGCTGGCCTTCGGCGGCCCACATGCCGAACAAGGTGTCGCAGGCGGCCGGTTGCGACTTGCCCACGTTCCAGAGTTTTTCGGCGCTGCCGAAGCCTTCGGCACGTTTGCCATGACTCAGCTGGTACTGGCCGTTGAGGCAGTCCAGTTCGGTGAAATTGAGTTTGGGGTCGTAATATTTGACGAAGGTATTCCACTCGCCACGCTCGGCCAGCCAGCGCAACCAGCGCAGCTTCATCCAGTTGGCCTGGGGCAGGTCGCCGTGCTTGGCCAGGAAGCCTTCGATTTCCTCGTTGCTGGCGCTTTTCAGGCGCGCGGTGAGTTCGTCGTAGGCCAGGTAGGGGGTGAGCGGGTAGTCGCGTAGGGCCTGGGAGTAACGCAGGTAAGGACCCTTGTCGCCCTTGGCCAGCGCGCGCTTGGCCTCGTCGTAGTACTGACGTTGCTGTGAAAGTTCGATGGCCTGCGCCGCACTGGCGGTGGCGGCGGTAAGCAGCAGGCAGGAGGCAATCTGTAACAGGCGGCTGCGCATGATACGTCCGGGCAGTTGAACCATGGGAAAGTGACGGCGAAGCCAGCACTGTTGGAAGCTATTGCGTTAGCTTAGCCGTTTGCCGGCTACGGGTGAAAGCACTGCGCTTGTATCAAGGCATTAACGCCGACCGGATGTCGCAATGCCCTGGCAACGCAGTCAACTTAATGCCGGAATGGCCCAACTCAGGTAGAATGCGCGCCCGCTTTCTGGAGACGAACATGACCCTGCTCAAATTCAGCGATGTGTCGCTCGCATTCGGCGCGATGCCGCTGCTGGACAAAGTGTCCTGGCAGATCGCCCGTGGCGAGCGGGTGTGCATCATCGGCCGCAACGGCACCGGTAAATCGAGCATGCTGCGCCTGGTCAAGGGCGAGCAGAAAGGCGATGACGGTGAAATCTGGCGCGCCCCCGGCCTCAAGATCGGCGAATTGCCGCAGGAGCTGCCGGTCGCTGATGAGCGGACGGTGTTCGACGTGGTGGCCGCAGGCCTGGATGGCGTTGGCGAGTTGCTGGCGCAGTTCCACCACCTCAGCCAGAACATCCAGGGCGACGACGACCTGGACAAGCTCATGCATGTGCAACACGAGCTCGAAGCCCGTGATGGCTGGCGCTTGCAGCAAGTGGTGGAAAGCACCCTGAGCCGTCTGCAGCTGCCGGCCGACAAGACCCTGGCCGAGCTGTCCGGTGGCTGGCGCCGCCGCGTGCTGCTGGCCCAGGCGCTGGTCTCGGAGCCCGACCTGCTGCTGTTGGACGAGCCGACCAACCACCTGGACATCGGTGCCATCGCCTGGCTCGAAGAGGCCTTGCGCGGCTTCAACGGCGCGGTGCTGTTCATCACCCACGACCGTTCCTTCCTGCAGAACCTGGCCACGCGCATCCTCGAACTGGACCGTGGCGGGCTGATCGACTGGAACGGCGACTACGCCAGCTTCCTGGTGCACAAGGAAGCGGCCCTGGCGGCCGAAGAGACCGCCAACGCGCTGTTCGACAAGCGCCTGGCCCAGGAAGAGGTGTGGATTCGCCAGGGCATCAAGGCCCGTCGTACCCGCAACGAAGGCCGCGTGCGTGCGCTCAAGGCCTTGCGCGTGGAGCGCAGCGAGCGCCGCGATCGCCAGGGCAAGGCCAACATTCAGATCGAGGCGGCGGAGAAGTCCGGCAAGCAGGTCATGGTGCTGGAAAACGTCAGCTTCCACCACGCCGAAGGGCCGATGCTGGTCAAGGATTTCTCCATGGTCCTGCAGCGTCAGGACCGTATTGGCCTGCTGGGTGCCAACGGTACCGGTAAAACCACGTTGCTCAAACTGATGCTCGGCGACCTGGAACCCACCTCGGGCAAGGTCGAGCGCGGCACCAAACTGGAAGTGGCCTACTTCGACCAGATGCGTCATCAGCTCGATCTGGAAAAGACGGTCATCGACAACCTGGCCGAAGGCCGTGATTTCATCGAAATCGACGGCCAGAACCGCCACGTGCTCAGCTACCTCGGCGATTTCCTGTTCAGCCCGCAGCGCGCCCGCACGCCGGTCAAGGCGCTGTCGGGTGGCGAGCGTGCGCGTTTGCTGCTGGCCAAATTGTTCAGCAAACCGGCCAACTTGCTGGTGCTGGACGAACCCACCAACGACCTGGACGTTGAAACCCTCGAGCTGTTGGAAGAAGTACTGTCCAACTACAAGGGCACCGTGCTGATGGTCAGCCACGACCGGGCCTTCCTCGATAACGTCGTCACCAGCACCTTGGTGTTCGAAGGCGAGGGCAAGGTGCGCGAGTATGTCGGCGGCTATGAGGACTGGATCCGTCAGGGCGGTTCGCCGCGGCTGTTGGGCGTGACCGAAAGCAAGGGCGGCAAGTCCGAGCTCAATAGCGCGGTGGTGGAGAAGCAGGAAGTGCAAGCTGCACCGGCGCCAGTGGCTGCCGCGGCCGATGCCTCGAAGAAGAAGCTCAGCTACAAGTTGCAGCGTGAGCTGGAGATGTTGCCGGGGCAGATCGACGCGGTCGAACAGCGCATGGCAGCGGCTCAGGAAGAGGTTGCAGCACCGGGCTTCTATCAGCGGCCGATCGAGGAAACCGCAGCGGTGCTGGCGAAGCTGGAGCAGATGCAGGGCGAGCTGGATGCCTTGGTAGAGCGCTGGGCCGAGCTGGAAGGTTGATCAGCTTTTAGTCTGCACTGGCCTCTTCGCGGGGCAAGCCCGCTCCCACAGGGACTGCATGAGTACCTGTGGGAGCGGGCTTGCCCCGCGAAGAGGCCGGAACAGGCTAAGTCATTCCTTCTTCTGCAACCGCACCGCCAGCACATCGCACGGCGCACCATGCAGCACGTCATTGGCGGTAGATCCCAGCAACAATGCCAGACCGTGCCGGCCATGGCTGCCAACCACGATCAGATCGCAGTTCTGGTCCTTGGCCAGCTGGTGAATCTCCTGACGTGGCTGGCCATAAACCAGGTGCGAATCGCCGCGATTGATATCCGGGTATTTGTTGAACAGGCGCTCCATGCGCTCCTTCGCCTGGTCGAACTGCTGCTGTTGCAGTTGCGACAGGTCCATCGGCACGTCACCGCCAAAGGCCATGGCCATGGGCTCGACGATGTGGACCAGCGATACCTTCGCGCCGCTCGCCAGGGCAATCGCCTTGGCACGCTTGATCACCGGGTCGCATTCTTCGGTCAGGTCGACAGCGACCAGAAGATGTTCATAGGACATGTGCAGTACTCCTGACAATCGCGATAGTAGAAGTATGGTCGCTTTCGGGCGGATCTTCCGTGAAACCGAGTAACCCGCTCATTTGCAACGCTTTATGGGATCTACAGATATGACGGTATTGCTGGTGGTGTCAATCCTTGCGCTGATTCTCAGCCCGTTCGCCTGGTTGCGCCAGTCGCGCAAGCAGGGTGAGCAGATGAGCCTGCGCCTGGAGGCGCGGCGCATGGGGCTGGCCATGCAGCTGGCGCCGCAGCAGTGGCCACACTGGCTGGAAAAAGAGCCGCCGAGCCCATGCCCGCAGTACCACCGCGGGCGCAGCCGTGGGCGTGAGGACAGCTGGTGTTACTGGCAGGTAAGCCCAGGCGTGTGGTGGAACCAGTGGCGTGAAGTGTGTGAGGAGCCGCGTCTGAACGAGGTGTTCTCGCGGCTGCCGGCGACCGTCTACAAGGTCGAGGCCGATACGCGGATGCTCGCCCTGTACTGGAGCGAGCGTGGCGATAAATCTGTGTTGCAGGATATTGCCCACGCGTTCGAAACCCTCGCGTAACGCCTCCATCAACGACAAAGCGGCAACTTGGCAGCACCCGACGGGTAGGTGCCAAGTTGCCGCTTTGTCGTTTCTGCCGCGCAGAAAAGGCCAGGCAGGCCGGGAATTTCTACAAGCCAGTGCAGTGTAGCCAGCGTGCAGCGCCCTGCATGAGAAAAATGCAGCATTGGGGATTATTTGTGGTCAATCGCTGACATGAATGATCAGCGATCACTGTCATCATGATTTGCACCCGGACGATACAAAGTGACCGGAAAGTCGCGTTTTAACCGTGCTTGAGAGCATTTGACAACGCCGATCTTTTCGGAGAATGTGTGCGTACCCAAATCAAACGGGCGTATGAATTGAGCGTTTGTATGTCACAACACTCGTTCATAGTTCCGACTAGCGCGCTGACGGGTGTGCCTGGGCAAGGGCAGCGAACGGCTGCTTTCCACCAGCGATCGGCGTGTACAGTTCAGCTTCCATATCGTGGAGATCAGTTGATGATTTACGAAGGTAAAGCCATCACGGTTAAGGCTCTTGAAAGCGGCATCGTCGAACTGAAGTTCGACCTCAAGGGTGAGTCCGTCAACAAGTTCAACCGCCTGACCCTGGACGAGCTGCGCCAGGCCGTCGACGCCATCAAGGCCGACGCCTCGGTGAAGGGTGTGATCGTTAGCAGTGGCAAGGACGTGTTCATCGTCGGCGCCGACATCACCGAGTTCGTCGACAACTTCAAGCTGCCTGAGGCCGAGCTGGTTGCCGGCAACCTGGAAGCCAACCGCATCTTCAATGCCTTCGAAGACCTCGAAGTGCCGACCGTGGCCGCTATCAACGGGATTGCCCTGGGCGGTGGCCTGGAAATGTGCCTGGCGGCCGACTACCGGGTCATGTCCAGCACCGCCAAGATCGGCCTGCCGGAAGTCAAGCTGGGTATCTACCCAGGCTTCGGCGGTACCGTGCGCCTGCCGCGCCTGATCGGTTCGGACAACGCCATCGAGTGGATCGCCGCTGGCAAGGAAAACCGTGCCGAAGACGCCCTGAAAGTAGGTGCCGTCGACGCGGTGGTTGCCCCTGAGCTGTTGCAGGCAGGTGCCCTCGACCTGATCAAGCGCGCCATCAGCGGCGAGCTGGATTACAAGGCCAAGCGTCAACCGAAGCTGGAAAAACTCAAGCTCAACGCCATCGAGCAGATGATGGCCTTCGAGACTGCCAAGGGCTTCGTCGCTGGCCAAGCTGGCCCGAACTACCCGGCGCCGGTCGAAGCGATCAAGAGCATCCAGAAGGCCGCTAACTTTGGCCGAGACAAGGCCCTGGAAGTCGAAGCCGCCGGCTTTGCCAAACTGGCCAAGACCTCGGTCGCCGAGAGCCTGATCGGCCTGTTCCTCAACGACCAGGAGCTCAAGCGCAAGGCCAAGGCCCACGACGAAATCGCTCGCGACGTGAAGCAGGCTGCCGTGCTCGGCGCCGGCATCATGGGCGGCGGTATCGCCTACCAGTCGGCGGTCAAGGGCACGCCGATCCTGATGAAGGACATCCGCGAGGACGCCATCCAGCTGGGCCTGAACGAGGCCTCCAAGCTGCTCGGCAATCGCGTCGAAAAAGGCCGCCTGACCCCGGCGAAAATGGCCGAGGCACTCAATGCCATTCGCCCGACCCTGTCCTACGGTGATTTCGCCAACGTCGACATCGTCGTCGAAGCCGTGGTCGAAAACCCGAAAGTCAAGCAGGCCGTGCTGGCAGAAGTGGAAGCCCAGGTGAAAGAGGACGCGATCCTCGCCTCCAACACCTCGACCATCTCCATCAATCTGCTGGCCAAGGCGCTCAAGCGCCCGGAAAACTTCGTCGGCATGCACTTCTTCAACCCGGTGCACATGATGCCGCTGGTGGAAGTCATCCGTGGCGAGAAGTCCAGTGAAGTGGCGGTTGCCACCACCGTGGCCTACGCCAAGAAGATGGGCAAGAACCCGATCGTGGTCAACGATTGCCCGGGCTTCCTGGTAAACCGCGTACTGTTCCCGTACTTCGGCGGGTTCGCCAAGCTGGTCAGCGCCGGTGTCGACTTCGTGCGCATCGACAAGGTCATGGAGAAGTTCGGCTGGCCGATGGGCCCGGCCTACCTGATGGACGTGGTCGGCATCGACACCGGCCATCACGGCCGCGACGTGATGGCCGACGGCTTCCCGGACCGTATGAAGGACGACCGTCGCTCCGCCGTCGACGCCCTGTACGAGGCCAACCGCCTGGGCCAGAAGAACGGCAAGGGCTTCTACGCCTATGAGACCGACAAGCGTGGCAAGCCGAAGAAAGTCTTCGATGCCACCGTGCTCGATGTGCTCAAGCCGGTCGTCTTCGAGCAGCGTGATGTTACCGATGAAGACATCATCAACTGGATGATGGTCCCGCTGTGCCTGGAGACCGTGCGCTGCCTGGAAGATGGCATCGTCGAAACCGCTGCCGAAGCCGACATGGGCCTGGTCTACGGCATTGGTTTCCCTCCGTTCCGCGGCGGTGCGCTGCGCTACATCGACTCGATCGGTGTGGCTGAATTCGTTGCCCTGGCCGACCAGTACGCCGACCTTGGGCCGCTGTACCACCCGACCGCGAAGCTGCGTGAAATGGCCAAGAACGGCCAGCGCTTCTTCAACTGAGTGGTCAACGAGCTAGAGCGAGAAATTTGATATGAGCCTGAATCCAAGAGACGTGGTGATTGTCGACTTCGGTCGCACCCCGATGGGCCGCTCCAAGGGTGGCATGCACCGCAACACCCGCGCCGAAGACATGTCGGCGCACCTGATCAGCAAACTGCTGGAGCGCAACGGCAAGGTCGACCCGAAAGAAGTCGAGGACGTGATCTGGGGCTGCGTCAACCAGACCCTGGAGCAGGGCTGGAACATCGCCCGCATGGCCTCGCTGATGACCCAGATCCCGCACACTTCGGCTGCCCAGACCGTCAGCCGCCTGTGCGGCTCGTCGATGAGCGCGCTGCACACCGCCGCCCAGGCGATCATGACCGGCAACGGTGATGTGTTCGTGGTCGGTGGTGTCGAGCACATGGGCCACGTCAGCATGATGCATGGCGTCGACCCCAACCCGCACCTGTCCTTGCACGCCGCCAAGGCTTCCGGGATGATGGGCCTGACTGCCGAGATGCTCGGCAAGATGCACGGCATCACCCGCGAGCAGCAAGACCTGTTCGGCCTGCGTTCGCACCAGCTCGCTCACAAGGCGACGGTCGAGGGCAAGTTCAAGGATGAGATCATCCCGATGCAGGGCTACGACGAGAACGGCTTCCTGAAGGTCTTCGACTTCGACGAGACCATTCGCCCGGAAACCACCCTCGAAGGCCTGGCATCGCTCAAGCCTGCGTTCAACCCCAAGGGCGGTACGGTGACGGCTGGCACCTCGTCGCAGATCACTGACGGTGCTTCGTGCATGATCGTCATGTCCGGTCAGCGTGCGATGGACCTCAGCATCCAGCCATTGGCGGTGATTCGCTCCATGGCCGTCGCGGGTGTCGACCCGGCAATCATGGGCTACGGCCCGGTGCCGTCGACTCAAAAAGCCCTCAAGCGCGCCGGTCTGACCATGGCCGACATCGACTTCATCGAGCTCAACGAAGCCTTTGCCGCACAGGCCCTGCCAGTGCTCAAAGATCTGAAAGTGCTCGACAAGATGGATGAGAAGGTTAACCTGCACGGCGGCGCCATCGCTCTGGGCCATCCGTTCGGTTGCTCTGGTGCACGGATTTCCGGCACCCTGCTCAACGTCATGAAGCAGAATGGCGGTACCCTGGGTGTCGCCACCATGTGCGTCGGCCTCGGCCAGGGCATCACCACGGTCTTCGAACGCGTCTGATCGCGTTGCAAGGCAGCAGCCGGGGCCCTGTGCCCCGGTTTTTGTTTTTTACAGATTTTGTTTCAAGAGGGAAGGCGACATGCAGATACAACCAGGCGTATACCGGCATTACAAAGGGCCTGAGTACCGTGTCTTCAGTGTCGCACGGCACTCCGAGAGCGAAGAGTGGATGGTCTTCTACCAATGCCTGTATGGTGATTACAGCTTCTGGGTTCGGCCGCTGTCGATGTTCCAGGAGTCCGTCGAGGTTGACGGCGAGCAGGTGCCACGCTTTGCTTTGGTCAAGGCCGAAGAGGGCTTGCCGGAACTGCTTGGCAAGGCGCACGAATGATCGACCGCGCTTGACCTCACTGTTTCGCCACTATATATAGCGGTGCCGCGTCCGGCACCTGACGCGTTTTTCATCTTCAGATTCAGGAATACTCCGATCCATGGGCAAATCGCTGGTCATTGTGGAATCCCCGGCCAAGGCCAAGACCATCAACAAGTACCTGGGCAACCAGTACGTGGTGAAGTCGAGTATCGGCCACATCCGTGACCTCCCCACCAGCGGTTCGGCCAGCGCCAGCAAAGAGCCGGCTGCCAAGCGGGGCAAGGCTGCGGGTGAGGCTCCGGCCCTTTCGCCGAAAGAAAAGTCCCGTCGCCAGCTGGTGGCGCGCATGGGCGTCGACCCCGAGCATGGCTGGAAGGCCAAGTACGAGATCCTGCCTGGCAAGGAAAAGGTGATCGAAGAGCTGCGCCGCCTGGCCAAGGATGCCGACACCATCTATCTCGCAACCGACTTGGACCGCGAGGGGGAAGCCATCGCCTGGCACCTGCGCGAGGCCATCGGCGGCGACGACACCCGCTACAAGCGCGTGGTGTTTAACGAAATCACCAAAAAAGCCATTCAGGATGCGTTTTCGCAGCCGGGCGAGCTGGATATCCACCGCGTCAACGCCCAGCAGGCGCGGCGCTTCCTCGACCGCGTGGTGGGCTACATGGTCTCGCCGCTGCTGTGGGCCAAGATCGCCCGCGGCCTGTCGGCCGGGCGCGTGCAGTCGGTGGCGGTGAAGCTGGTGGTCGAGCGTGAGCGCGAGATCCGCGCCTTCATTCCGGAAGAATACTGGGAAGTGCACGCCGACCTCGGCACCGCCAAGAATGCCAAAGTGCGTTTCGAAGTGGCGCGTGAGAAGGGCGAAGCCTTCAAACCGCTCAACGAAGCCCAGGCCATGGCCGCGCTGGAGAAGCTCAAAGCCTCCAGCTACAGCGTGCTCAAGCGTGAAGACCGCCCGACCAGCAGCAAGCCTTCGGCACCGTTCATCACTTCCACCCTGCAGCAGGCGGCGAGCAATCGCCTGGGCTTCGGGGTGAAGAAGACCATGATGATGGCCCAGCGTCTGTACGAAGCGGGTTACATCACTTACATGCGTACCGATTCCACCAACCTGTCGGCCGACGCTGTGGACATGGCGCGCAGCTACATCGAGCGCGAGTTCGGCAAGCAGTACCTGCCCGAAGCGCCCGTGGTGTATGGCAGCAAGGCGGGTGCCCAGGAGGCGCACGAAGCGATTCGTCCGTCCGACGTCAATACCCACCCGACCAAGCTCAACGGCATGGAGCGTGACGCCGAGCGCCTGTATGAGCTGATCTGGCGCCAGTTCCTTGCCTGCCAGATGCCGCCGGCCCAGTACCTGTCCACCAGCGTCACCGTGGCCGCAGGCGACTTCGAGCTGCGCGCCAAAGGCCGCATCCTCAAATTCGACGGTTACACCCGCGTGCTGCCTCAACAAAGCAAGCCAGGCGAAGACGACGTACTGCCGGAAATGGTCCAGGGTGAAGCACTCAAGCTGATCCAGATCGACCCGAGCCAGCACTTCACCAAGCCTCCGGCGCGCTTCACCGAAGCCAGCCTGGTCAAGGAAATGGAAAAGCGCGGCATCGGCCGACCGTCGACCTACGCGGCGATCATTTCCACCATCCAGGACCGCGGCTACGTCACGCTGCACAACCGCCGTTTCTATTCCGAGAAGATGGGCGACATCGTTACCGAACGCCTTTCGGAAAGCTTCGCCAACCTGATGGACTACGGGTTCACCGCCGGCATGGAGGAAAACCTCGACGACGTCGCCCAGGGCGAGCGTGACTGGAAAAACGTGCTGGACGAGTTCTACGGCGACTTCAGCAAGAAGCTGCAGACCGCCGAATCGGCCGAAGGCGGCATGCGCGCCAACCAGCCGACCATGACCAACATTCCGTGCAAGGAATGTGGCCGGCCGATGATGATCCGTACCGCCTCCACCGGTGTGTTCCTCGGTTGCTCGGGTTACAGCCTGCCGCCGAAAGAGCGTTGCAAGGCTACCGTCAACCTGGTGCCCGGCGATGAAATCGCCGCGGACGACGAGGGTGAATCGGAGTCGCGCGTGCTGCTGGGCAAGCACCGCTGCCCGATCTGCGCCACCGCCATGGACGCGTACCTGCTCGACGAGAAGCACAAGCTGCATATCTGCGGTAACAACCCGGACTGCGTCGGCTACGAGATCGAAGAGGGCAGCTACCGCATCAAGGGTTACGAAGGGCCTAGCCTGGAGTGCGACAAGTGCGGCAGCGAGATGCAGCTCAAGACCGGCCGCTTCGGCAAGTTCTTCGGCTGCACCAACCCGACGTGCAAGAACACGCGCAAACTGCTCAAGAGCGGTGAAGCGGCGCCACCGAAGATGGACAAGGTGGACATGCCCGAGCTCAAGTGCGAGAAGGTCGACGATACCTACGTGCTGCGTGATGGTGCTTCGGGGCTGTTCCTGGCTGCCAGCCAGTTCCCCAAGAATCGCGAGACCCGTGCGCCCCTGGTGCTGGAGATCGTGCCGCACAAGCATGAGATCGATCCTAAGTACCATTTCCTGTGCGAGGCGCCGCAGAAGGATCCAGAGGGTCGTCCTGCGGTGATCCGCTACAGTCGCAAGACCAAGGAGCAGTACGTGCAGTCCGAGGTCGATGGCAAGCCTACTGGTTGGAAGGCCTTCTACGACGGTGGTTCTTGGAAGGTTGAAGACAAGCGCTGATTTTCATTGACTTGATTGGGGCCGCTTCGCGCCCCTTCGCGGGGCAAGCCCGCTCCCACAGATACTGCGCCGCTCTCGAGCATCGCATTCAACCTGTGGGAGCGGGCTTGCCCCGCGAAGGGGCGCAAAGCGGCCCTAATCATTTATGATGCAGGTATTCGCCTTGCAGCCTATCGGAGGGCACTCAAAATGGCCCAGGAACTCTACACCCGCACCAACCAGAAACTTTTCTTTGCAGGCCTCGCCCTGGAATCCATGGCCAAGGCGACTGACAGCCAAGCCATGAACGCCCAGGGCCTGGTTCAGGCCGAGCGTGAAGCGGCGCTGTTCCATCTGTACGGTGCGTTGCTGGGGTTGTGCCATGAGATTGGCGGCTTCTACCGCCTGCCGATTGCTGCCAGTGTCGAGCAAGCGCTAGCCGAGGATGCACTCAATGGCATTGCTATCCCCGAAGTTGCGGAGTTGCTGGAGTTGGCCAGGCAGCGGGAGACTTGGTTGGCGCAACTGCTCAGTGCTTATGCCGATTTGTTCCGACCACCGGTCGCGATAAAAACCGCAAAAGCCGATGTCACTCAGCCACTGATTCAGGCCGTCAATCTCGACGAAGTCGAGCATCCAGAGCTGTCGCGGCAAGCGCTGGAAAGCTGGCGGAGTAATCTCAAGGGCTTGGTGAGACGTTTCCGTGACGCGTTGAGTGAGTGCTGATAGCCGCCGTGGCTGGTACAATGCTGGCCTTTCGCGGAGAACAACCCTTTATGTCTACGTCTTTTCTGGAAATTGTCGAGTTGCCTGATGGCCGGATCGAACTGCGTCGCGCCGAGGATGAAGGCTCCCTGGTAACCCTGGATTTCTCGGAAGACGCCAAGGTGTTTCTGCAGGGCCAACATGTTGAAGTCGCCAAGGCCATGCTGAGCGTCGGCGTGCAGATGGCAGGTCGCCTCATGGATGGCGAACTGGAGCGCGACGAAGGGCCGCGCGTACTTCACTGATATCCAGTTCAATTCGCATGCAGGCAAAGCCTGAGCATCAGCCGAAGCGGATGTTCAGGCTTTGTGCGTTTCCGGCGCTGGCGGCGCGCAGGAGCTGTTGCCGGGCGGTGGCATTGACGCTACCGAGCCAGCTGACCACGGTATGGCTGCGGCCAAGGCGCAAGGCGTCGCAAGCCAGTTGCAGCGCGCTCTGGTTGCCGCGTGGTTGCAGCAGCAGGATACGCTCGCGGTTGAGGCCGGCCTCGCGCAGCCAGGCTTGAGTCAGGCTGGAGGGCGGGGCGATCAGCGTAAGCCAGCGCGCCTCCTGCTCTTCGCTCAGTTCGCGTAGAACCGGTGCCAGCAGGCTCTGGCAATGCTCGGGAGCGCCACGCAGGGATAATTCACTGAACAGGTCCGGTTGGCTGTGCTTGCGTGCCTGCTCGCTGGCCTTCAGGCCCGGCAGTACTGGTTGGGCAAGGAACGCTTCGAACAGCGGAAGCTGAATCTGCTGTTGTGCTTGGACGAGCTGCTGCATGACGACTCCTGGATCAGCGGCGTATGACGCCGACGCTCAAACCCTCGATCACCAGTTCCTGATCTTTCAGGTCGACTTCGATGGGGGCGAATTCGGGGTTTTCGGCGATCAGCCAGACCTTGCTGCCTTCGCGCTTGAAGCGCTTGACGGTGACTTCATCGCCAATACGGGCGACGACGATCTGGCCGTTGCGGGCTTCGCGGCAGGTGTGCACCGCCAGCAGATCGCCGTCGAAGATGCCGACGTCTTTCATGCTCATGCCGTGCACGCGCAGCAGGTAGTCGGCAGGTGGGTGGAAGAAGGTCGGGTTGATGTTGCAAGATTGCTCGATGTGCTGCTCGGCCAGGATCGGCGCACCGGCAGCGACTCGGCCGATGATCGGCAGGCCGCTTTCTTCGCCTTTGGCTTCGAGGCCTGGAATGCGGATGCCGCGTGAAGCGCCTGGGGTCATCTCGATGGCGCCTTTGCGTGCGAGGGCCTTGAGGTGCTCCTCGGCGGCGTTGGGCGATTTGAAGCCCAGCTCCTGAGCGATCTCGGCGCGTGTTGGCGGGAAGCCGTTGTCTTCGAGGCAGCGTTTGATGAAGGCCAGGATTTCGGCTTGGCGTGGCGTCAGTTTCAACATGGCGGGCGCTCTGTCTTTTTATACAGTGACTGGAATTATATACAGTACTGGATGAGCTGCAAGCTCCAAGAGCCAAGAAAAAGCGACGCTCCGCCTGTCATGCCGCTTGCAGCCTCAAACCGGGCGCTTTCTAATGGCGACCGTACGGTCACCGAGCCTTGACATCCAACGGGCTGAAACGTATGTTTCAAACACCTGTTTGTTTTGTCTGTCTCGCGGAGTGGTGATGGCCCAATCGGAAACCGTTGAACGCATTCTCGATGCTGCCGAGCAGCTGTTCGCAGAAAGGGGGTTCGCGGAAACCTCGTTGCGGCTGATCACCAGCAAGGCCGGGGTCAACCTGGCTGCGGTCAATTACCATTTCGGCTCCAAGAAAGCGCTGATCCAGGCGGTCTTCTCGCGGTTTCTCGGGCCGTTCTGCGCCAGCCTCGAGCGGGAGCTGGAGCGTCGCCAGGCCAAGCCTGAACACAAGCCAAGCCTCGAAGAACTGCTGGAGATGCTGGTAGAGCAAGCGTTGGTGGTGCAGCCGCGCAGCAACAATGACCTGTCGATCTTCATGCGTTTGCTGGGCCTTGCTTTCAGCCAGAGCCAAGGCCACCTGCGACGCTACCTGGAAGACATGTATGGCAAGGTATTCCGCCGCTACATGCTGCTGGTCAACGAAGCCGCGCCGCGTGTCCCACCGCTCGAGCTGTTCTGGCGCGTGCACTTCATGCTCGGTGCCGCAGCGTTCAGCATGTCCGGTATCAAGGCACTGCGAGCCATTGCCGAAACCGATTTCGGCATCAATACGTCTATTGAGCAGGTCATGCGCCTGATGGTGCCGTTCCTGGCCGCCGGCATGCGCGCCGACAGCGGCGTGACCGACGATGCCATGGCTACCGCCCAGTTGCGCCCGCGCAGTAAAGCGGGCACCACCACGGCCAAGGCCTGAAGGCTGGGCGGGGCAGGGCGCATCGGCTAAGCTGGCGCCCATGCCTGACCTCCATTTACTGCACATCTCTCTTGCCACCAGCGCGTCCATGGCTTTGCCCATGGCTGCAAACGCCTGCGCAGCACCGATCTGCTTTGTTTGTTCGAATGCCCCCGGCACGTTGCCTGGTGCAAATCGACGAGGCGGCATGCCCTAATTGGGCTTCTCTCAGTCTGAATTGAAGGATTACCTATGACCGTCAGCCTGCAAGGCTCCCTGATGGTGGATATCGCCGGTAAATGGCTGACCGCAGAAGATCGCCAGCTCCTGCGTCAACCGGAAGTAGCTGGCTTGATCATCTTCGCCCGTAACATCGAAAGCCCGCGCCAGGTGCGTGAGCTGTGCGCGTCGATCCGCGCCATCCGTCCCGAGCTGATTCTGGCCGTCGACCAGGAAGGTGGGCGAGTGCAGCGCCTGCGCCAGGGCTTCGTGCGCCTGCCGGCGATGCGCGCTATCGCCGATAACGCCAATGCCGAATACCTGGCCGAACAGTGCGGCTGGGTGATGGCCACCGAGGTCCTGGCGGTCGGCCTCGACCTGAGTTTCGCGCCGGTGCTCGACCTCGATCACCAGCGCAGTGCGGTGGTTGGCAGCCGTGCCTTCGAAGGCGACCCGCTGCGCGCCACGCAGTTGGCCGGCGCGTTCATCCGTGGCATGAATGCGGCGGGCATGGCGGCATGTGGCAAGCACTTCCCAGGGCACGGCTGGGCCGAGGCGGACTCGCACGTGGCGATTCCTACTGACGAGCGTAGCCTCGAGCAGCTGCGTCAGGCGGACCTGGTACCGTTCACCCGCTTGAGCGGCCAGTTGGCGGCGGTGATGCCGGCGCATGTCATCTATCCTCAAGTCGACAACCAGCCGGCCGGTTTCTCGCGCCGGTGGCTGCAGGACATCCTGCGCGGCGAGTTGGGCTTTGACGGGGTGATCTTCAGTGACGACCTGTCCATGGCCGGTGCGCACGTGGTCGGTGATGCGGCCAATCGCATCGAGGCGGCGCTGAGTGCCGGTTGTGACATGGGCCTGGTGTGCAATGATCGGGCGGCGGCTGAGCTGGCGTTGAGCGCGGCCCAGCGGATGAAGGTCAAACCGTCGCCGCGGATTGCGCGGATGCGCGGGCAGGGCTTTGCGTGTACCGATTATCGCCAGCAGCCACGATGGCTGGAGGCGCTGGGGGCGTTGCGCGAGGCGCAGTTGGTCGACTGATCACACCGGCCTCTTCGCGGGCAAGCCCGCTCCCACAGATACAACACCGTTCTCAATGGCGGCGTTGCACCTGTGGGAGCGGGCTTGCCCGCGAAGAGGCCGGTACTAACGAGTCCGCTTCCCAGGCAACGGCGCAAACAACGCCTCGATCTCCTCATCCCCCAGTCGCCATTGCCCAGCCTCCCCACCATCGAGCAAGCTCGCCGCGAGCGCCGCTTTTTCCTGCTGCAGCTGCTGAATCTTCTCCTCCACCGTACCCCGCGTGATCAGCTTGAACACGAACACCGGTTTGTCCTGGCCAATGCGATAGGCGCGGTCGGTCGCCTGGTTCTCGCTGGCCGGGTTCCACCACGGGTCGAAGTGAATCACCGTGTCGGCCGCCGTCAGGTTGAGCCCCACGCCGCCAGCCTTGAGGCTGATCAGGAACACTTCGCTTTCACCCTGCTGGAATTGCTGTACCGGCGTGCGTCGATCGCGAGTGTCACCGGTAAGCAGGCTGTAGCGGATCTTGCGCTTCTCCAACTCCTGCTCGATCAAGGCCAGCATCGAGGTGAACTGGGAAAACAGCAGCACGCGACGGCCTTCGCTGAGCAACTCTTCGAGCATTTCCAGCAGCGCACCTAGCTTGCCTTTGTCGGCCTGGTTGCCCTTGGTTTCTACCCCCTTTACCAGGCGCAGGTCACAGCACACCTGGCGCAGCTTGAGCAGGGCATCGAGGATCACGATCTGGCTGCGCGCTGCGCCGTTGCGGGCAATTTCGTCGCGCACCTTCTTGTCCATGGCTACGCGCACGGCCTCGTAGGTATCGCGTTGGGCATCGCTGAGCTCGACCCAGTGGACCATCTCGGTCTTGGGTGGTAGCTCGGTGGCCACTTGCTCCTTGGTCCGGCGCAGCAGGAACGGGCGAATGCGGGTCACCAGGTGGGCCAGGCGTTCGGCATCAGCATGGCGCTCGATCGGGGTGCGATAGTCCTGGTTGAAACGTTTGACGTCTCCCAGCCAGCCGGGCATGAGGAAGTGGAAGATCGACCACAGCTCGCCCAGGTTGTTTTCCATCGGTGTGCCAGTCAGGCACAGGCGCTGATTGGCCTCCAGCTCGCAGACGGCGAGGGCGGCCTTGCTGGTGCTGCTCTTGATGTTCTGCGCCTCGTCCAGCACCAGTACGCTCCACGGCTGCGCGCGCAGGTGGTCGAGATCGCGGGGCACCAGGGCGTAGGTGGTCAGAACCAGGTCGTACTCGTTCAGTTTGGCGAAATGCTTGCTGCGGCCCGGGCCGTGCAAGGCCAGCACACGCAGATCGGGGGCGAAGCGCTTGGCTTCGTCGAGCCAGTTGGGGATCAGGCTGGTCGGCATCACCGCCAGGGCAGGCTGGGCCAGCTTGCCGTTCTGTTTTTCCAACAGCAAGTGGGCCAGGGTTTGCAGCGTTTTGCCCAGGCCCATATCGTCGCCAAGAATGCCGCCAGTGCCCATTTCGCGTAACGCTTGCAGCCAGTTCAGGCCTTGCTGCTGATAGGGGCGCAGGGTGGCGTTGAGCGCCGCGGGCGGGTCTACTTGCAGGTCGCGGGCATCGCGCAGGCGTCGGCCGAGGTCGCGTAGTTGAGCGCCACCTTCCCAGAGCAGCGGCAAGTGCTCGATGTCGTTGAGGCGTGCTGCGTCCGCGCGGTCCATGCGCAGGGCAGGGCCGGCACTGTCTTCATGCAGGTACAGCTCACCGAGCGTGCCCATGACAGATTTGATCCGCCCGTAGGGCAGGGCGACGCGCAGCGCCGGGACGTCCGCGCGGCCGCGGTTGAGGTCGATCAGCAGGTGCTCGTCGTCGCTGCGCCGGGCCAGCTCGCTGGGGCGCAACAGTTCGGGGTTGCTGCGCAGCAGCTGCAGCACGATCGGCAGCAGGCTGTGGCGTTGGCCTTCGACGACGATGCCCAGCTCCAGGTCGAACCACTCGTGGCCCGGTGCTTCGTCGATGCTGGCGTACCAGTCGTCCACTTCCTGCAGGTTGAAAGCGAAGTCGCGGTGGATGTCGATATCCCAGCCGGCCTTGCGCAGGCGCGGCAGGCCATCGCGGGCGAAGCGCAGCCAGGCTTCATCGTCGGGCAGCTCAAGCATTTCGCCGGCGCTGTCGGGCAGGGCTTTGCTTTGCCGGGTGGCGGGCTTGAAGCCCAGATCGCGCAGCGTTTTACGCAGCGCCTGTTCGGCCTGGGGCTGGCGGCGGATACGTTGGCTGGTTGCATCGACCAGGCGGGTAAGCGGCTTGTCGTCGCTACCGTTGGCGCGCAGGCCGTCATAGTCGAAAGACAGGGCGGCGCGGTGCTGCATCTGGCGCTGCATGCGGCCAGTCTTGGGCATGTAGGCGCTGAATTCGAGGCTGCCCAGGGTCAGCCGGCCTTTTGGTGCAATGTTGTCGATCTGCTCGGTGCTCACGGCGGTCGGGGTGGGAACTTGGCGATTCAAGGCGTTCAGTCGATGGCTCAGGGGCACGACCAGGTGTTCCGGCACCACGGGGGCGCGTGCAAGCTGGCTGGCGATGAAGGGATCGAGGTCGTGGTTCAGGATGCCAGTCGTGTGCGACTGCTTGTCGAGATAATGCAGAGGTTCGAGGGGCAGCACCTGCAGTTGCAGATGATCATCGTGGTACCAGGCGCCCCGGTAGCTGCCGTTATCCAGCCTGACCCAGCGGAAGTCGGCATGCAGCTGTGGCCCGTAGGCAAGTGGCTCAGGGTCGTCTTCGATCAGAAGACGGCCAGTGGCCAACGCGTAGCTAAAGATTTCAGCGCCCTGTTTGCCCTCCAGTTGCACCACCGGTGTGATGGTCTGGCTGCGGGCATCGATCAGGCGCAGGAGCCGCGCATCGTCTTCTGTGACGTAGCGGGGGGTGTAATAGATCATCTCGGGCATCGAGGTGATGCGGCTGATCTTCAATGAGCCGTCGGCCTGCCGTGTGCCCTTGATCGGTTCGAGCCGATACTGCTCCTGGTCCTTGCGGATCTGGTAGTAGATCGCCGGGCCTTTGCGCACAGGTTCGTGGCTGGCCGCAAGCTGGGAAGGTGATTCCAGGGCCTGCACCCACTGATTCAGGTCCGGTGGCAGCGACAACGCAGCTTGCGCCTGGCTGATCGGGGCCTCACGCTCGCTGCCTTCGTTCTCCAGGTGCAACAGTGCGGCGACGCAGTGCTTGCAATTCACCCGTACCGGGCAGCTGCAACTGCCATGGACACGAAGCTCGCCCCGGTTGAGGAGCAGTTTGATTTCCTGGTTGTACGACTGGCCTGCCGATCCCTTGCACAGCGCTTCGACCTCTGTGCCTTGCTGCCACAGGATGCGAATGCGCCCCTGCGCCGCATATTTGCGACCCCGTGCCAACGCGCCGGCGTCGATGAAATCGACCCAGTCCGGATAAGCCCTCAACAACTGCTGGGCATCGCCCTTGCTCACATCACTGCTCCATCATCTCCGGGTCCATCACTGGCATCTTCGGGGTACCCGGTGGAGTGACTTTAAGCAGAAGTGCCAGATGCCCGCCGTCGAGGAAGGTCAGCTGGCCGCCTTTCATGTTGCTGTTGCTCTGCTTGAACTGCTCGCTTTGCACGACGCTGCCATTGCCATCGAGCTTGTTGACCCAGAAATTGGCTTCCACGGCGATGAAGCGGCCCGGCGTGATGCTCAAGTTGCCTTCGATAGGGAAGTGCCCGAACTGTTCTTCACCCGTGCCCAGCGCGATGCGGCTAGGCCCGTCGCCGACCGGCTGCTGCCAGGCTTTGTGCAGCAGCACGGTGTAGTCAGCGGTGGCTTGGAGTCGGGTGGCTTCATCTTCCAGCGCCAACGGCCGTTCGGCGCCTTTGTCCAGGCGTGGCGCGCCAGCGCTCCAGTCTTCCGGTGCGAACTGGCTGGTGATGGCCGGCACGCTGTTTTGCCGCACAAGCATCATTTCCACCTGATACTGGCCTTCGGCGAAGGCGGCCGGCGCGATCAGCGCAAGCAACAAGGTCAGGCAACGGATGGCATGCATGGATCTTCCTTAGGCTGTCTGTGGGGTCAGGCGCTCGAACAGCGCCTCCAGGGTGTTGAAGCGTTCGTCGGGGCGTTCCATCGGCACCAGGAAGCGGAACTGGGTGGCGCCCTCGAACTTGTAGCGTTTGGGCTGGCCCTGGATCAGCTTGATCAGGGTCAGTGGGTCGACCGGGGTTTCGGCCTCGAACTCCAGCTTGCCGCCGTTGGGGCCGGCGTCGACTTTCTTGATGCCGAGCTTTTCCGCCTGCAGCTTGAGCTGAGTCAGGCGCATCAGGTTCTTGGTCGGCTCGGGCAGCAGGCCGAAGCGGTCGATCATCTCCACCTGCAGGTCCTTGAGGCCTTCTTCGTCGGCCGCCGAGGCGATGCGCTTGTAGAGGATCAGCCGCGCGTGAACATCCGGCAGGTAGTCCTCGGGAATCAGCGCCGGCAGGCGCAGGTTGATCTCCGGGCCGCCGCCGAGCGGTTGCTCCAGGTTCGGCTGGGTGCCCTTGCGAATGGCCTTGACCGCCCGTTCGAGCATTTCCATGTACAGCGTGAAGCCCACGGCCTGGATCTGCCCGCTCTGGCCTTCGCCGAGCAGTTCACCGGCGCCGCGGATTTCCAGGTCGTTGGTGGCAAGCACGAAACCGGCGCCCAGGTCCTGGGTGTTGGCGATGGCTTCCAGGCGCTTTTCAGCGTCGGCGCTGACTTTCTGCCGTGCCGGGGTCAGCAGGTAGGCGTAGGCCTGGTGGTGGCTGCGGCCTACCCGGCCGCGCAGCTGGTGCAGCTGGGCCAGGCCGAACTTGTCGGCGCGCTCGATGACGATGGTGTTGGCGCTGGGCACGTCGATGCCGGTCTCGATGATGGTCGAGGCGATCAGCACGTTGAAGCGCTTGTGGTAGAAGTCGCTCATCACCTGTTCCAGCTCGCGCTCGCGCATCTGCCCGTGGCCGATGCCGATACGCGCTTCCGGGACCAGTTCGGCGAGGTCGGCGGCGCATTTCTCGATGGTCTTCACATCGTTGTGCAGGTAGTACACCTGGCCGCCGCGCAGCAGTTCACGCAGCAGGGCTTCTTTCACCGTGCTGTTGTTCTGCTCCATGACGAAGGTGCGCACCGACAGGCGCCGCGCCGGCGGCGTGGCGATGATCGACAGGTCGCGCATGCCGGCCACGGCCATGTTCAGGGTGCGTGGGATCGGCGTGGCGGTCAGGGTGAGGATGTCCACCTCGCTGCGCAGGGCCTTGAGCTGTTCCTTCTGGCGCACACCGAAGCGGTGTTCTTCGTCGATCACCACCAGGCCGAGGTCCTTGAAGCGAACATCGTCCTGCAGCAGCTTGTGGGTGCCGATAAGGATGTCGATCTTGCCTTCGGCGAGGTCGGCGGCGGCAGCGGCGACTTCCTTGGCCGACTTGAAACGGCTCATCACCTCGACGGTCACCGGCCAGTCGGCGAAGCGGTCGCGGAAGCTGTTGTAGTGCTGCTGGGCCAGCAGGGTGGTGGGTACCAGCACTGCGACCTGGCGGCCGCTGTGCACGGCGATGAAGGCCGCGCGCATGGCCACTTCGGTCTTGCCGAAGCCGACGTCGCCACAGACCAGGCGGTCCATCGGCTTGGCGGCGAGCATGTCGGCGCGCACTGCCTCGATGGCGTTCTGCTGGTCGGGGGTTTCTTCGAACGGGAAGCCGGCGCTGAAAGTGGCATAGTCGGCCGCCGGGTCGGCGAATGCATAACCTTTGCGCGCCGCACGGCGGGCATAGATGTCGAGCAGCTCGGCGGCAACGTCGCGCACCTGCTCGGCGGCTTTGCGCTTGGCCTTCTGCCAGGCTTCCGAGCCCAACCGGTGCAATGGCGCCAGGGCGTCGTCGCTGCCGGTGTAGCGAGCGATCAGGTGCAGGTTGGCCACGGGCACGTAGAGCTTGGCGTTCTCGGCGTATTCGAGGGTCAGGAACTCGGCGGCCTGGCCGTCGATTTCCAGCGTGGCCAGGCCCAGGTAACGGCCCACGCCGTGGTCGATGTGCACCACCGGCGCGCCTTCGCGCAGCTCGGTGAGGTTCTTGATGACCGCGTCGTTGGCCGCCTCGCCACGTTTGTCGCGGCGCCGGCGCTGCATCACGCGCTGGCCGAACAGCGGGCTTTCGGCGACCAGGGCGATGGCCGGGTCTTCCAGCAGCAGGCCATCGTCGAGCGGGGCGATGGTGATCGCCAGGCGCGTGCTGCCGGTGATGAAGTCGGCCCAGCCTTCGACCGTCTGCGGCCTCAGCTTGAGGCGTTCGAGCAGTTCCAGCAGCACCTCGCGACGGCCCGCCGATTCGGCGGTGAACAGCACGCGGCCGTCGAACTGGTCGAGAAACTCCGACAGTGCCGCCAGCGGCTGGTTGGCCTTGGCCTCGATGGCCAGGTTGGGCAGGGTGCGGGCCGGGAAGCGCTCGCGGCCGGCGCCGGCTTCGACGTCGTCGGCGCTGACCACCACCCGTGGCCACTGCTTGAGCTGAGCAAAACAGTCCTCCACCGGCAGGAACAGTTCGGCCGGCGGCAGCAGGGGGCGGGTCAGGTCGCCGCGGCGGTCTTCATAGCGCCCGCGTACATCGTTCCAGAAGTGTTCGGCAGCCTGCTCGACGCCGGGCAGGGAGAACACCTGGGTGTCGCTGGGCAGGTAGTCGAACAGGGTCGAGGTTTCATCGAAGAACAGCGGCAGGTAGTACTCGATACCGGCTGGGATGATGCCGCTGGCCAGGTCCTGGAAGATGGCGCTGCGGCGGAAGTCGACGTCGAAACGTTCGCGGAAGCGTGCCTTGAAGCGCGTCACTTCTTCCTTTTGCATGGGGAATTCGCGCGCCGGCAGCAGGCGGATCGAATCGACCTTGTCGATCGAGCGCTGGGTCTCCGGGTCGAAGGTGCGCAGGGTCTCGATCTCGTCATCGAACAGGTCGATGCGGTAGGGCAGCTTGCTGCCCATCGGGAACAGGTCGATCAGCGCGCCGCGCACGGCAAACTCGCCATGCTCATAGACCGTGTCGACGCAGCGATAGCCGCTGGCTTCAAGGCGCGTGCGCATCTGCTCGACGTCGATGGTCTGGCCCACGTCCAGCACCAGGCTGCTGCCGAGCAGGAAGCGCGTCGGCGCCAGGCGGTGCAGGGCGGTGGTGATCGGCACGACGAGGATGCCATGGCTCAGCTCCGGCAGCCGATAGAGGCTGGCGATACGCTGGGAGATGATGTCCTGGTGCGGCGAGAACAGGTCGTAGGGCAGGGTTTCCCAGTCCGGAAACGGCAGCACCGGCAAGTCCGGGGCGAAGAAACGCAGCTCCTGTTCCAGACGGTCGGCAGCCTGGCTGTCGGCGGTCAGCAGCAAGGTGAAGCGGCCAGCGCTGCTGGCGGCCTCGGCGATGGCAAGACTGAGGGCGGCACCTGGCAGGTTGCCCCAGGTTTGTTTGCCGGCCGTGGCCGACATTTGCGGAAGGCGCAGAACTGACACGGGAGATTGCACTCCAAGCGTTGCGGCAAAGAGATCGATTGTACCGGTGCCGGTGCGTGCTGTCAGGCTCGAAAGGGGCATGAACGCAGGCTTTGGCTGCCGCGACAGGCGCTCATTGCCGGTTACGCGTTGGGGCGTCATAATGTAGCCCCTTTTTTCTGTCCCTACATGTGGAAGGTTCCCGTGACTCAGAAGCCCGACCAGTGTCTTGGTGAGTGGATCGATCGTGAAGCGCTTGCTGAAGCTATGATCCCGCTTATCGGTCAGCTCTACCGCAACAACAACGTGGTGAGCTCGATCTATGGCCGCAGCCTGATCAACCGTTCGGTTATCTCGATCCTCAAAGCCCACCGCTTTGCGCGTCACCGTCAAACTGACGAAACCGAACTGTCCGTCCACGAGACATTCCCCCTGCTCAAGGCCATGAGCGAGCTGAAACTGGGCGCCGCTTCGGTCGACCTGGGCAAGCTGGCCAACAAGTTCAAGCAGGAAGGCAACGGCCGCAGCGCCGAGCAGTTCGTCCGTGAAGAGCTGGCCGACGTGGTTGGCCAGCAGAACGCTTCGGCGCGCAAGGGCACCGACGTCGTTCTGTACGGCTTTGGCCGCATCGGCCGCCTGCTGGCACGTATCCTGATCGAGAAGACCGGTGGTGGCGATGGCCTGCGCCTGCGCGCCATCGTCGTGCGCAAGGGCGCTGAAAACGACCTGGTCAAGCGCGCCAGCCTGCTGCGTCGCGACTCGGTGCACGGCCCGTTCGATGGCACCATCACCATCGATGAAGCCAACAACACCCTGACCGCCAACGGCAACCTGATCCAGATCATCTACGCCAAGAGCCCGAGCGAAGTCGACTACACCCAGTACGGTATCGAGAACGCGCTGATCGTCGACAACACCGGTGTATGGCGTGATGCCGACGGCCTGGGCCAGCACCTGGCCTGCCCGGGCGCTGCCCGCGTGATCCTCACCGCGCCTGGCAAGGGCGCGCTGAAGAACATCGTGCACGGCATCAACCACGGCGACATCGCTGCCGATGACAAGATCATCTCGGCCGCTTCCTGCACCACCAACGCCATCGTGCCAGTGTTGAAGGCTGTCAACGACAAGTACGGCATCGTCAACGGCCACGTCGAAACCGTTCACTCGTTCACCAACGACCAGAACCTGATCGACAACTTCCACAAGGGCAGCCGCCGTGGCCGTGCCGCGCCGCTGAACATGGTCATCACCGAGACCGGCGCCGCCACCGCAGCCGCCAAGGCACTGCCAGTGCTCAAGGGCAAGCTGACCGGCAACGCCATTCGCGTACCGACGCCGAACGTCTCGATGGCCATTCTCAACCTGAACCTCGAGAAGGCCACCAGCCGCGACGAAATCAACGAGTACCTGCGCCAGACCGCCATGCACTCGGAGCTGCACAAGCAGATCGACTACGTCAGCTCGCAGGAAGTGGTCTCCACCGACTTCGTCGGCTCGCGCCACGCCGGTGTGGTTGATGCTGAAGCGACCATCGCTAACGATAACCGTGTTGTGCTGTACGTCTGGTACGACAACGAGTTCGGTTACAGCTGCCAGGTGGTGCGTGTGATGGAAGACATGGCCGGTGTGAACCCGCCAGCGTTTCCACGCTGATCCGCTTGTAAAGTGTTAAAGAAACGGGAACCTTCGGGTTCCCGTTTTTTTATCCAGATTTTGTGTTGCCTGTACTGGCCTCATCGCGGATGAATCCGCTCCTACAGAAGGTGGTGATATTCCTGTAGGAGCGGATTCATCCGCGATGAGGCCAGCAAAGACAACCGAGAACCCAATATTGCGCACAGCACTCCTGTTCACCCTAATGCTCCTGACCGCCTGCAACCAGGGCCCGACCCTGGAGCGCCTGGGCGGCCCGACCATGGGCAGCAGCTATAGCATCCAGTACGTGCGCGAACCCGGCGGCCCTGCGCCGGCCCAAGTGCAGGCAGCCGTGGAAACCATCCTCCAGGACATCGACCAGCACTACTCGACCTACCGCGGCGATTCCACCGTCACCCAGTTCAACCAGCTCCCCGCCAACCAGTGCCTGGCCCTGCCGCCCGACATGCTCGATCTGGTCGCCCTCGGCCAGCACCTGGCCGAACAGAGCGCTGGCGCCTTCGACCTCACCGTCGAGCCACTGCTGAACCTCTGGGGCTTCGGCCCTCAGGCCCGCCACGAACAGGTGCCCGACCCACTGGCCCTGGCCCAGGCCCGCCAGCGCGTGGGTTACCGTCACCTGCGCATCGAGGGCCAGGCCTTGTGCAAAGATGCCCCGGTGCAGTTGGACTTCAACAGCATCGCCGCCGGCCACGCCGTGGACCTGATCGCCGCCCGGCTGCGCGCCATGGGTATTGGCAGTTTCATCGCCGAAGCCACCGGCGAGCTCAAGGCTGTCGGCCGCAAACCCGATGGCAGCCCATGGCGCATCGCATTGGAACTGCCCCGCGAAGACCGCCAGATCGCCCGCCAGGTGGTCCCGATCGATGGCTTGGGCGTGTCGACCTCAGGTGACTATCGGCACTATTTCGAGCAGAATGGCCGGCGCTATTCGCACGCCTTCGACGCCCGCCTCGGGCGCCCGGTCGATCACGACCTGGCTGCCGTCACCGTGCTCGATGCCTCGGCGCTGCAGGCCGACGGCTTCTCGACGTTGTTGCTGATCCTGGGTCCTGAGCAGGGCTGGGACTTCGCCATCGCCCACGACCTGGCGGCGGTATTGGTGACTCGGGCCGAGGGTGGCTTCGTCTCCCGTGCTACGCCCGCGTTCGAACGGGCGCTGAAAGGCGAGTGAAAGCGCAAGCAAGGATGATCGCCAGGGACCGGTGGATGCACATGTAGTGCAGGCAAAATTGGCCTACGACGCGACCAAGGGTTAATGTGCGCGGCGTTCACGCTTGATTAGACTGCACCCGAATTTTCTCATGGCGCCGCGGCGGCATGATCGAGTCCCGCGGCGACCGTGGCCAGCGGGCCAGTTCTGAAGGAGTACGCATGGCTGTCTACAACTACGACGTAGTGGTGTTGGGTTCCGGCCCGGCCGGAGAAGGTGCGGCGATGAACGCCGCCAAAGCAGGGCGCAAGGTGGCGATGGTCGACAGCCGTCGCCAGGTCGGTGGCAACTGCACCCACCTGGGAACCATCCCGTCCAAGGCACTGCGTCACTCGGTGCGGCAGATCATGCAGTTCAACACCAACCCGATGTTCCGGGCCATCGGTGAGCCGCGCTGGTTCTCCTTCCCGGACGTGCTCAAGAGCGCCGAGAAGGTGATCTCCAAGCAGGTCGCTTCGCGCACCGGCTACTACGCCCGTAACCGCGTCGACCTGTTCTTCGGCACCGGCAGCTTCGCCGACGAGCAGACCGTCGAAGTGGTCTGCCCCAACGGTGTGGTGGAAAAGCTCAATGCCAAGCACATCATCATCGCCACCGGCTCGCGCCCTTATCGCCCAGCCGATATCGACTTCCACCACCCGCGCGTCTACGACAGCGACACCATCCTCAGCCTCAGCCACACCCCGCGCAAGCTGATCGTCTATGGCGCGGGTGTGATCGGTTGTGAATACGCCTCGATCTTCAGCGGCCTGGGTGTGCTGGTCGAGCTGGTCGACAACCGTGGTCAGTTGCTGAGCTTCCTTGACTCGGAAATTTCCCAGGCGCTGAGCTACCACTTCAGCAACAACAACATCACCGTACGCCACAACGAAGAGTACGAGCGGGTCGAAGGCCTGGACAACGGCGTGGTCCTGCACCTGAAGTCGGGCAAGAAGATCAAGGCCGACGCCTTGCTGTGGTGCAACGGCCGTACCGGCAACACCGACAAGCTGGGCCTGGAAAACATCGGCATCAAGGTCAACAGCCGTGGCCAGATCGAAGTCGACGAGGCCTACCGCACCAGCGTGCCGAACATCTACGGCGCCGGTGACGTGATCGGCTGGCCGAGCCTGGCCAGTGCTGCCCACGACCAGGGCCGCTCGGCGGCAGGCAGCATCGTCGACAACGGCAGCTGGCGCTTCGTCAACGACGTGCCGACCGGCATCTACACCATTCCGGAAATCAGCTCGATCGGCAAGAACGAGCAGGAGCTGACCCAGGCCAAGGTGCCGTACGAAGTGGGCAAGGCGTTCTTCAAGAGCATGGCGCGTGCGCAGATCGCCGGCGAGCCGCAAGGCATGCTGAAGATTCTGTTCCACCGCGAAACCCTGGAAATCCTCGGCGTGCACTGCTTCGGCTACCAGGCTTCGGAAATTGTCCACATCGGCCAGGCGATCATGAACCAGCCGGGCGAGCTGAATAACCTGAAGTACTTCGTCAACACCACGTTCAACTACCCGACCATGGCCGAAGCCTATCGGGTAGCTGCCTACGACGGCCTGAACCGGCTTTTTTAAGCGGCTCCGGCCGGTGGCCTGAGCCGGTCGGGGAGACCGATTTCAGCCCTACCCGAGGGTGGTCTTGGCCAAACCGGGAAAGTCTGTAATCAGGCTGTCCACGCCAAAGTCAGCGAGCCGGCGCATCAGTGCCGGTTCGTTGACCGTCCACACCGACACATGCAGACCCTGGCCCTGGGCTTTGAGCAGGCGCTCGGGGGTGCACAGTGTCCAGTTCAGTGCCAGCATCTCGCAGTTGTAGTTCTGCGCGACCTTCAGCGGGTCGAGCCAGGCGTACTCGGCGACCAGGCCGCGCTTCACGTCCGGCACCAGCTCCAGCGCGGCACCCAATACTTCCCGTGAACTCGAGGTGATGGTTACCTTGTCCAGCAGGCCGTATTGCTGCGCCAGTTCGCGGATGGCCAGCACCGTGGTGGCGGCGCGGGTGCGCGAAGCGCTCTTGACCTCCAGCTGCCAATGCTCGAAGGCGCACTTTTCGAACAGTTCTTCAAGGCGTGGGATAGGGCAGGGCTGGACATGGCCCGGGCCGCCCTTGCGCGCGTCGATGGTGACCAGGTCGGCCGCCGGGTGTTCGACCACCTTGCCGCGCCGGCCGGTGGTGCGTTTGAGGGTAGGGTCGTGGATGACCATCAGCTCGTTGTCTGCCGACAGGTGCAGGTCCAGTTCGCAGCGGTTCACGCCGTGGGACAGGCACTGACGGAAGCTGTGCAGGGTATTCTCGGGCGCTTCGCCCTTGGCGCCGCGGTGGCCGTAGATCAGGGTCACGTTCGTTCCTTCAAATCAGAGAAATGGGGCTCAGGAGGCGGGGCCGTCTTGTTCCAGTTGCTGACGCCGTTGTTGCTGTTGGCGTTGCAGGATGTAGCGGGCCAGCAGTTGCCGTTGGGCATCGGTCATGTCGATGAATTCCGTGCCGACCTCGAAATCGCCCTCCGGGCGCGGGTCGCAGTGGGTGACCTTGCCACGCAGCAGCAGGCCGTGGGCGCGGGGCATCAGCACCATCTTCACCTTGACCCGGGTGCCGGGAGCGATCTGCTGGTGTTGCGCGAATTCGATGCCGCCTTCGGAGATGATCACCCGCTGCGGCTGGCCGATTTCGCCAAGCAGCGTTTGCGCGACCACCGCGCTGAGCAGGTCCAGGCGTTTGTTCTGGGCGCGCAGGAAGGCAGCGAGGGTGCGGTCTTTTTCGCTCAGTTGGCGCAGCAGATGCTGCGATTCGAAATCTGACAGGTGCAACTCGCTGAGCAGATTGAACAGCGGAGAATCATCCTGCAACAGTTCTGGCTCAAGGGCTTCGGCCGCGCTCAACGGGCTGATTTCCAGTGCGATCCGATCTTCGATGCGGTAGTATTCGCGGCGATCTTCTTCGTCTAATGTCGTCATGGCGAACCCATGGTAGCGGCGGTGGTCCGAGTGTAAAGCCGCCACAGGCGCCTCGCCACAAGGACGTTCCCTTTCCTCCGAACAAGCCCCGACATGTTCAGACCTCTTTTCGCATTCATTGGTACGCGCTACACCCGTGCCAAGCGCCGTAACCACTTCGTCTCGTTCATTTCCCTGACCTCGATGATCGGCCTCGCCCTGGGCGTGGTGGTGATGATCGTGGTGCTCTCGGTGATGAACGGTTTCGACCACGAGATGCGTACCCGCGTGTTGGGCATGGTCCCTCACGCCACGCTCGAGAGCGGCCAGCCGATCAATGACTGGCCTGCCCTTGCCCAACAAGTAAAGCAGAATCCGCAGGTGCTGGCGGTTGCGCCCTACACCCAGATGCAGGGCCTGCTGACACACGACGGCAAGGTGCAGAAGGTGCTGCTCAACGGCATCGACCCGGCCCGCGAGCGTGAGGTGTCGATCATCGACAACTTCATCCAGCAAGGCCGCCTCGACCAACTAGCGCCGGGCGAGTGGGGCATCATGATCGGCGACAAGGCCGCCGCCAAACTGGGCGTGGCCATCGGCGACAAGCTGACCTTCGTCGCCCCGGAAGTCAGCGTTACCCCGGCCGGCATGTTCCCGCGCATGAAGCGCTTCACCGTGGTCGGTACTTTCCACGTCGGTGCTGGCGAAATCGACGGCTACCTGGGCCTGACCAACATCGCCGACCTGTCCCGCCTGCACCGCTGGAAGCCCGATCAGGTACAGGGCCTGCGCCTGAAGTTCGACGACCTGTTCCAGGCGCCGCGCGTGGCCTGGAGCATCGCCCAGCAGCTGGGTGACCAGGAGTACTACAGCCGCGACTGGACCCGTACCCACGGCAACCTGTACCAGGCGATCCGCATGGAGAAGGCGATGATCGGCCTGCTGCTGTTGCTGATCGTCGCGGTGGCGGCGTTCAACATCATTTCCACCCTGGTGATGGTGGTCAACGACAAGCGCGGTGATATCGCCATCCTGCGTACCCTGGGCGCCACGCCCGGGCAGATCATGGCCATCTTCATGGTCCAGGGCACGGTGATCGGGGTGATCGGTACCCTGATCGGCGCCGTGGTCGGGATCCTCGCGGCGCTCAATGTCAGCGCGGCGATCGCCGGCATCGAGACGCTGATCGGGCACAAGTTCCTCAATGCCGACGTGTATTTCATCGATTACCTGCCGTCGCAGATCCAGGCCCAGGACGTGTACATGGTCTGCGGTGCGGCGCTGGTCCTGAGTTTCTTCGCCACCCTGTACCCGGCCTGGCGCGCGGCGCGCACCCAGCCTGCAGAGGCGCTACGTTATGAGTGAGTCGCGCATGAGTGATAAAGCCGTTCTGAGTTGCCGCAACCTGGGCAAGTCCTACGACGAAGGCCCGGAGTCGGTACAGGTGTTGTCCGGCCTCAACCTGGAGCTGCACGCCGGTGAGCGGGTGGCCATCGTCGGCAGTTCCGGTTCGGGCAAGAGTACCTTGCTCAACCTCTTGGGCGGCCTCGACCGGCCGACCCAAGGCAGCGTCTGGCTGGCCGGTGAAGAGCTGTCAGCACTGGGCGAGCGCGCACGCGGCCTGCTGCGCAACCGCGAGCTGGGCTTCGTTTACCAGTTCCACCACCTGCTGCCGGAGTTCACCGCGATGGAGAACGTGTGCATGCCGCTGTTGATCGGCCGCACCGCGATCCCCGAGGCCCGCGAGCGCGCCGAGGCACTGCTCAAGCGCGTCGGCCTGGGCCACCGCCTGCACCACAAACCAGCAGAGCTGTCTGGCGGTGAGCGCCAGCGCGTGGCCATTGCCCGGGCACTGGTCAACCGCCCAGGCCTGGTGATGCTCGACGAGCCGACCGGCAACCTCGACCATCACACCGCCCAGGGCATCCAGGAATTGATGCAGGAACTGTCCAGTTCTTCGCGCACCGCGTTCCTGGTGGTGACCCACGACCTCAACCTGGCGCGCCAGATGGATCGCGTGCTGAAGCTCGACGACGGTCACCTGGTGGCGATCTGAGCCGCTTGCACGGGGTGGCTTGAGCCGCCCCGTTTTTCAGTTTTCATTGGGTGTTTCAAACATGTTCAGACCCTTGCCCATCTTCATCGGCGCGCGCTACACCCGGGCCAAGCGCCGCAACCACTTCATCTCGTTCATCTCGATGACCTCGATGATCGGCCTGTCGCTGGGCGTGCTGGCGATGATCGTGGTGCTGTCGGTGATGAACGGCTTCCAGCGTGAAATGAGCTCGCGCATCCTCGGTTTAGTGCCGCACGCCAGCATCCTCGGCGTGCAGCCGCTGGACGACTGGCGCAAGGCCGCCGATGCCGCGTTGCAGAACCCGGCAGTGATGGCTGCGGCGCCGATCACCGAGATGGAGGGCATGCTCTCCTACAAAGGTGCGATGCAGCCAATCCAGGTCAGCGGTATCGACCCGGCCGAGGAAGGCAAGGTCTCGATCGTCGGCCAGCACATCGTTCAGGGCCGCCTGCAGGACCTGCAGCCGGGTGAGTACGGCGTGGTGATCGGCGAACTGAGCGCACGGCGGTTCCGCCTCAACACCGGTGACAAGCTGACCCTGATCGTGCCGGAAATCAGCAAGGAGCCGGGCGGCATCACCCCGCGCATGCAGCGCCTGACCGTGGTCGGCATCTTCAAGGTGGGCGCCGAGCTGGACGGCTCGCAGGCCTACATACATGTTGCCGACGCGGGCGAGATGCAGCGCTGGGCGCCGGGCCAGGTCCAGGGTGTGCGCCTCAAGCTGCACGACCTGTATGCCGCGCCGCAGGTGTCCAAGGCCATCGCCGCTGGCCTGGGCGATGCCTACCGCGCGGATGACTGGTCGCACACCCAGGGCAGCCTGTTCAGCGCCATGAAGATGGAAAAGACCATGATCGGCCTGTTGCTGCTGATGATCATTGCCGTAGCGGCGTTCAACATCATCGCCACGCTGGTGATGGTGGTGAACGACAAAGGCCCGGACATCGCCATCCTGCGCACGCTGGGGGCCACGCCGGCACAGATCATGGGCACCTTCATGGTCCAGGGCAGCTTGATCGGTATCGTCGGGACCATGATCGGTGGTGTGCTCGGGGTGATTGCAGCATTCAATGTCAGCCAGATCGTTGGCTGGCTGGAACGGGTGAGCGGGCAGCACATCTTCACCTCGGATGTGTACTTCATCAGCAGCTTGCCATCCGAGTTGCAATGGGGCGATGTGGCGATGATCTGCGCGGCGGGATTGGTGATGAGCTTCCTGGCGACTATCTATCCGGCGTACCGGGCTTCGCAGGTGCAGCCGGCGATTGGCTTGGCGGTCTGAGCTTCTTTGGAAATCCTGGGGTGTGGAGTGCTCCAGGATTCAACGGATGTCGCTGAACTCGATCACGAACCGGGTCCAGCCATCCTCACACTCCGCTCTGATGCACCCGCCGTGGGCCTGGACGATCGACCGGGTAATCGCCAGCCCCAGCCCCGCATGTTCGCTGCTGCCTTCCCGACGCGCCGGGTCCACCCGATAGAATCGATCGAACAGCCGAGGCAATACCGCTGGCTCGATCGGCATGCCGGTATTGGCCACGCAGAGGCTTGAGCCAGGCTTCAGCGTCACGCGTATTTCTCCACCCGCCGGGGTAAAGCGCAAGGCATTGTCGAGCAGGTTGGACAAGGCCCGGCGCAGCATATGTCGATCGCCTACCAGCGTCGCCTCGCCCTCACGCACCAGTGTTACGTCGCCATCCTCGGCCAGCGGGGCGTAATACTCCAGCAGCGCATCCACTTCGTCGTGCAGCGCCAGCATTGTCTGGCCTGGCACCAGCAAACCATGGTCGGCTTTAGCCAGAAACAGCATGTCGTTGATCATCTGCGCCATCCACTGCAGCTCCTCCAGGTTGCCATGCAGCGCTTCGCGGTACTCCTCCAGGCTGCGCGGACGGGTGAGGGTGACCTGGGTGTGGGTCAGCAGGTTGGACAGCGGCGTACGCAGTTCGTGGGCGATGTCGGCGGAGAACGCCGACAGGCGCTGAAAGGCATCGTCCAGGCGCTGCAGCATGGCATTTACGGTGTCGGCCAGCTCCGCCAGCTCTTCCGGCATCTGCGCCACAGGAAGGCGAGTGGTCAGTGAACGCGCTGACACGCTGGCTGCCACCTGGCCCATTTGCCGTAACGGCCTTAACCCGCGGCGCGCGGCCCAGGCGCCGAGCAGCGCCGTGGCCAGCGCCGAGAGGCCGACGGTCAGCCAGATCAGCCGCTGCATGCCTTGAAGAAAATGCTGGTGGTGGGTGATATCAAGGTACAACGTCAGCCGCGAGTGTTCGTTCAGTGGCACGGCGAGGCTGCGGTAGTCGATGCCGTCGGTATGCATCGTTGCCACGCCCGAGGCGGTGGGGGCATCGGGCAATGGGCTGCGGCTGCTGAACCAGAGGCTGCCATCGCTGCCGGTGATGCGCAGGGCCAGGTCGGCCTGATGGCTGAGTTCGTTGCGCAGGGCGGGCAGTCGGGCATTCAGGTCGGCAGGGCTTTGCAGGCCGGAAAGCTGGGCGCGCAAGAGCGATAGGCGCGATTCGAGCAATTGTTGATCCAGCTCTACAAAATGCTGCTCGCTGGCCCGGTTGAACAGCAGACCGGCGCCCAGCGAAACCGTGGCAGTGCACGCGGCGAACAGCAACGCCAGACGACCGCCCAGGGAAATTCTGCGCATCAATCGGGGCGCTCTTCGAGTACATAACCCATGCCACGCACCGTGTGAATCAGCTTGTTGGCGTGAGGATCATCGATCTTCAGGCGCAGACGGCGGATGGCCACTTCGATGACGTTGGTGTCGCTGTCGAAATTCATGTCCCACACCTGCGAGGCGATCAACGATTTAGGCAGCACTTCGCCTTGGCGGCGCAGCAACAATTCAAGCAGGGCGAATTCCTTGGCGGTCAGGTCGATGCGCTGGCCCGCGCGCTCGGCACGGCGGCGGATCAGGTCCAGGCGCAGGTCGGCCAGCGTCAGCAGGGTGTCCTGGCTGGGGCTGGCGCCGCGGCGCAGCAGGCTGCGCACCCTGGCCAACAGTTCGGAGAAGGCGAAGGGCTTGACCAGGTAGTCGTCGGCGCCCAGTTCCAGGCCATAAACCCGGTCCTCGATGGCATCACGAGCGGTAAGAAACAGCACTGGAGTATCAAGGCCGGCCTGGCGCACCGCCTGGAGGATCTGCCAGCCGTCGCGGCCTGGCAGCATCACGTCGAGAATCAGCAGGTCGTGATCGCCGCTCAAGGCCAGGTGCTGACCGGTTTCACCGTCGGCGGCCAGTTCGGTGGCAAAACCGGCTTCACTCAAGCCCTGGCTCAGATACTGGCCGGTGCGGGCCTGGTCTTCGACGATCAGCAGTTTCATGCAGTGTCCAATGGGAAACGGTTTGATGGCTGAAATGATACGTGACTATCCCGGCCGCCAGCGAAGCTGACAAAGTTGTAATCTTGCCGTCAGGTAGTTGCCAGACAGCCCTTTCTAAAGTGGCGTTATTCCGTTGTAGGTTTTGGAGTCATCATGAAACACCTGTTCTTCAGCGCCGCCGTTGCCCTCGTAAGCCTGCCAACCTTGGCCGATGGCGGCAAAAACTTCGCCTTCGGCGAGCCCGCCCTGGCAGCCAACGCCAATCGCACGGTCGAGGTAGTGCTCAAAGACATCGCTTTCGAACCGAAGAGCCTGCACGTCAAGGCTGGCGAAACCGTGCGCTTTGTGCTGATCAACGAAGGTCAGCTGCCCCACGAGTTCAACCTGGGCGACAAGGCCATGCATGTCGAGCACCAGAAAGAAATGATTGCCATGCAAGGTAAGCTGTTTACCGCAGGCATGAATCACGAGGGCATGGACCACGGGCACATGGGCCATGGCCATGACGCCGGCAACACTGTGCTGGTCCAGCCGGGCCAGCGTGCCGAGCTGACCTGGACCTTCCGCCAGTCGGCCCCCATCGAATTCGCCTGCAACGTGCCGGGGCATTACCAGGCTGGCATGGTCGGCGCGCTGACCATCGAGTGACGGGCGCTGCAAGGCGGGCTGCAAAACCGGTAGACTACGGGTATTTCCGAACCTTCAGGTCAGTTTCCATGCATCCCGCCGCCGAACATTCCCCGCTGGGCAAGTCCAGCGAATACATCGCCACCTACACGCCTTCGCTGCTGTTCCCGATCCCGCGCACGGCCAAGTGGGCAGAGCTGGGCGTAACCGCCCAGACCCTGCCGTGGCAAGGCGTGGATTACTGGAATTGCTTCGAGCTTTCCTGGTTGCTGCCGTCGGGCAAGCCGGTGGTGGCGATCGGTGAGTTCGCCATTCCCGCCGACTCGCCGAACATCATCGAATCGAAGTCGTTCAAGCTCTACCTCAACTCGTTGAACCAGACGGTGTTCGCTTCGATCGGCGAATTGCAGGCGTGCCTGCAGAATGACCTGTCGGCTGCCGCTGGCAAACCTGTCAGCGTGCAGGTCCGCACGCTGGATGAAGTCGAGGCACAGGGAGTGGTCGCGTTGCCGGGGCAGTGCATCGACGGGCTGGATATCGCCATCAGCAACTATGAGCAGCCGCAGCCGGAGCTGCTGCGCTGCAACCCGGACCAGGTTGTGGAGGAGACCCTGCATAGCCATCTGCTCAAGTCCAACTGCCCGGTGACCGGCCAGCCAGATTGGGGCAGCGTGGTTGTCGAGTACAAGGGCAGGGCGCTGGATCACGCCAGCTTGCTGACCTACCTGATCAGCTTTCGCCAGCATGCCGACTTCCACGAGCAGTGCGTGGAGCGGATCTACCTCGACCTGAAGAACCTGCTGCAGCCGGAGCACCTGACGGTGTATGCGCGCTATGTGCGCCGGGGTGGGCTGGATATCAACCCGTATCGCAGCACCGGGGCGATCAGCCCAAAGAACTTGCGACTGGTTCGTCAGTAACATGTCATTGGGGCCGCTTCGCGGCCCCTTTGCTATCTCAAATACCCATGCTGTGCAGCGAATTGGCAATGCTGCGCAGGGTGGCAGTCAGGTCCGGATGGTCGGCCTCGAAGCGCTCTATGGCCAAATTCACACCATCCACCAGGTTATTGTCCGGGGTGGCCTCTTCAAGTTTCAGTTGCGCCTCGATCTGTCTGGCTTCCTCATGCAGCGCGGCCAGCTCTTCATCCGTAAGCGGTACGTTCCGATCCAGTTGCTCGCGCAAGCTGTTCAGGCGCTCTTGCAATTCGCGGGCAGGCATTGGTTGTTCTCCATCAATGGCTTGGCAAGGCATGGACCTCAGCGAAGCGGCAAAGGTTCGCACCTGTCTCAAGCGTAATCCACTCGCAGCGGGTTTGCATGATCCGCATCAACGGTGCTGTGTCAGGGTTTTTCACCCTTGCGCCGGCGCATGGCGATGTCGGTCAGGCAGGTGTCCAATGCTTCGAGGTGGTCGATCACCGAATGCACGCCAAGGCGGAACAGTTCCAGCGTCGCCTTGCCACGGGCCAGCTCCTGCTCCTGCGGGTTCATGGCTTGCCACTGCTGTGAGCCGAGATCGCAGGACGGGCTGCAGGCAGCCAGACCAATGGTCCACAGGCCGGCGTTGAGGCCTGACTGCAGCAGCTGAGGCTCGCCGCTGACCAGCACACAGCCGTCCAGGCGCTGGCTGTCGAGTGCCATCAACGCTTGCCAGCAGGCGTTCGGTGCTGGCCAGCGCACACCATTGGCCACGTGCCCAGGCAGCCAGTCAGGCAGTACGCTGGCCAGGCGTTTGCCTTGCGTGCTGTTCAGGTCATCGAGCCAGATGCACGGCACTTGCTGGCGGCGCAGGCCAGCCAGCGTATCGAGGGCGCCGGGGGCGGGCAGGGGGCTACCGCTGGCAGCCTGGACCAGGCAACCACGCAGGCCGAACAGCACAGCGGTGAAGGCGGGCGCATCGTGCATGGCAACTTCCCTGAAATATTCCGCAGGCTAATCGGCAATTGTGACGCTGGCATGACGCGCAACAGATGTTCACAAATTAATGAGCAAAAATGTGTAAAGCTGTTTATCAGCCCGCAAGCCTCTATACTGCCGCCTTACCTGCGGCGCGCCCGTTGCGCTTGCGGCCGAGAAATTCGATGGAGAAACATCTATGCGTAGGATCGGTGCCGGTGTGATCGAGCGAGTCACCCAGGCCTGTGTCTGTGCCAGCTTGCTGCTGGCACCCGTGGCGGCGACCCAGGCGGCCACTGAAGAGGATCCCTGGGAGGTGGTCAACCGGCCGATCTTCCGTTTCAACGACGTCCTCGACACCTATGCCCTCAAGCCATTGGCCCAGGGTTATCAGGCCGTCACTCCCCAGTTTCTCGAAGATGGCATTCACAACATCTTCCGCAACCTGGGTGATGTCACCAACCTGGCCAACAACGTGTTGCAGTTCAAGCCGCATGCGGCAGGCGTGGACACCGCACGGCTGATCGTCAACACCACATTCGGTCTTGGCGGCTTCTTCGACGTAGGCACCAGGATGGGCCTGCAGCGCAGCGACGAAGATTTCGGCCAGACGCTCGGCTACTGGGGCGTGCCAAGCGGTCCTTACGTGGTCATACCGCTGCTCGGCCCAAGCACCGTGCGTGACGGCCTGGCCAAATATCCGGACGGCTACACCAAGCCGTACCGCTACATTGACCATGTCCCGACCCGCAACTCGATCTTCGCTCTGGACGTGGTCGATACCCGCGCCAGCCTGCTGTCGGCAGAAAAGCTGATTCAGGGCGACAAGTACATTTTCATTCGCAACGCCTACCTGCAGAACCGCGAGTTCAAGGTCAAGGACGGCGAAGTCGAAGACGATTTTTGAGTCTTAAATGCATAAAGGCGACCTCAGGGTCGCCTTTTTTATAACTCCCAGTCATTTAGCAAACAAAGAGCATTGAACTCGACCGACGTATGCTTGAAACGCCTGACGGATGGGAGTACCGTCTGCGCCTTACAAGGTACCTCTGCCGGTTGCCTGGGCCGCCTTCTTGGCCTACAACTCAAGTAGAGTGTTACCACAGAGAATTCCAGCAGCCGGATGTCAGCCTTGCAGACGCCCCTGCACCAACCCCAATCGGCGCCGTTCGCCCACATGCAGAAAATCAGTGCAACGCTGCTGATCATCGATGATGACGACGTGGTCCGTGCGAGCCTCGCCGCCTATCTGGAAGACAGTGGCTTTAGCGTGCTCCAGGCCGGTAATGGCCAGCAGGGGCTCCAGGTCTTCGAAGAACACCAGCCCGACCTCGTGATCTGCGATCTGCGCATGCCGCAGATGGGCGGCCTCGAACTGATCCGTCAGGTCAGCGAGCGCGCACCGCAGTTGCCGGTGATCGTGGTGTCAGGTGCCGGCGTGATGAGCGACGCAGTCGAGGCCTTGCGCCTGGGCGCCGCCGACTACCTGATCAAGCCGTTGGAAGACCTTGCAGTGCTCGAGCACTCGGTGCGCCGTGCGCTTGACCGTTCGCGGCTGGTAGTGGAAAACCAGCGTTACCGCGACAAGCTCGAAGCAGCCAACCGTGAATTGGAAGCCAGCCTGCACTTGTTGCAGGAGGATCAGACCGCCGGTCGGCAGGTGCAGATGAACATGCTGCCGGAGAGCCCCTGGGTTGCCGGGGAGTTCGCCTTCGAGCATCAGATCATTCCGTCGCTTTACCTGTCGGGCGATTTTGCCGACTATTTCCGTGTGGATGACCGGCGCATCGCCTTCTATCTGGCTGATGTGTCTGGGCACGGTGCCTCGTCTGCCTTCGTCACCGTGCTGTTGAAGTTCATGACCACTCGGCTGATGTTCGAATTCAAGCGCAACAGCAAATTGCGCGAGTTCAAGCCCTCGGAAGTGCTCAGCCATATCAACCGTGGCCTGATCAACTGCAAGCTGGGCAAGCATGTGACCATGGTCGGCGGGGTTATCGATGAAGACACCGGCCTGCTGACCTATGCCGTAGGCGGTCACCTGCCGTTGCCGGTGCTGTATACCCCAGGCCAGGCTCGCTACCTGGAAGGCCGCGGCCTGCCAGTCGGCTTGTTCGATGAAGCCACCTATCAGGACCTGGTCATGGAACTGCCGCCGCAGTTCAGCCTGAGCCTGATGTCCGATGGCATCCTGGACCTTTTGCCTGGGGACACGCTCAAAGATAAAGAAGCCGCCTTGCCGGAAATCGTCAAGGCAGCGGGGGGTAGCCTGGATGGGCTGCGCCAACGATTTGGATTGGCTACGCTTGGGGAGATGCCGGATGATATCGCCCTATTGGTGTTGAGCAGGAACCTTCAATGAGTACCGGTAGAATTCGGTTTGCCGAGCAGAGTGGCACCTTCGTACTGAAGTTCGTCGGTGAAGTGCGTCTGACCCTGTGTTCGGCGCTGGATGCAACGATCGAGAAAATCTTCACTGCGCTGAATTTCTCGGCGATCGTCATCGATCTGACGGAAACCGAAAGCATCGACAGCACCACGCTGGGCCTGCTGGCCAAGCTGTCGATCCTGTCGCGGCAGAAGGTTGGCCTGCTGCCGACTGTGGTCACCACCAACCCGGACATCTCGCGCCTGTTGCAGTCCATGGGCTTCGATCAGGTATTCAACATTGTCGACCGGCCAGTGCCGTGCACGGAGTGCCTGACCGACTTGCCATCGCAGGATCAGAACGAAGATGTGGTGCGCTCCAAGGTGCTGGAAGCGCACAAGATTCTCATGGGGTTGAATGACTCCAACCGTGAAGCCTTCCATGACCTGGTGAGCGCGCTCGAGCGGACCTGATTTTCATCATTGAGGGCTACGCTGGACCTGTGGGAGCGGGCTCGCCCCGCGAAGACGCCAGCCAAGCCAGCATAAGATGCACCTGACCAATCATTCCTGCCGCGCAAACTCCGTTGCCTTAGCGCCATCGGCATTCAGCTGAAACACCCGTGCCGGCCGCCCTTGCTCATCAAAAAATACCTGCCCTAGCCCCGCACTGTTCCACAGCCGTTCCCCGGCCTTGCTGTCGCTGGGCGTGCGCGGCACTACCTGCATCTCCCTGCGTCGGGTGAACCAGTTGAGCGGCGAGCGCGGCGAGTACAGCCAGCGGTTGAGCCGGTCCAGCACATCCAGCAGACGGCGGGGAAACTCATTCTTGATACCGCTGCTGGTGACCTGCCACAGGTGCGGGCTGCGCTGGCGATGGCGAATCAGCACCTCATAGACGAACGAGTAGTGCACATCTCCGGATAGCACCACGTAATGCCCCGGTGTCCGCGAATGGCGGAAGATATTCAGGATCACCTGCGCCGCGCCGCGGTGCGCCATCCAATTCTCGGCATCCACCAGCAGCGGGTAGCCCAGCCAACTGAACAGCTTCTGCACTGTCTCGATCAGCTTGACGCCGAAGATCGGCGCCGGTGACACGATGATCGCCGAAGGATGATCCAGCAATGCCTGTTGCAGCTCACAGAGCGCTTCCCAATCAAGCAGGCCGGAGGGCTTGGCCAGATCGCTTTCGCTGCGCCAGCGGCGCGTACGGGTGTCCAGCACCAGCAGCGGCGGGTTGCTGGGCAGGCTGAACTGCCAGCCCTGGAAGCGCAGCAGATCGTCGATTAGTTGATCCTGTTCCTGGCTGTCCAGTCGCGGGCTGGAAAGCGCCTGGCATTGCCCAACCATGGCCTCGCAGCCGTCCGGGTCGTTGCCCCAGGCCTGGCACAGCAGATAGCCGAGCAGGGCGTTGCCGATGATCCGCCGCGAGAAGGCGTGGCCGTAGGCGGTTTCTTCCCACTGTGCCGAGAGGTTCCAATCGTCGGTGATGTCGTGGTCGTCGAAGATCATCAGGCAGGGCAGGTGGGCCATCACCCGCGCCACTTGGCCCAGGTTGGCGGCAAATGCCTCGATACGAGGCAGCTCTTCGCGGTAGCGCGCCTGATGTTGATCGGCCAGGCCCGTGGGCATGTCGAGCTGCACCAACTGCCACGGGACCGGTGACCAGACCAGCAGGTACATGGCCATGACTTCGGCGAATGTCACCAGGTGGTTGTCGGCATTGCTGGACGTGAAGATCGGCTTGCGCTTGCCGCCGAAGAAGCGTTCGCGCAGGGTTTCGTTGCCCTCATGGGCGGGCAGCAGGTCGGCACGGTGGTAATAGCTGGCCGGGTGCTGGTAGAGCGCCTGGCTGTCGGCGACGACCGCGCCTTCCAACTGTTCGTCGAACAGGCCAAGGCGCTCGATCAGCGAATGAATGGCCCGTAACATCGGGCCGGCGACGTCGTCGGCGTAGACCTGGTCGCCGGTCATCAGCAGCACGGCCGGACGTTCTTCTGGTCGCTGGCACGCCGCAAGCAGGCGGTCGGCGCAGAGCAAGCCGTCGGCAGCGGGGTGATGCGGCTTGCGGCAAGAACCGTGCAGCAGCTGGTCCAGGCGCTCGCGCAGCACCAGGCTCGGCCGCTGCTGGCCAGGGTAGAGCAGGTGTGGCGCCCAGTCGGCGATGCCTTGGCCGTTGATCAGCAGGTCGTATTCGACGGCGCAGTTAACAGGCAAGGGTTGGCTGAAGTGAATATCCAGCAGGTGGATGAAAGCGTGCTCGCCGATCGGGATGACCTGGCAATTCGCCTGGGCCGTGCCGTGCCCGATGAACTCGGGTTGCAAGCGTTGACTAGCGACCAGCCAGATGGCCAAGCGTTGAGGCTCGAGACGGCGCAGAACCGGGCCGGCTAGAACGAGGGGCAGTGAAGTGGGGGCGGTCATCAACAGCTCTGGTGGCTAATAGGCCCATTCGCGGGCAAGCCCGCTCCCACCGGTATTGTGAAGATCCCTGTGGGAGCGGGCTTGCCCGCGAATGGGCCCTAGAATTCAAAACCCATTTTTACGGGATAAAGCAAAACGGGCGGAAAATGCTGATCATTTACCGCCCGTCTGGCAAACCGGATATGTATCAGGCTTTGTCAGCCATCAGCTTTTCCAGTTTCTCCTGGTCCCGCGCGAACTGGCGAATGCCTTCGGCCAGCTTCTCGGTGCCCATGGCATCTTCGTTCATCGCCCAGCGGAATTGGCTCTCGGTGAGTACCTGCTTGGCCTCACCGGCATTGCCCGGCTTGAGGATACGCGGCAGCTCACCCTGGTCTTCGCTGAGCTTTTCCAGCAGGTCCGGGCTGATGGTCAGGCGGTCGCAGCCGGCCAGCTGTTCGATCTGGCCGATATTACGGAAGCTGGCGCCCATGACCACGGTGTCGTAGCCATTGGCCTTGTAGTAGTTGTAAATGCGCGTGACCGACTGCACGCCCGGGTCTTCGGCACCGACATAGTCCTGGCCGGTGCTTTTCTTGTACCAGTCGTAGATGCGGCCCACGAACGGCGAAATCAGGAACACCCCGGCATCGGCACAAGCCTGGGCCTGGGCGAAGGAGAACAGTAAGGTCAGGTTGGTCTGGATGCCTTCCTTTTCCAATTTCTCGGCAGCGCGGATGCCTTCCCAGGTGGAGGCCAGCTTGATCAGCACGCGGTCCTTGGAAACACCGGCGGCTTCGTACAGCTCGATCAGCTGACGGGCCTTTTTCAGCAATGCCGGTTCGTCGAACGACAGGCGAGCATCCACTTCGGTAGAGATGCGCCCAGGAATCGCCTTCAGGATGCCGGCACCCACGGCCACGGCAAACTTGTCGCAGGCCAGGTCGACATTGCCCTTGGCGTCGCTTTTCACCTGCTTGAGCAGGTCGGCATAGCCAGGGATGGCGGCAGCCTTGAGCAGCAACGACGGGTTGGTGGTGGCATCGACCGGCTTGAGGCGGGTGATGGCGTCCAGGTCCCCGGTGTCGGCGACCACGGTGGTGAACTGCTTGAGTTGTTCCAGCTTGGAGGTCATGGCGTGCTCTGTCCTGTGCGATGTCTCGACATTACCCGAGCCCCGACGGCCGCTCAAGGGGCCAATGGGGCGGTGGCGAATTGTCGAAGGTGATGATTCGAGTCATCGGCCGTCAGGAGGTTCCCAGGCTTTTGGGATAAGCACGGTCAAGGTCTGCAAGGGCACAGGTTAGCTATCTTCTCATTAGCTACTTCGATCCCAGTGGGAGCGGCTTCAGCCGCGAACACCGGCAAAGCCGGTGCCATCCACCGCGTCACTTTCTTCGCGGCTAAAGCCGCTCCCACAAGGTGGGGTGCCAAAAGGGCCAAATGTCCTCGATCAGCGCCCTTGCAGCAGCTCAGCGGCCTGGTCGAACACTACCAACGGCTCCGGCGCCTTGTGAATATCCGCCGACAGCAGCTGTCGGAAGCGCCGCGCGCCCTTGAACCCCTGGCCGAGGCCGAGGATATGCCGGGTGATGTGATGCATCGCGCCTCCGCTCTCGATGTGCGCAACAATGTAAGGCCGCAACTGCGCCATCGCCTCGCTGCGGCTGACCACCGGCGCATCACTGCCAAACAGCTGCTGATCCACCTCAGCCAGTACATAGGGATTGTGGTACGCCTCGCGCCCAAGCATCACCCCATCGAAGGTCTGCAGATGCCCCTGGCATTCCTCCAAGGTCTTGATGCCCCCGTTGAGCACAATCTCCAGATCCGGGAAATCAGCCTTCAACTGCGCGGCCACGTCGTAACGCAGCGGCGGAATCTCGCGGTTCTCCTTCGGCGACAGCCCTTCGAGGATCGCAATCCGCGCATGCACGGTAAAGCTGCGGCAGCCAGCATCGCGCACCTGGCCGACGAAATCGCACAGCTCGGCGTAGCTGTCACGGCCATTGATGCCGATGCGGTGCTTCACCGTCACCGGCGTCGACACCGCATCACGCATGGCCTTGACGCAATCGGCTACCAGCGCCGGGTGGGCCATCAGGCAGGCGCCGATCATGTTGTTCTGCACCCGGTCGCTAGGGCAGCCGACGTTGAGGTTGACCTCGTCGTAACCTGCGTCTTCGGCCAGACGCGCGCAGGCTGCCAGGTCGGCCGGCACGCTGCCGCCCAACTGCAGGGCCAGCGGGTGCTCGGAAACGTCGTGGCGCAGGAAACGGTGGGCGTCGTTGTGGAGGAGGGCGCCGGTGGTGACCATTTCGGTGTAGAGCAGGGTTTGCTTGGAGAGCAGGCGCAGGAAGAAGCGGCAGTGGCGGTCTGTCCAGTCCATCATCGGCGCAACGCTGAAGCGGCGGGAAGGCTCAGGGCGCTGGGCTACTGCTTGTGCAACGGATTCTTGAGGCATGTGGGTGTGTATATTCAATCGAGTTCGGGAGGGCGGGCATGCAATGGCCATAGTCTACCAAGTGAGCAGCGCCCGCGTCCGCGCCGCTGATGTCTGGCGCTGCAAGCCCATGCTAACCTCCCTGCACCTCATCTGCAGGCCCCGACGCCCATGTCCATCGCCGACAACCTGATCGCCTTCACCTTCGCTGCCACGTTGCTCACCATCACCCCTGGCCTCGATACCGCGCTGATCCTGCGAACGTCCACCGTCGAAGGCCGCAAGCAAGGCATCCAAGCGGCCCTGGGCATCAACGCCGGTTGCCTGCTATGGGGGGCGGCAGTTGCGTTCGGCCTTGGCGCACTGATTGCCGTCTCGGAGCTGGCCTATGACATCCTCAAGTACTGCGGCGCTGGCTACCTCGCGTGGCTCGGTGTAAACATGCTGCTGCGTCCAAGGCAGTCGCTGGGAGCAGTACAGACGGACGCTCGACCACAGGCCAACTGGTTCGTGAAGGGCATGCTGGGCAACCTGCTTAATCCAAAGGTCGGGATTTTCTACGTCTCTTTCCTGCCGCAGTTCATCCCGCAAGGCCAGCCCCTGGTAGCCTGGACCTTCGGCTTGGTCGGCATCCACGTGGCACTGGGCCTGGTTTGGTCGATGATCCTGATTGGCGCAACCCAGTCCTTGGCGGGCGTGTTGCGTCGTGAAAAGGTCATTCAGTGGATGGATCGGGCAACTGGCCTGGTCTTCGTACTGTTCGCCGCACGCCTGGCCCTGAGCCGACGCTAACCGTTCAGCGGCAGGTCGAACTGCGCTGAACGAGCGTGGGCAGGGGGGCATCGATGCATTCGCGCTGCCCGCTGCCATTGATGTGTTCGAACAAAAGCTCGATGGCAAGTGCGGTCACGTCCTCAAGGTGCATGTCCAGCGATGTCAGCGGTGGTGAGCACTCTCGTGCACGCAAGCCGTCGTAGCGAGTGACGACTTTCACATCCTCGGGAACCCTCCGCGCGCTGTCCTGCAGTGCCCGCACAGCACCTGTCGCGAAAGCATCCACCGGTACACACAAGCCGTCGAGGTCAGGATGAGCCTGCAGCAACTGCAGGCAGGCTGCTGCGCCCGCCGTTTCGCCACCGCCTTCGCTTGCCTTGACGATCGCTGGAGCCTGCTGGTTGCGTGTGCAATATGTCCGGTAAGCCCGTTCCATATCCAGGTAGGAGTGTCTGGGCTGTTCCCCGATGATCAGGCCGATGCGCCGTGCGCCCTGTTCATGCAGGTGCTCCAGTAGCAGCGTGCCGGTCTGCTCGCCATGCATGTCGATGTAGGGAAGCGGCTCATGCGCCTCGGGTTGGCGCCCAATAGTCACCATCTTCACCCCGCGTTTTTGCAGGCAGGCCACGTTCGGATCGTCAGCCACGGGTTCGATGATCACCGCGCCATCGATGTCCAGCGTGTGCAGCAGCGCTTGCGCTTCATCCATCGGTGGCACCAGCACCAGGGCCACGCCCTGTCGCATTGCGGCCTCTGTCGCGGTGGCGGCGATCTCCATCAGGAATCCCAGGCGTGACGAGCCGCCAGCAACCGCGAATGGCATCGAAGAGAGCAGGGCGATGGCGTTGGCGCGGCCGGTGCGCAGGCGCTGGGCACGCAGGTTGGGGCTGTAGCCCAGGCGCTCGGCCACCGCTTTCACCAAGGCCCGCGTCTCGGGATCGACCTGGCCGCGGTCGTTCAATGCATGGGACACGGTGGTGCGCGAAACGCCCGCAGCGTTGGCGACATCGGCGATGGTAAGGCGGCGGGGGGGGCTGCTGGGCATGGATGGGCTGGCTCTGTAAGCGATGGCCGCAGTTATACGCTGCCTGAAAGTGTGCGGCTACTCGACCGCCTTCGGTGAAAGATTCATTGACACTTCTCCAGCACGGGTCTAATTTTCACCCAAATCGATTTGGGTAGTGAATAAATCGATTTGGTCTGGAATATATCTGCATTTTCCAGGCGGCTCCGTCCGGCTCCAAATAACAATAATCAAGGGATCGCCACGCGCGGCCCGGCTCGAGGTGGGATATGCCGAATCATGAAAATACCGTTGTCGGTCCTGTGGATGAGCGCCTGCCCTGGCGCCAGTTGTTGATGTTTGGTGCCCAGCATGTGCTGGTAATGGCGGCGTCGCCCATTGCTTCGGTGTTCCTCATGGCCACCGCGTTGGGTTTTGGCAGTGAACTGACGCTGCAGTTGCTCAGCGCCACGTTTCTGGTCTGTGGGCTGGGGACGCTTGTGCAGTCGCTGGGTTTACGAGGCTGTGGCGCACGGTTGCCGTTCATCATGCTGCCGGGCGGCGCCCCGATCATGCTGTTCATTCTGATCGCTCAGCAAAACGGGGTTGCCACAGCCTCGGGGGCGGTCATCCTCACAGGCGCGTTCTACTTTCTGGTGTTGCCGATTTTTCGGCGCCTGTTGCGATTCTTTCCGTCGGTGGTGGTGGGCACCATGTTGCTGTTGGTGGCCGTCAACCTGGTCAAGCTCTCGGGCCAGTTGATCGTCGGCCAACCCGGTAGCAGCCAGTTCGCCGCGCCAGAGCAATTGCTGTTGGCCTTTGCCACCATCGCCATCACCGTCGTCTGTGCACGGCTGTTACGCGGCATGCTGGCACAATTATCGATTCTGCTTGGCTTGTTAGGTGGCAGCTTGCTGGCGGTGACCCTAGGGGCTTTCGATCAGCCAGCCGGCGGTGCTTACCCCCTGTTCAGCCTGCCTGCCTTCATGCCCTTTGGCGTACCGCATTTCGATCTGTTCGCCTCCATTCCGCTGATGCTGTTTTGCCTGGTTTCGATGGTGGAAGCCACCGGGCAGACCGTGGCCATCAGTGAGGCGGTGGATAAGCCGCTGGATATCGACCGCGATGTGGTGCGCACCATTCGCGGGGATGCGTTGACCTCCATTCTGGGCGGTTTCATGGGTACGTCGCTGATCATCACCAGTGGGGAAAACATCGGTGTCATCCGGGCCACGCAGGTGCGTTCGCGGTATGTGACGGCAGTCTCCGGGGTGTTGCTGTTGCTGTTCGCCGTACTGGCGCCATTAGCGCGCCTGATCGAAGGCGTGCCCGAAGCCGTGGTCGGCGGTACCAGCCTGATCGTGTTCGCGATCGTCGGCACCATGGGCATCGACATGCTGCGCAAGGTGGACATGCGCAGCCACGGCAACTTGTACGTGGTGTCGGTCGCCCTGGCCGTGGGCCTGCTGCCGATTCTCGTGCCTGGCGTCTACAGCCAATTCCCCCAAGGCCTGGCCGGCCTGCTTGGCAACGGCGTTGCCATGGGCGCGCTCACTGCGGCCGTCATGAACTTCATCTTCCACTGCACTGGCAGGCACTGCGCCCCGGCGAAAGCCAAAGCGAAGCTGATCAATCCCTGACTCACAACCACAAGGCGTGACTATGAACTGCACTGTTTCCAATCACTTGGCGATTGCGCCTGAACAACTGGTGGCCGCGGGTCAACTGTTGGCCCCTGACTGGCTGCTGCTGCCCGAAGGGCCGCGCCGCGATCAGGCGGTGCTGGTGGTCGATGGCCTGTTCGCCGACGTCGGACCACTGGCACTGTTGCAGCGTCGCTACCCGGCCCATTCGGTGCGGCGTCTGGAACATCAATTGCTGATGCCTGGCTTCATCGATACCCATCACCATCTCAGCCAGAGCTTCGGCAAAGGCCTGGTGTTTGGCGAGCCGTCAGAGATTTTCCGGCGTGTGTGGATTCCGCTCGAGGGTTCTCTCGACACCGACTTGCTGTACCTGACCAGCAAACTGGCAGCGTTCGAATCGCTGCGCGGAGGCTTTACCACAGTTTGCGATGCGGGCACCCGTTCGAAAGAGGGTGTCGAGGCCATTGCCCAGGCGGTGCATGAAGTGGGGATGCGTTGCGTGCTGGCTAAAACCTGCAACGATCTGGAGGGCGAGCGGGTACTGGATGCCAGCCGGGTGCTTTCATTGGCCGAGGATCACCTCTCGGCATGGGGCAATGATTCTTTGATTACACCGTCCTTGTCAGTCCCCATTCCCGAGATCGCTACCGATCCGACATTGGCTTCGGTCTATCGCCTCTGCCAAGAAGCGGGCAGGGTGTTCCAGAGCCACGTCAACGAACATCTGGTCGCCGTCGAGCGTTCGCTCGAACGGTACGGCGTACGCCCGTTGGAGCACCTTCACCGCGCGGGCGCGCTGGGTCCGGGAGCGCTGCTGGCCCACGCGACGCTGCTCACTTCGAATGAAATCTGCCTGCTGCGCGATAGCGGCGCCGCTGTCAGCTACAACCCTGTGGCCAGCGCTTGGAAAGGCAACGCCGTGGCCCAGGCGCACCTGATGCATTGCCTGAACATTCCGGTCGCGCTGGGCACCGACGGTACTCGGGGCGATGGCTTCCGCTTGATGGATTACGCCGAGGCGGCGCAGCGCTTCGCCCATGGCTTGCCGGTGGGGGATTCGGTGTGCGGCGGTGGCCAGTTATGGCTCGACATGGGCACCTGCCATGCCGCCGATACCCTTGGTCTGGGCCAGGTGACAGGGCGAATCGCTGTCGGCAAGGCGGCGGATTTTCTGCTTGTGGACTTGGCAGTGCCGGAGTTGCTGCCGTCGTGGAACCTCAGCTGGGACCTGGTCCGGCTCGCCAATCGCGACCAGATTCAGGCCGTGGTGGTGCAGGGCAAGGTGCGCCTGTGGCAGGGATGGCCTACCGACTGGGACGCGCGGGCGCTGATGCGCCAGGTGGATGAACTGGCCAGAAGCGCCGTGCACCAGTCGCCGATCCATAAAGTTCACCCCTTGCCGACTGTGGCGTGACGAAACGGGAACGCATTAACGATGAATCTGCCTTTCGACCCGCTTTACCTCATCGCTGTTGCCGTTACCTGCGGTGCGCTCATACAGGGGGCAACGGGGATGGGCTTCGCGCTCATCGTCGCACCGGTGATGGGCTTGCTGGCACCCGAAACCTTGCCCGTCAGTTTATTGATCCTGATGTTGCCTTTGAACGCTGCAGTGGCCTGGCGGGAACGCGATGCCATCGATTTCAGGGGCAGCTCCTGGATCACCCTGGGGCGCTTCGCCGGCACCTTCGGTGGCGTGTGGATCTTGCTCTGGCTGCCGCTGTCGCAACTCAACGTGTTCATTGGCTTGTCGACCATCGCGGCATGCCTGGTGACCTGGATGGCGCCGTCGTTCGTGCCTGGCCGGCGGGCGTTGATTTCCACCGGAGTGATCACGGGCATCACCGAAACCGCCACCGGCGTGGGTGGCCCGCCGCTCGCGCTGGTGTATCAGCACTCGCCAGTGGCCACCTTGAGAGGGTCGGTTGCGCTTTGCTTCCTGGTTGGGGAGGTGATCTCACTGGTGGTTCTGGCGATTGGCGGGCATTTGCACACCGAGCAGGTTTCGCCCGTGCTGGCGCTGTGCTTGCCCTTGGCGCTAGGTGTAATCGCCAGCAATTGGGTGCGCAATTACCTCGATGAGACGCGCTTGCGCCGTTTCGTCCTCATCTTCGCCTTCGTTTCCGGGGCGCTGTTGCTGGTGCAGTAAGGCACCCCCGCCGTATTCCACAACAAGTACAACAAAGGAATTCGCCATGTTGACGCTGAAACTGCCCACAGGCTGGGCGGGCATGCTGTGCCTGTCAGTCGCTACGCTGGATGCCGATGCGGGCGTCCTGGATGACGGCAAGGCAACACTGTTGCTGCGTAATTATTACTTTGATCGTGACTACAGCGATGCGGGCGCCGTGCAAAGCCAGCGCCAGGAGTGGGCCCAGGGTTTCATTTTCAAGGCCGCTTCAGGTTATACCCCAGGTTTTGTGGGGGCAGGGGTGGATGTACTGGGGCTGTTCGGCATGAAGCTGGACAGCAGCCCGGACCGCACTGGTACGGAGTTGTTGCCTTATGACCATGACGATGGCCGGGCGCCCAGTAATTATGGGCGATTGGGTCTGACGGCCAAGGTGCGTGTTTCGCGTACTGAATTACGCCTGGGTGAACTGATCCCAGACCTGCCGATCCTGCGCTTCAACGACGGTCGCCTGCTGCCGCAGACCTTTCAGGGCGCAATGCTGACGTCGACCGACATCGATCGCCTGAAACTGCATGCCGGGCGCATTCACGCGTTCAGCCCGCGAAGCGCGGCGGACAGCGAAGCCCTTTATCCATCGGTAGGTGGTCGAACCATCGCCACCGCAACCTCGGACCGTTTCACCTATTTCGGCGGTGAGTACAACCTCGCATCTGAAACGGTTCTGGGGGGCTGGACGGCCGAACTGCAAGACATCTACCGGCAGAACTACTACAGCATTTCCCATGCTCAGCGTTTGGGTGACTGGACACTGAGCGGCGTGCTGGGTGCTTTCGATACGCGGGATACAGGGCGTGCCGAAGCTGGGAGCCTGGATAACCAAGCGGCTTCCTTGCTCGTGTCCGCTGCGTACGGTGGCCATCGGTTCTACCTGGGGTTGCAGCGCATGTACGGGGAGGATGGCTGGGTGACCATCGATCGCACGCTGGGCAGCACCCTGGCCAACGACATGTTCGCCAATACCTTCGTGTATGCCAACGAACGGTCCTGGCAACTGCGGTACGACTACAACTTTGCGGCGTTGGGGATTCCAGGGTTGACGCTGTTGGCGCGCTATACCCATGGCGACCATATCGACAATGCCGACACGGCGGATGGGCGGGAATGGGAGCGGGATGTGGCGCTGACCTACACCTTTCAGTTTCGCCGGCTCCAGGGGCTTAGCGTGCGCTGGATCAATGCGAAGGTAGGGCGTGATTTTGGTGCGAATGATTTCACCGAGAATCGATTGATTGTCAGTTTGCCCGTTGAGCTTTTCTAGTTTCCGTACGAAAAGATGGTCACCCACAAGATCATCAGTCTGTTTTCAACGGTTTCCTACATATTTAGAATCAGATTTACCCTCTAGTTTGTAGTCCCTTTCTGAATCACCCTTTGGGCCATTGCGGTGGAAAACCGAGCGTCCTAGTCTCGCAGGGTCGCTGGCATCAGCGGCCGGGTCTGCAAGCCCGAACTTGGTTTGGCTTCAGCTTCCATTGGCTTTGCTCAATGGTGGCTGCGTGCGGGTGGTCTTCGGGCCAACCGGATGTATGGCCTCCAAGTCCGGTCTTGCAGGCCCGCACGTAGCCGCCACCCAATCATCTGCAAGTGATATGGCGACGGCCCCACTCATTGTGTTTGGAGTTGCCATGATCAAAATCGTCCCGGATCCACCTTATTCCCCAGATGCCTCCCATTACCTCGAAGACACCCTGATCGAAGCCACCGAATGCGTGCTCTGCGGCCTTGCCGTGGCCCATCAGGCCATCACCACGTTACCCAAGTCTCCCGCCACGATCATGACAATGACCGTGATGCACGAGATGGAGGCGGTGCGTATGTTGCTGGAGTCGGCGATTGCGCAGGTACAGTCGAAGAGCCAGCGACAGCTGCGCACGATGCATTGAGGTTTTGACGGTCTATGCGCTGCTCTTCGCGGTGTGGCCGCGAAGAGGGTCGCATAGCCCCAACAGGTCAGGAGGATTGAAAATGGATAAGGAACGCCCCGAAGACACCGGCAGGATGGGCTTCACCGTAGGCTCCGCTGTCTGCATGGCTAGCGGGGTCGAAGGCAAGCATAGTTCCCACCGACTCGCTGGTCGGTTTCAGGATGCGCTGGGTCGCTCGCATACATCCCTTCTGCTGCATAAGTGCCATGCTTGTGAGATGCCCGTGAGCCCAGTGCGCGAAGACGCACGGCCATCGGCAAGGAGGCTGCCGACAACCACGCAACCGTGACGTGGGCGGTGTGCCGCAGCAGAACACGCCGGCCACCTGCCCACACAACAACAGGCGGGGCCGTGATGCCGAGGTCCGCTGTATGCCTGATGAACTGCTATACCTGCCCCTGATTCATAGCATCCTGAGCCGCCACCAGGACACCCCCGGCGCGCTGTTGCCGATCCTTCATGCCATCCAGGAAAACATCGGTTACGTCCCCGATGGCGCCGTCGACGACATCGCCCATGCCCTCAACCTCAGCCTGGCCGAGGTGCGCGGGGTAATCAGCTTCTACCACGATTTCCGCACTTCACCGCCTGCACGCCACACCCTGCGCCTGTGCCGCGCCGAATCGTGCCAGAGCCGCGGCAGTGAAGCCCTGGCTGCGCAGCTGCGTGAACAGCTAGCGTTGGACGACCACGGCACAAGCGCCGACGGTGCCATCAGCCTGCGCCCGGTTTACTGCCTGGGCGCCTGCGCCTGTTCGCCGGCCCTTGAACTGGATGGCCAGGTGCATGCGCGCCTGACACCGGAGCGGTTGCGTTCGCTGGTAAACGGTTGCCTGGAGGACCCAGCATGCTGAAGCTGTTCATTCCCTGCGATTCGGTGGCCCGCGCCGTGGGTGCCGATCAGGTCGCCGAGGCCTTGCAGCGCGAGGCCGAACGTCGTCAGTTGCCACTGGACATTCAGCGCACCAGTTCACGCGGTTTGTACTGGCTGGAGCCGTTGTTGGAGTGTGAAAGCGCAGACGGCCGCTTGGGTTTCGGCCCGGTCACGCCTGAAGATGTACCTTCGTTGCTGGATGCTCTGGCGGGCCAGCCCGGTGGCCACTCGCTGGCGCTGGGGCCCTTAGAGCAAATCCCTTATCTGAAGACCCAGCAACGCCTGCTGTTCGCCCGTGCCGGTATTACCCGGCCACTGTCGCTGGATGACTACCGCGCCCACGGCGGTTTCAAAGGCCTTGAACGTGCGATCGCGCTGGGCGGTGCCGACGTGGTCGCCGCCGTGCTCGATTCCGGCCTGCGCGGCCGTGGCGGCGCGGCGTTTCCGGCGGGTATCAAGTGGCGCACTGTGCGCGACGCCGGGGCAGGGCAGAAGTACGTGGTGTGCAACGCCGACGAAGGCGACTCGGGCACCTTCGCCGACCGCATGCTGATGGAGGGCGATCCCTACCTGCTGATCGAAGGCATGATCATCGCCGGTCTGGCCGTCGGGGCCGACAAAGGCTACATCTATGTGCGTTCGGAGTATCCAGACGCCATCCGCGTGCTCAACCAGGCGTTCGTTATTGCCCGTGACGCCGGGTACCTCGGCAGCGACGTGATTGGCAGCGGCGTGGCCTTCGACCTGGAAGTCCGCGTCGGCGCTGGCGCTTACATCTGCGGCGAAGAAACCGCGCTGCTCGAATCCATCGAAGGCAAGCGTGGCATCGTTCGCGCCAAGCCGCCATTACCCGCGCTCGAAGGGCTGTTCGGCCTGCCGACGCTGGTGCACAACGTGCTCACCCTGGCGTCGGTGCCGACCATCCTGGCCAAGGGCGCGGCGTTCTACCGCGACTTCGGCATGGGCCGTTCGCTGGGCACCATGCCGTTTCAACTGGCCGGCAACATTCGCCACGGCGGCCTGGTGGAGCGCGCTTTCGGCCTGACCCTGCGCGAGCTGGTGGAAGGCTATGGGGGCGGCACCGCCAGCGGTCGGTCACTCAAGGCCGCGCAGGTCGGCGGCCCGCTCGGCGCCTGGGTGCCGCCCAGTCATTTCGATACACCACTGGACTACGAGGCCTTCGCCGCCATGGGCGCGATGCTGGGCCACGGCGGCGTGGTGGTGGCCGACGACACCTTGAACATGGCCAGCATGGCGCGCTTCGCCCTGCAGTTCTGCGCCGAGGAGTCCTGCGGCAAGTGCACACCCTGCCGCATCGGTTCGACCCGCGGCATGGAGGTGGTCGACCGGCTGATCGCGACCAGCGATTTCACCGAGCGTCACGACCAAGCCCTGCTGCTGCGCGACTTGTGCGACACCATGCAATACGGCTCGCTGTGCGCCATGGGCGGCATGACCGCCTACCCGGTGGCCAGCGCCCTCAAGTACTTCCCGGCCGATTTCGGGCTGACCACCACGGAGGCCGCGCAGTGATCAATTACTTCGACCCCGAGACCGACCTGGGCACGCCCGCTCGCGATAGTGACGTGCAGATCAGCCTGAACATCGACGGCCGCAGCATCAGCGTGCCGGCAGGCACTTCGGTGATGCGCGCCGCCGCCATGCTCGGCACCAGCATCCCCAAGCTCTGCGCCACCGACAGCCTGGAAGCCTTCGGTTCGTGCCGGATGTGCATGGTCGAGATCGACGGCATGCGCGGTTACCCGGCGTCGTGCACCACGCCGGTCAGCGAAGGCATGGTGGTGCGCACGCAAACGCCACGCCTGGCCGGCCTGCGCCGCAACGTGATGGAGCTGTACATTTCCGACCATCCGCTCGATTGCCTGACCTGCTCGGCCAACGGCAACTGCGAACTGCAGACGGTGGCCGGCCAGGTCGGCCTGCGCGAGGTGCGCTACGGCTATGACGGGGCCAACCACCTGGCTGAGAAAAAAGACGTTTCCAACCCGTACTTCGACTACGAACCTAGCAAGTGCATCGTCTGCAGCCGCTGCGTGCGCGCCTGCGAGGACATCCAGGGCACCTTCGCCCTCACCATCACCGGGCGCGGTTTCGAGTCACGGGTGGCTGCAGCCGGTGGTGACGACTTCCTCAGCTCCGAATGCGTGTCGTGCGGCGCCTGCGTGCAGGCCTGCCCGACCGCGACCCTGACTGAAAAAAGCCTGGTGCAGATCGGCCAGCCCGAGCGCGCGGTGATCACCACCTGTGCCTACTGCGGTGTCGGTTGCTCGTTCCGCGCCGAGATGAAAGGCGACCAGCTGGTGCGCATGGTCCCGGACAAGAACGGCGGCGCCAATCACGGCCACGCCTGCGTCAAGGGCCGCTTCGCCTGGGGCTATGCCACTCACCCGGATCGCATCACCAAACCGATGATCCGCAAGCGTCTGGAAGACCCGTGGCAGGAAGTCAGCTGGGACGAGGCCGTCAGCTACGCGGCCAGCGAGTTTCGGCGCATTCAGCTCAAATACGGGCGCGACTCGATTGGCGGCATTACCTCCAGCCGCTGCACCAACGAAGAAGCCTACCTGGTGCAAAAGCTGGTGCGCACGGCGTTCGGCAACAACAACGTCGATACCTGTGCGCGGGTTTGCCATTCGCCGACCGGCTATGGCCTGAAGCAGACGCTGGGCGAGTCCGCCGGCACCCAGAGCTTCGATTCGGTGATGCAGGCCGATGTGGTCCTGGTGATCGGCGCCAACCCCACCGACGCCCACCCGGTGTTCGGTTCGCAGCTCAAGCGCCGCCTGCGCCAGGGCGCGCGGCTGATCGTCATCGACCCACGGCGCATCGACCTGGTCGACTCGCCGCACGCCCGCGCCGACCTGCACCTGCAGCTGCGCCCCGGCACCAACGTGGCCATGCTCAATGCCCTGGCCCATGTGATCGTCAGCGAAGGGCTGCTGGCCCAGCGCTTCATCGATGCCCGCTGCGAAACCGAGGACTTCGCCCGCTGGCGCAATTTCGTCAGCCTGCCTGAAAACGCCCCAGAAGTGCTTGGCCCGGTGTGCGGCGTGCCCGCCGAGCAAATACGCGCCGCCGCCCGGTTGTATGCCACCGGTGGCAATGCGGCGATCTACTATGGCCTGGGCGTGACCGAACACAGCCAGGGCAGCACGGCCGTAATGGGTATCGCCAACCTGGCCATGGCCACTGGCAACATCGGCCGTGAAGGGGTGGGGGTGAACCCGCTGCGTGGGCAGAACAACGTGCAGGGCTCGTGCGACATGGGCTCGTTCCCGCACGAGCTGCCGGGCTACCGGCACATCTCCAACGAGGGCGTGCGCGCCGAGTTCGAGCAAGCCTGGGGCGTGACCCTGCAGCCCGACCCGGGCCTGCGCATCCCCAACATGTTCGAAGCCGCGCTGGATGGCAGCTTCAAGGCGCTGTACTGCCAGGGCGAGGACATCGCCCAGAGCGACCCCAACACCCAGCACGTCACCGCCGCGTTGCGTGCGATGGAGTGCGTGGTGGTGCAGGACATCTTCCTCAACGAAACGGCCAAGTTCGCCCACGTGTTCTTGCCAGGCAGCTCGTTCCTGGAGAAAGACGGCACCTTCACCAACGCCGAGCGCCGCATTTCGCGGGTGCGCAAGGTCATGGAACCGCTGGCCGGCAAAGCCGACTGGGAGGCCACCGTGGCCCTGGCCAACGCCCTGGGCTACCCGATGAGCTATCGACACCCGTCCGAGATCATGGATGAGATCGCCCGCCTGACGCCGAGTTTCCATCGCGTCAGCTACGCCGAGATCGATCGCCACGGCAGCCTGCAGTGGCCGTGCAACGACGCCGCGCCCGATGGCACGCCGACCATGCACATCGACCAGTTCGTGCGCGGCAAGGGGCGCTTCATGCTCACCGGCTACGTGCCCACCGACGAAAAGGTCAACAGCCGCTACCCGCTGCTGCTGACCACCGGGCGTATCCTCAGCCAATACAACGTCGGCGCCCAGACCCGTCGCACCCGCAACACCGCCTGGCATGATGCCGACCGCCTGGAGCTGCACCCGACCGACGCCGAAAGCCGTGGCATCCGCGATGGCGATTGGGTTGGCATCGGCAGCCGCGCCGGCCAGACCGTGCTGCGTGCCAAGGTCAGCGAGCGGGTGGCGCCGGGGGTGGTGTACACCACCTTCCACTTCCCCGAATCCGGCGCCAACGTGATCACCACCGACAACTCCGACTGGGCCACCAACTGCCCTGAGTACAAGGTCACGGCGGTGGAGGTGGTGAAGGTGTTCCAGCCGTCGCAATGGCAGAAGCGCTACCAGGACTTCAGTGATGAACAGCGGCGTCTGCTCAAGGAACGCCGCACAGCGGAGAAAGCCGAGGTGCGCCGATGAGTAGCGACAACCTGGTCAAGATGGCCAACCAGATTGCCCATTATTTCGATAGCGAGCCGGATCATGAGCTGGCGGTGAAGGGGGTTCGGCAGCATTTGCAGAGTTTTTGGACACCGGCGATGCGCAGGCAGCTCGCGGAATGGATTGAGGCCAACACGGGTGAGGGTTTGGACCCCAAGGTAGTGGAGGCCCTGGTTTAACTGCCCCCTCACTGGCCTCTTCGCGGGCGGTCCGACGTCTCGGCAAGCCCGCTCCCACAGATATCCCACTGGATTTGAAGTTAGCGGGGTATCTGTGGGAGCGGGCTTGCCCCGCGAAAAGGCCGGGACTGACAACATGAAATGTCCGTCATGTTTGCCAGCCGAATCCCCGCGCAATGCTACGCTCGCGGAAACACTCGTCACGGACATCCACCATGGACATGAACTGGCACCAGGCCCTGCAAGAGAGCCTGAGCTGGCTTGCAATCGCCTCGTTCATCACGCTGATCGGCTTCACCGCCGCCGCCGCCTTGGCCGTGCGCTACACGCGCTGGGGCAGCCAGTTCTGGCAGCTCGCTGGGCCTTACTTCACCTTCCGGCGCAGCTGGCGGCCACTACTGGTGTTCGCCGTGCTGCTGGTGCTGACGCTGTTCTCGGTGCGCATGAACGTGCTGTTCTCGTTCTGGTACAACGGCTTTTACAGCGCCCTGCAAGCTCTTGACCAAACCGCGTTCTGGTACCTGCTCGGGGTGTTCGCGGTGCTGGCAACCATCCACGTGCTGCGCGCGCTGCTCACGTTCTACGTGACCCAGGCCTTCAGCATTCAGTGGCGGGTGTGGCTGACCGAGCGCCTGACTAGCGACTGGATGCACGGTGATGCCTACTACCGAGGGCAGTTCCTCGCCGAGCCGGTGGACAACCCTGACCAACGTATCGAACTGGACGTCAACGCCTACGTCACCAACTCGGTGTCGCTGGCCCTCGGCGCAGTCAGCGCGCTGGTGTCGCTGGTGGCGTTCACCGGCATCCTCTGGGGGCTGTCGGCGCCGCTTACGGTGGCAGGCGTGGAGATCCCACGGGCGATGGTATTCGCGGTGTATGTGTATGTGCTGATCGCCACCTGGATCGCCTTCCGCCTCGGGCGGCCGTTGATTCGCCTGAACTTCCTCAACGAAAAACTCACCGCCAACTTCCGTTACGCTTTGATGCGCCTGCGCGAGAATGCCGAGAACATCGCCTTTTACCAGGGCGCGCAGGTAGAGCGCGGCACCTTGCTCGGCCGTTTCGGCGCGCTGATCGTCAACGTCTGGGCCCTGGTGTTCCGGAACCTGAAGTTCAGCGGCTTCAACCTGGGCGTCAGCCAGGTCGCCGTGGTGTTCCCGTTCATCCTCCAGGCGCCTCGATTTTTCAGCGGTGCGATCAAGCTTGGCGATGTCATGCAGACTTCCCAGGCCTTCGGCCAGGTGCAGGATGCGCTGTCGTTCTTCCGTGAGTCCTACGACACCTTCGCCCAGTACCGCGCCACCCTCGACCGTCTGACCGGCTTTCTCGATGCCAATCAGCAGGCCAGCGCGTTGCCGCGGGTCAATACTCATGCCCAGTCGCAGGCCTTGGATATCGCTGGCCTGCAGGTGCTGCGACCCGACGGGCACACGCTGATCGCCGACCTCGACCTGCGCCTGCACGCTGGCCAGGCACTGTTGATCAAGGGGCCTTCGGGCAGTGGCAAGACCACCTTGCTGCGTTCCCTTGCGGGCTTGTGGCCCTACGCGGAAGGCGAAGTCAGACGGCCCACGGGCACCCAGGCGTTGTTCCTCTCACAGCGCCCGTACTTGCCGTTGGGCGACTTGCGTACCGCCATTGCCTACCCGGCCGACAGCACATCCGAGGACGAGCCGCGCATGCAGCAGGCGCTGCGTCAGGTCAATCTGGCGCACCTGGCCGAGCGGCTGGCGGTCAGTTGCGACTGGTCGCATATCCTGTCGATCGGCGAGCAGCAGCGGCTGGCCTTTGCCCGGGTGCTGTTCAACCGGCCGCAGGTAGTGTTTCTCGACGAGTCCACTTCGGCGATGGATGAGGGGCTGGAGCATGCGCTGTATTCGCTGTTGCGCAATGAAATGCCGCAGACCTTGCTGGTGAGTGTCGGGCACCGCAGCACGTTGGCCGGGTTCCATACCCATCGGCTGGAAGTGGACGGGCAGGGGGGTTGGTCGCTGCTGGAGCAACGGCCGGAGGTCGAGCTGCAGGTTTAGGTTGCTTGCCCCGGCCTCTTCGCGGGGCAAGCCCGCTCCCACAGGTACCTCATTGTTCTTGAGATCAGTGGGGTACCTGTGGGAGCGGGTTTGCCCCGCGAAAGGCCCGGCACAGCCATTACAATTTCAGGGCTGTATCACGAAATGAAGGGGCAGAGCTGACCGCTGTATCCACCGCAAACCATTCGAACGCCTCCACCGGCAAGCACCGCTCACGCGCCAGCCGTTCGGCCGCTGCGGCAGGCACATCGGGGTCGATCCACTGCCGCGCATCCGCCGCCCCCAGCACCAGCGGCCGACGGTCATGGATATCGACTATCCCCTCGTCGCTCGCCGCGGTAATGATCACGAACCCATCCCCCTCGTTCGGCTCCAGCCCCGCACGCACCTGAGCCAGTGCCGCCATGAACATCGGTGCCCGGCTTTTCAGACGGATGAAGCAGGGTTGCTTGCGCTTGGGGTCCTGTGGGTCGGTCACCCATTCGTACCAGCCATCGGCCATGACCAAGGCGCGCCCTTGTGGCCAGAGGGCCTTGAAGAACTTGCCGGTGGTCACGGTTTCCACCCGCGCATCGATCGGCGCTGGCCGTTGGCCGGTGGCCCAGAACGGCGCCCAGCCCCAGTGGCACGGCTCGATGCGCAGCCCATCGGCGGCGTTGTGCAGGATCAGTACGCGGCTGCCGGGTGCCACGTTGTAGCGGCCGATGGGCACATTATCGTAGCCGCTGATCACATCCTGCTCGGCGCCCAGTTCACGCAGGTAGTCAGCCAGGCCCTGACACTGGGCGAAGCTTCCGCACATGGTATGTACCCCCGCTTGTCGAAATTTCCTACAACCAAATTGCCGGATGCCCGGCACACCATTTACTGTATATGTATACAGCTTATTTTCAAGGGTCGTGTCATGCCTAGCATCCTGGGTCCCCTCTCTGGCGGCAGCGTTGCCGTGTCGCGCTACCTGTTTCATGTGCCGGCGGGCTTCCCTTCGCCAGCTGCGGACCACATGGAACAACCCATCTCGCTGGACGAGTTGTTCAACCTGCGCGCGCCGCACATGTATCTGGTCAGGATAGACGGCGACAGCATGCAGGGTGCTGGCATCTTCGACGGTGACTTGGTGCTGGTCGACCGCTCGATCGACGCCCGCCATGGTCATATCGTGATTGCCGCGGTCAACGGCGAGCCGCTGTGCAAGCGGCTGCAGCAGGTCGGTGGGCAGGTGCTGTTGCGCTCGGAAAACCCGCGCTTCGCGCCACGCTACATCATGGAGGGTGACGACTTCATGATCTGGGGCGTGGTGACCTTCAGCGTGCGTAGCCACGACCCGAACTCATGATGACAGCACTGCCAAAGATGAAACCGTTACCTGTTTTTACGCGCTGTGCGGTGACATGAGCCAGAGTCTGTGCTTCCAGGAATGGAACACGGGTAGGGGTTGCTGTAAGGGCCGCAGATGCGGCCCATTCTGGTAGCGAAGTGAAGTGAGATGAGGATCGAAAGCCGGTCAACGAGCCTGAAGAACTTCACGAAACACATCCGGGCGAGAAGCCGCGATGTGCAGCAGCGACCGGGCTGCCCCAGATGGCATGCGCCGCCCTTGTTCCCACTCTTGAAGTGTACGCACCGATACGCCCAGTAACTCGGCGAACTTAAGTTGAGAAAGCCCAGTTCTGCTCCGAGCCTCGGCGGCTTCGGTGACTTCCACCTGGTGCACCGCGCCATAGCGGCCCGCTTTCACGTCGCGGATGGACTCCAGCAATTCTTCGCCAATGTTGCGGGTGGCATCGCGCAGCATCAGTTCTTTTTCAGTCAGGGGCATGGTTGAGCTCCTTCGCAATCTTGCGCAGCACGTGCGCGGGTATGTTCTCGGTGGCGCTTTTACAGTAAATCAGCAGGGCAACCAACGAACCGTCGGCAAGCTGGGCCATGTAAATCAGGTTCATTTGCAAGGAAGGACATGAATGCCCCGTGCTCTTCTGCGGTCCAGTAATCGGGCCATTGCCGTGAGAAAAGTGGTGCCTCAATGATCGTCAGCATACTGCATCCCTACGTCCTTGACGTAGAGATTTTGCTTGGAATGGTCAATATCAGGAAGCGTGGGGTTGTATCGAGTGGTTGCCGACACGGCCAGGGACTTCAAAGAAGCCCCGTCAATCTCAAAGGCTCAACCGCACCGCCAACGCCGCCAACGTCACCAGCAACACCGGCACCGTCAACAACACCCCGACCTTGAAGTAATACCACCAACCAATCGTGACCCCCTTGCGCGCCAGCACATGCAGCCACAGCAACGTAGCCAGACTGCCGATCGGCGTGATCTTCGGCCCCAGGTCGCAGCCGATGACGTTGGCATAGATCATCGCCTCGCGCACCACCCCCTGCGCCTCGCTGGCCTGAATCGACAGCGCGCCGATCAGCACGCTGGGCAGGTTGTTCATCACCGACGACAACAGCGCCGCAATCAGCCCGGTGCCGAGCGAGGCGGCCCACACGCCGTGCTGGGCCAGCCCATTCAGCACATGGGTGAGGGAGTCGGTCAGGCCGGCGTTCCTCAGACCGTAGACCACCAGGTACATCCCCAATGAAAACACCACGATCTGCCACGGCGCTTCGCGCAGCACGCGGCGGGTGGCGATCACATGGCCGCGTGCGGCGACGGCGAACAGCACCGCCGCGCAGGCTGCGGCCACGGCACTGACCGGGATGCCCATGGGCTCCAGCACGAACAGGCTGGCCAGCAACGCCAGCAAGACCACCCAGCCGACTCGGAAGGTGGCGCGGTCGCGCACGGCCATGGCCGGCAGCTTGAGGTCATCGAGGGCATAGCGTAGCGGGATGTCGCGGCGAAAATACAGCCATAGCACCAGCAGCGTGGCCGCGACTGCCACCAGGTTTACCGGCACCATTACGGCGGCATAGGCGTTGAACCCGAGGTTGAAGTAATCCGCCGAGACGATGTTCACCAGGTTCGACACCACCAGCGGCAAGCTGGCGGTATCGGCAATGAACCCCGCGCCCATGACGAAGGCCAGGGTCGCTGCAGGCGAGAAGCGCAGCGCCAGCAACATCGACATGACGATCGGGGTGAGGATCAGCGCCGCGCCGTCGTTGGCGAACAGCGCCGACACCGCCGCCCCCAGCAGCACCATGAAGGCGAACAGCCGTCGCCCGTCACCCCGCGCCCAGCGCGCCACATGCAGCGCCGCCCATTCGAAGAGGCCCGCTTCATCCAGCAACAGGCTGATGATGATCAGGGCGATGAAGGTGGCGGTGGCGTTCCAGATGATCGCCCACACCGCCGGAATGTCGTGCAGCGATACCACGCCGAACACCAGCGCCAGAACAGCGCCGAGGGTGGCGCTCCAGCCTACGCCGAGGCCTTTGGGTTGCCAGATGACCAGGGTCAAGGTGAACAGGAATATCAACGCGGCTGGGAGCATGAAGATATTGTCTCGACGCAGTGAAAAGGGGTGACGTGACTGTACACGGGCGCCCTCAAGCTCTGAAAAGTTCCGTTACAAACATGTAAGTTTCGTAAATAAGATTTATCCACAATTGAGAATCACTATATTTACCAACCCTGTTGGCCCCCAAGCAGTGTTTGCGGGGCCGGTGGGCGAGGGCCCCCGGCTTCCTGGCAGGGATGTGCCTTTTCGCTTACCGATAGCAGGAGATGTGTCGATGCAGTGCAGAACCTCACCCAACAGCCTGGCCCTGGCGTTCGTCGCGCTGGCGTCGCCGGCGATGATGGCGACCGCGGCTGAAACCGAAGAGCGGCGCACCGGGGAGGTGCTGGAAGTGCCGGTCGCCGAGTACGCGCTGGTGATCCAGGACACGCTGGTGACCGCCGAGCGCGAGGCGCGTCAGGCGCTGGGCTCGTCGGTCATTACCGCCGAAGACATCAAGCGCCACCCACCGGCCAATGACCTGTCCGAGCTGATCCGTCGCGAGCCGGGGGTCAACCTGACCGGCAACAGCGCCAGCGGCGCGCGCGGCAACAACCGGCAGATCGACCTGCGCGGCATGGGTCCTGAGAACACCCTGATCCTCATCGACGGTAAACCCTCCAGCGCACGCAACGCCGTGCGCTACGGCTGGAACGGCGACCGCGATACCCGCGGCGAAACCAACTGGGTGCCGGCCGAAGCGGTCGAGCGCATCGAGATCCTCCGTGGCCCGGCAGCCGCGCGCTATGGCTCGGGCGCCATGGGCGGGGTGGTCAACATCATCACCAAACGCCCCACCGAAGAATTCAAAGGCAACCTCAACCTCTTCACGCAAATGCCGGAAGACAGCGCCGAAGGCGTCAGCCGCCGCGCCAACTTCAACCTGGGCGGCGGCCTCACCGACAACCTCGGTTTCCGCCTGTACGGCGGCCTGGCCAAGACCGACGCCGACGACCTCGACATCAACGCCGACCACGCCAACAGCGCGTTGGTTGCAGGCCGCGAGGGTGTGCGCAACAAAGACATCAACGGCCTGCTGAGCTGGAAGCTCAACGACGAGCACCGCCTCGAAGCCAGCGCCGGCTACAGCCGCCAGGGCAACATCTATGCCGGCGACACCATGAACAGCAACGGTGGCGGCAACCCCGACCTGATCAACAGTCTGTATGGCCACGAAACCAACGTCATGCAGCGCAACACTTACGACCTGACCCACCTGGGCGATTTCACCTGGGGCACCAGCAAGACCAGCCTGGCCTACGAGTACGTGCGCAACTGGCGCCTCAACGAAGGCCTGGCCGGTGGCCCGGAGGGTGCGATCAACGACAGCGGCGCGGCCATGTCGCGGCTGCGCAACACGCGCCTGAGCAGCGAGGTGAACCTGCCGTTCGCGATGGGCAGCACCGAGCATGTGCTGACCCTGGGCGGCGAATACCTGTACGAGTCGCTCAACGACCAGGGCTCGTTGCGCCCGCAGAGCTTCGACCCCAGCGGGGGTGGCAGCGATGTGATCAGCGGCTTCGACCGCGGCAACTCGAAGATGACCGCCAAGAGCTATGCGTTGTTCGTCGAAGACAACATCATCATTGGCGATACCACCGTGACCCCTGGCCTGCGCTTCGATCACCATGAAACCTTCGGCGACAATTTCAGCCCGAGCCTCAACCTGTCGCACAAGCTCACCGATGCACTGTCGCTCAAGGGCGGTATCGCCCGGGCGTACAAGGTTCCGAACCTGTACCAGTCCAACCCCAACTACCTGCTCTACAGCCGTGGCAACGGCTGCAGCGTGCAGCAGACCAACTCCGGTGGCTGCTACTTGCAGGGCAACGCCGACCTGAAGCCGGAAATCAGCGTCAACAAGGAGATCGGCCTGCTGTATGACCGCGGCACCTGGCGCACCAGCGCGACCTACTTCCGCAACGACTACAAGAACAAGATCATCGGTGATACCGATGTGCTCTACACCATCAACAGCGGCCGCCGCGTGACCCAGTGGGAGAACGCAGGCGAGGCGCGGGTGGAAGGCATCGAGGGCAACCTGTTCGTCGAGCTGACGCCGACTTTGGACTGGAACACCAACCTGACCTGGATGCTCGACAACGACAACCGCGAGACCGGCGAGCCGCTGTCGGTGATCCCCGAGTACACCGTCAACAGCACGCTGGACTGGCGCGCTACCGACAAGCTGTCGTTCCAGGTGGCGGGCACGTACTACGGCAAGCAGAAGTCGCCGAGCTACAACTACCGGACCCAGGAAGACTACGACGTCGAGGCGCAACAGGATGTCGAGGCCTATGGGCTGGTGGACGTGAGCGCCGGGTACAAGTTCAACGCCAACTATGACGTGCGGGTGGGTGTGAACAACGTGTTCGACAAGCAGATCTACCGCGGCGGCAATGCCAGCAGTTCGGGGGCCAACACCTATAACCAGCCGGGTAGGGCGGTGTTCGCTTCGCTGAATATCTCGTTCTGATGCTGGGGCCGCTTTGCGGCCCATTCGCGGATGAATCCGCTCCTACAGAACACGGTGCCCTGTAGGAGCGGATTCATCCGCGAATGGGCTGCAAAGCAGCCCCCGAGGAAACCTCAATGAACAACAAAAAAGCCTGGCTGCAGATCCTCTCCCGCAGCGGCGCCGCGCTGCTCGGCGGCTATGCCTTCAGCTACGCCGCCAGCGCCTGCCTGGCCCGACTGCTGCCACTGGCCCCCGCCGACGCGGTCATCGCCGCGACCTTGCCGTCTTTCATCTTCTACACCGCCGCCATCCTCTGGGCCTTCGCCAGCCGTGACGCCCTGCGCGCCTGGGCGCCGCTGGCGGTGGCCGCGCCGTTGGCGCTGGTCGGCTTCTGGCCGCAGGCTCTGGAGTGGCTGGCATGAAAAACACCTTCACCCAATCGATGGCCTGGCTGCACACCTGGGGCGGCCTGATCTTCGGCTGGCTGCTGTTCGCGATCTTCGTCACCGGCACCCTGGCGGTGTTCGACAAGGAACTCAATCATTGGATGCAGCCGGAAATCCCGGCTCATCAGGTGACCCAGGCCGAGGCCGCGCAGCGTGCCATCGCCTATCTGCAGCAACATGAACCGCAGGCTGGCAACTGGGGCGTCAGCCTGCCCACCGAGCGCTCGCCAGGTTTGCGCGTGTCCACCGGCGACCGCCGCCACGGCGAAAGCGTGCAGCTCGACTCGCTCACCGGCGAGGCCATCGAGGTGCGTGACAGCGTCGGTGGCAATTTCTTCTTCCGCTTCCACTTCACCCTCGACCTGCCACGCAACTGGGGCATCTTCGTGGTCGGCGCGCTGGCGCTGGTGATGCTCGCGGCGCTGGTCACCGGCATCGTCATTCACAAGAAGATCTTCAAGGAGTTCTTCACCTTCCGGCCAAACAAGGGCCAGCGCTCCTGGCTGGACTTTCACAACGCCAGCGCGGTGCTGTTGCTGCCGTTCCACCTGATGATCACCTACACCGGCCTGGTGATCTTCATGCTCATCTATATCCCGGCGGGAATCGATGCGCTGTTTGCCGGTGACAACCGCGCCTACTTCCAGGCTCAGGGCAACGCTAGGGTGGAGCAGCCGCGCAGCCTGGCCAAACAGCCGGGTCAACTGACCGATGTGCTGCCGCTGCTGGCCCAGGCCGAGGCTCGCCTGGGGCCTATCGCCGGCTTCAACATTCGCAATCCCAACACCGCCGCGGCACGCATCGAAATTCGCCCGGAACTGGGCAATCGCATCGCCTTGTCCAAGGGTCAGGCGATGGTCTTCGACGGCGTCAGCGGCCAACTGCTCAGCGACGTCAGCGAATGGCGCGCGGCTCCCTTGACCCAGCGGGTGATGGTCGGCCTGCATTTCGCCCAGTTCGGTGGTTACCCGATGCGCTGGCTGTACTTCGTCTGCGGGGTGATCAGCTGTGTGATGATCGCCAGTGGCCTGGTGCTGTTCTGCGTCAAGCGGGGACGCAAATACGCCACGGCCAGCGCGGACGCAGCGGCGCGACGTTGGTACCGGGTGGCCGAGGTGTGCAATGTCGGCTTCATCACCGGGCTGTTGCTGGCCTGCGTGGGCTTGCTGTGGGCCAGCCGGTTGCTGCCGGTCGAGCTGGCGCAGCGCGAAGCCTGGGAGGTGCGCGCGTTCTTTGGCGTATGGCTGCTGGCGCTGCTGCATGCGGGTGTCAGGCCGGCGCGCCGGGCGTGGGTCGAGCAACTGGGGCTGACCGCACTGTTGTGCGTTGGCCTCGGGTCGTTCGGTGGGATGGGTGATGCCTTGCGCCTGGGTGTCGTGGCTTGTGCTCTGGTGCTGGGTTTCCTGCTCGGCGTGGTGGCGTGGCGCGTGCAGCAGGCAGTGCCGGCGCCCCTTAAAGGCAGGGCCGGGCGAAGCGTGGAGGCGGGCGCATGATGATGTTGGTCACAGGTGGCGTGCTGTTCGCTTACGCCGGGATGCTTGGGCTTTGCCAGGGCTTGGAGCGGCATTACAAGCAAGTATGGAGCAGGGCCTGCCCACCGCTGTTGCGCGTTATCTTGCGCGCAGCAGGATGGTTGGCGCTGCTGGTCAGCCTGCTGCTTTGCGCCCAGGCTTGGGGCTGGGGGATGGGGGCGGTGGCATGGTTCGCGGTGATGTCGCTGGCGGGGCTGGGGCTGGTGACGTTGTTGCCCTATTGGCCACGCGTTGCAGTGGGATTGGCAGGGCTGGTGCCAGCGTGGGGCGTGCTGCAGGCCTTTGCCTGAGCGCGCGCCGGCACCCACACGTCAGTTCAGTACCTGGCGTTGCCCGAGCCAGTGTTCGAAGGACTCGAAGGTTTCGATGGCGGCCTGCACGGTGGCCGCTTGCGCCGCTGGAGTGGTCGATGCCTGGCTGAGCCGATCGAGGAAGCTGCGCCAGTAGTTGCCAGTCAGGGCGCCGTAAACGTCGAAAAAACCTGTACCGTTTGCGGGGTCGATGCCGAAGCGTTCGGCCATCGCCCGTTTCAGCACTTGGCCGCCCAAGGTCGAGCCTTCCAGCACATACATCACGCCCAGCGCGCTCGCCTCGTTGTCGATGACGGGTAGCGCCTGGCACAAGGGCAAGGCGTCGATATCGGCAGCGGTCAATTGGAGTGCTTGCAGATCCAGGGTGAGTGCAGGTGTCTTGGCGCGAATGGGCTCCTGATATCCACCCAAGCACGCTTCCAGCGGAGCGTGAAACCCATAGTACGCCTGGATCAGCCGGCTGTAGGCGGCGATATTGAAGCCAGCGTCGAAGAAGGGCAGGCGCGCTTCCAGTGATTTGTGACAGTCACGGGTGCCTTCGCGCAGGGCGAGCAGCAAAGGACTGGGAGAGGAGGGGCTGGCGGGCATCGGGGGGCTCTTGGTGGCATTTCGCCTAGTTGGAGTGACGATCGTAACGCAGTGTTCCTCACTCGTTGCGACATTGTTGCGGAAAAAAACCGGTTGGCGTGATAAACCAGTCGGCCCAACCTTTCGAAGAAGCCTTTTGGTGAAAGCCATACGCCTGACGCTGATCTGCCATGCCCTGACCCAGGCCCAGAAGACTGGGCGCCTGCACCGTCCCCAGGACAGTGTCTTGGCGCTGGGCGAACAGCCATTTGTGGTGCTGCCCGACGTGCACGTGCTGACTGCACCTGAGCGGCGCGCGGGGGAAACGGCGGCGTGGTTTTCGACCCAGGTGCAGATCGAGCCGGTGCTGGCCGATTGCGACCTGGGCAGTTGGCAAGGCCTTGCACTGAAGCAGTTGCAGGACGAGCAACCTGAGGCGTTGGCGTTGTGGCTGCAGGATCCGCACAGTGCGCCCCATGGCGGCGAGTCGTTCGCCGCACTGTGCCAGCGCATGGCGGGCTGGCTGGCTGCGTTCGATACCCCGGGCGAGTGGCTGGCGGTGACGCACCCGATGGTGATTCGTGCGGTGATGGTGCAGGTGCTGGGTTGCCCGATGTCGGCCTCTGGGCGAATCGATGTGTTGCCGTTGTCTCGTCTTGAGCTGAGTTTTACCGGGCAGTGGCGTTTACGGGTCGGATGATTTTGGCTTGAGAGAGGGTGAGGGCTGGAAGGTGCCTGTCGTACGTTTTTTAGCGTTCTCGAAATCGAGCGCCGCCCGCGCGGCGCTCGATCTGTGCGACACCACAAATCTCACGACTGGCACCCAGACTTCAAAACGCCAATTTGTAGCCGATCAGCAGCAGCATCGTAGCCAGGCAAGGGCGCAGCACGCGGTCGGAAATCCGCCCAGTAAGGTGGCTGCCCAGGTAAATACCCGGCAGCGAGCCGAGCAGCAGGTAACCCAGCAGCGACCAATCCATGTTGCCCATGCCGGCGTGCCCCAGGCCGGCAACCAGCGTCAGTGGCACGGCGTGGGCGATCTCGGTGCCGACCAGGCGGCGGGTGACCAGGAATGGGTAGAGCAGGAACAGCGCCACGGTACCCAGCGCGCCGGCACCAATCGAGGTAAGCGTGACCATCACGCCCAATATCACGCCGGTCAGCACGGTGAGGATGTTCAAATTGCGGTCGCTGAGGTGGTAATGATCACCGGCATGGCGATTGGCGAACGCCTGCAGGCGCGACTTGAACAGGATCGCCAGCGCAGTGAGGATCAACACCACTGCCAGGCCTTGCTTGATGATGGCGTTGAGCGCCGAGGTGTCGGTGTGCAGGGTGCTGAGGAACCACAGCGTCACTGCGGCAGCCGGGACGCTGCCCAGGCTCAGCCAGCCAGTGATCTTCCAGTCGATGTTCTTGTTGCGGCCATGGACCCAGACGCCACTGGCCTTGGTAATGGCGGCGTAGAGCAGGTCGGTGCCAACGGCGGTGGCCGGGTTGATGCCAAACCACAACAGGATCGGCGTCATCAGCGAGCCGCCACCGACGCCGGTCATGCCGACGATGAAACCCACAACCAATCCGGCAAGGGTGAAACCGAAAGAACCTACATCCATACGCTACTCGACCGCCCAGCTTTGCCCGTTATCGGATGGGTGCCAGCATATAGATAGTTTTTTATAGCCAAATAGACTTGTTCGTTATTAGGTTATAACCACCCCATCGCCGGCAGGCCGACGATGGGGTTTGGCTCAGATTCTGAAGCTGCCCACCAACTGCTTCAAGCGCCCGGCCTGCTGCGCCAGCGCATCGCAATGCTGCAGCGTCTGGTTGAGGTTCTCCACCCCTTGCTGGTTGAGGGCGTTGATCTGAGTGATGTCCAGGTTCAGGCTCTCGACCACTGCAGTCTGCTCTTCGGTCGCCGTGGCCACCGACTGGTTCATGCCATCGATCTCGCCGATGCGCTGGGTGACGCTGGCCAGCCTCACACCGGCCTGGTTGGCCACTTGCACGGTCTGTTCGCTGGACACCTGGCTGGTGTTCATGGTGTGCACCGCTTCGCGGGAACCGACCTGCAGGCTGGTGATCATGCGGTGGATCTCTTCGGCCGACTCCTGGGTACGGTGCGCCAGGTTACGCACCTCGTCGGCGACCACGGCAAAGCCACGCCCAGCCTCACCGGCACGGGCGGCCTCGATGGCGGCGTTGAGTGCCAAGAGGTTGGTCTGCTGGGAAATGCCCTTGATCACGTCGAGAATCTTGCCGATTTCGTCGGTGCTGGCATTCAGCGTTTCAATCTGCTCGCACGACTCGCTGATGCGCTGCGACAGCGCGGTCATGGCGCTGATCGCCTCATCGACCACTTGCCGTCCGCCATTGGCCTGTTCGCTGGCACCACTGGCATGCTGCGAGGCATCGGCGGCGTTGCGGGCGATTTCCTGGGTGGCGGCGCCCAGCTGGTTGATCGCCGCCGCCACGCTGTTGGTGCGCATGCTCTGCTCTTCGGAGCCGGTGATCGACGCGTTCGAGGCGTGGACCACTTTTTCCGACAGGTCGTGCACCAGACGTGTGGCTGACGACACTTCGCTGATCGAGGTGTGGATACGTTCGACGAAGCGGTTGAACGAGGTGGCCAGTTCGCCGAACTCGTCCTTGTTCTGCACATCCAGGCGGCGGGTCAAGTCGCCTTCTCCCTCGGCAATGTCGCGCATGGCGCGGCCCATGGTGGTCAGCGGACGCATCAGCACCGGGATCAGCAGGCCCAGCAGGCCGGCGATGGCGGCAACGGCGATGAGCATGGCGATGATCGCCGAGGTGCGGAACTGGCTGAGTGCGGCGTAGGCCTTGTCCTTGTCGATCGACAGGCCGATGTACCACTGGGCCGAAGGCAGGCCGGCCACCGGGGTGAAGGCAATCAGCCGCTGCTGGCCATTGAGGGTGACATCCTGCAGCTCGGCAGAGACGCGCAGCCCGGAGCCCGGATAGATGTCCTTGAGGTTCTTCATCACCTGGTCTTTGTCGGGGCTGACGATGACCTGGCCGCTGCTGTCGGCGAGGAAGGCGTGGCCGATGCCGCCGAAGTCGACCGAGTTGATGATCTGTACCAGGGTGTCGAGGGTCAGGTCGCCGCCGACCACGCCGATCAGCTCGCCGTTCTGCTTGCTTTTGACCGGCGTGGCGATGGTTACCATCAGCCCACCGACGGCGCCCTGGTAGGGGGCGGTAAGCACGGTTTGCCCGGCGCTTGCCGCACTCCCGTACCATGGCCGTTGGCGCGGGTCGTAGCCGGCCGGCATCTGTGTGTCGGGGCGTTGGGTGAATACACCGTTGGCCTGGCCGAGGTAAGTGAACAGGAAGTTTCGCGTGTAGGAAGGCTGCTCGATCAACCCTGCCAGGGTGTCGCCAGCGCCTTGCTGGGCGATGTCCTGAGCCAGGTTTTCCAGGACGAGAATGCGCCCACTCATCCAGTTCTGCACACTGCTCGCTGTCAGCGCGCCGGACTGTTGCACCGACGATTCGATGTTCTGGCGCAGGGTGTTGCGTTGCAGGTAATCGTTGTAGAGCGTGAACAGGGCAAATGCCAGCACCACGACGCCGCAGGCGCTGAGCAGGATCTTGTGGCGGAATTTCAGGTTCATGTTTCGAGACCTTGAGCCAGGGAGGGTAGGGCGCCGCACGCTCGTGGCGCGATGGCGGGTCCTGTCCTCCGTGATATCGGCAATTGGCCTGGAAAATTGAAGCGCTTGGCGCTGCAAAGCGAAGCGCTTTCGACGGACGGTGCGCTAGCGTTTGGCTAGCTGTTCGATCAGCCAGCGTGCGGCCTGACGCAACGGTTGCTGCTTGCGCCAAAAGGCATGAATCGGCAACTCAAGCTCATTGCGGGTATTGCGAAAGTGCAGGCGTACCAAGCGCCCGGCGTCGATCAGCGGTGCCACCCGGGCCAGCGGCAGGTCACCCCAGCCAAGGCCGGCTTCGACCATTTGCAGGGCGAAATCGAAACTGTCGGTGGACCAGTGCGTGGCACCAATGAGTGCGCGTGGGTCGGCCATTGGCAGGTCGCGGCTGCGCACCAGGATCTGGCGCACGTTGATCAAGTCTTCCAGATAGTGAATGCGCCCGTCGAGCAACGCCGGATGGGCGGGTGACAAGGTAGCCACCAGCGATTCCATGCCGATGTGCTGAAACCCCCGGCGAGCATCGACCTGCAGACCGGCGAAGGCCATGCACAGGTCGGCGCGGCCGCTGTCGAGCAACTGCAACGCTTCTTCTTGCGGAGCGCTGAGCATCTGGATGTCCAGCAACGGATAGCGCTCACCGAGCCCGGCGATGGCGGCCAGCAGCGGGCGGTGGTCGATATCGGGGACCACGGCGAGGGTCAGGCTGCTTTCCAGCCCTTGTGACAATTCCAGGGCGTGCACCTGCAGCAGCCCGAGTTGTTCGGCGATCAGCCTGGCGTGTGGTTCGAGTGCCCGGGCCTGGGCGGTGGCTTGAACCTCGCGCGCGCCGCGTTCGAACAAGGCGTAACCCAGCTCGGCCTCAAGGTTGCCGATCGCCATGCTGACCGCCGAGGGCACTCGGCCAAGGGTGCGCGCAGCGGCGGAAAACGAGCCGCGGTCGAGCACGGCGAGAAATAGCTGGATGTTGTCGCTGGAAAAGTTCATGGCAGCCTCCTGTCAGTGAATCTGAAAGCTGCCGACTTTATCTGTCAAGAAGTTTGAAGCATTCTCCCGCGCCTTGGCTTTTTGACACATGAGGAAACCCCGTGCAGGGAGTGAAACGCAAACTGGTCTACGTAACTTTCTATGAATTGATCGGCCTGTGCATGTCGACCTTGGGCCTGGCCTACCTGTCGGACACCCAGGCTTCGCATACCGGCCCGCTGGCGGTAATGATCACCACCATCGCCATGCTCTGGAACCTGATCTACAACAGCCTGTTCGAGTACTGGGAGAGCCGCCAGGCCAAGCGTGGCCGCAGCGTGGCGCGGCGAGTGGGGCATGCCATCGGTTTTCAGTTGACCTTGGTGGTGTACCTGATCCCGCTGATTGCCTGGTGGCTGGACATGAGCCTGGTCGAGGCGTTCCTGGTGGACCTGGCGTTCATCATTCTGGTGCCTTGCTACACCTTTGCCTACAACTGGGCGTTCGACCGGGTCTTCGGTTTGCCGACATCGGCCATGGCTGCGGCTTGATGTGAACCCTTGCCGGCCTCTTCGCGGGGCAAGCCCGCTCCCACAAGTGTTGAATGCAGCACAATACTTGTGGGAGCGGGCTTGTCCCGCGAAGAGGCCGGCAAGAGCAACCACTAAGGAGGCAGGCGAATCAGCAAAGGCTCCTGTCGCGCAGGCTGGATCGGCTGCGGCTGCTCTTGCTGCGGCCTGGGCACACTGGCTAGCAAGCTGTCCTCGACCTGCCCCGACAGGTAGTAAACCCCCGCCATGGCGCCGCTCTGGCGGTTCTCCATCAGCTCCTGCCATTCCTGGTTCAGCGCGACGTTGAGGATCACCCTCAGCTGCTCGACCATCTCCGGCTGCTCGCGGTCATGGGTGACCATGCCATAACCCGCCGCCGCTATCGAAATCATCGCCCCGGCCACCTTGCCCACCGCGCTTGCCACGGCGCTGGCGATGCCGCGTGGGGCCAGGGTGGCACCGAGCTTTTCGCTGGCGCGGGTGGCCACCGATGACAGGCCGACGTCGGTCTTGCCGGGGCCTTTGGCGGCTTGCTGGTGCAGGTGCTCGCGCAGGGCCGCCCAGGCGGGTTGCTGGTCGAGCGGCTTGGCCTTGAGCAATTGATAGAGGCTGGCGTTGCGCGCGGCCGGTGGCCCCAGGTTGATCGCGGGGATGCGGTTGAGGCGCTGGCTGAGCTGGTCGGCCGGGGCGTTGTAGCGCTGGATGATGGCCGGCAGTTGCTGGCCGAACAGTTGCAGGTACAGCTCGCAAGCACGGTCGCGAATGCCCTCGGGGTTGATCTGCTCGGCCACCGGTTCGATCACCCGCTCCTGGTACTGCTCCTGCAGGTACAGGGCCAGGCGTTTTTCCGCCGGCTCGCGGCCCTCGCCGCTGTCGAGCTTGTACCAGGCCACCTTGAGGGTCAGCCATTGCTGGGTCCAGTAGCCGGTGAACCACGGAATGAAATCGCTTTCGGTACGTTGTTGCACCTGCTCTTTCCACACGCGCATCGAGCGGCGTGCGTAGTCATTGGCAGAACCTGCGGCGCCGACCGAGGCGTCGATCAGTTCCTGGTCGATGCGTTGCCAGGCGGCGGGGGTCAGCACGGCAGGCGGCGGTGGGGCAGGCGGGCGCTTGCCGGCGCAGGCAGCGAGGGCCAGCAGAAGGCACAGCAGCAAAAGGATGCGCCGGTTCACGCGACCGCCTTCCGGGGCTGGGGGTGTTTACCGCAGTATAAGGGTGGCGCTGGCGGGCTGCCGTGCAGCCCATCGCGTCACTGCCCCAGGTCGAGCTTTTCTTCCAGGCGGTCCAGGTGTTCGTGCATCAGCGCCAGGGCGGCCGCGGCGTTACCGGCCTCGACGGCGTCGATGATCGCGGCGTGTTCCTCCCAGGCGCAGTGGTCGCAGCAGGGTGATTCGTAGCGGGCGATGATCAACGAGGTCATCGGCACCAGGCCATTGAGGAACCGCTCCAGCGGCGCATTGGCGGCCACCTGGGCGAGCTTGAGGTGGAACTCGCCGCCCAGGCGAATGGCCGCGCAGCGCTCGCCGCGTTCGTGATGCTGGCGCTCACGCTCGACCAGTGAACGCAACTGGCGGACCTGCGCTGGCCTTGCGCGCTGGGCGGCCAGGCTGATCAAGGTGGTCTCGGCCAGACGCCGGGCACTGAGCACTTGCCGCGCCTGTTGTGGATCGGGTGCGGCCAGGTGTGCAGTGTGGCTAGGGCGCTGCACCACCACTTGCTGGTCCGACAGGCGCCCGAGCACCCGGCGGATCACCGTGCGGCTGACGCCGAAAGCGTTGCCCAATGCCTGTTCGGGCAGCAGGCTGCCGGGTGGCAGGCGTTGTTCGAGAATGGCATCGAACAGCCGCGGGTAGATCTGCTCGGCCGACAGGCGGGTTTCACCGGTGGCGAGCAGGGCAGGCAGGCGGGGGGCGCAGGCGGTCATGGGCACTGTCCTCGGGTCAGGGGCGCGGATGGTCGTCGGGGATGTTCAGTTCGATGCCCATGCGCTGGCCTTCGGCGAGGATGTGCTGGCGCATCTGGGCGCTGGCCTGGGCACTGTTGCGGTCGCGGATGGCGCGCACCACCGCTTCGTTTTCCTTGAGCCGCGCGGCCAGGTGTTCGGGTGAGTTGCGCAGCATTTCGGCGCTCTGCTTGAGGGCATTGCCGGTCTGCTGCACCACACTCTGGAAGATCGGGTTGGTGGTCAGGGCGAACAGCGCCTCGTGGAAGGCGATGTAGGCCTTGGCCCCGGCTTCGCTGTCATCGGCGTCCAGGGCTTCGCGCATGTCCATCAGGGTCAGGCGCAGTTGGCCGATGTCCTGGCTGTTGGCCGATTGCGCGACCAGGCCGACGATGAACGGTTCGAGGGTGTAGCGCAGCTCCAGCACGTCGGCCAGGCTGGCGGCGGCGCTGGTGTCGACGGCCGGTTCCAGCTGCGCCGTTTCCGGGTCGAGCACCAGCACGCCCTTGCCCGGCAGCGAGCGCACCAGGCCCAGGGTTTCCAGCACGGTCACTGCTTCGCGCAGGCTGGGGCGGCTGATGCCCAGTTGTTCGGCCAGTTCACGCTGGCCGGGCAGCATGTCGCCGGTGCGCCACTGGCCGCGGGCCAGGGCTTGGCGGAGTTTTTCCACCACAGAGTTGACGACGGTCGATGAGCTGATCACGGTTCGCTCCTGAAAGGGCCGGCGCCTGCGCCGGCCTCGTGGGCTCAGAATTCCTGTTGATGGGCGTTGGGCTGTTTGCGCAACGCCGGGGCGAAGCCGGGTTTGTTATCGAGCACGTTCTGCGCACGTTCCAGGTCGATGTCTTTTTCCCAGCGGGCAATGGCCACGGTAGCGACGCAGTTGCCGATCAGGTTGGTCAGCGCCCGGCCAATGCCCATGAACCAGTCCACCGCCAGTACCAGCACCAGGCCCACCACCGGGATCGCCGGCACGGCGGTCAGGGTGGCGGCGAGGATCACCAGCGCCGAGCCTGGGATGCCGTGAGCACCCTTGGAAGTCACCAGCGACACCAAGAGGATGGTCAGCAGGTCGGTCATCGCCAGTGGCGTGCCAGTGGCATTGGCAATGAACACGATGGCCAGGGTCAGGTAGATGGAGAAACCGTCGAGGTTGAACGAGTAGCCGGTCGGGATCACCAGGCCCACGGTGGAGCTGCCGATACCCAGGTGTTCGAGCTTGCGCATGATCTGCGGCAGCACGGCGTCGGAAGAGGCGGTACCGAGGACGATGGTCAGCTCTTCACGCAGGTACTTGATGAACGGCAGCAGCTTCAGGCCGGAAAGGCGCATCACGGTGCCGAGGATGATCAGCACGAAGCCGGCGCAGGTCAGGTAGAACAGCGCCACCAGGCCACCCAGGTGCTGCAGGGATTCCAGGCCATATTTGCTGGTGGTGAAGGCGATGGCGCCGAATACGCCGATCGGTGCCAGGCGCACGATCATGCCCATGATACGGAAGATCACGTGGCTGAGTTCGTTGATCAGCCGGGAAATGCCGGCAGCCGAATCGCCCACCAGGTTCAGCGCACTGCCGAACAGCACCGAGAACAGCAGCACCTGCAAGATGTTGTTGTCAGCGAAGGCACCGACCACAGAGGTCGGGATCAGGTCCATGAAGAACGCGGTGGCGCCATGGATATGTTGGCCACGTTCGGCCAGGCCATTGGCGTCGGCTGCGGACAGCTGGTCCAGGTGAATATTGGCGCCGCTGCCGATACCGCTGCTGAAGGCGAACACCAGGCCGATCACCAGGGCGATGGTGGTCAGCACTTCGAAGTAGATCACTGATTTCAGGCCGATGCGCCCGACCTTTTTCAGGTCGCCGGCACCGGAAATGCCGCTGACCACCACGCAGAAGACGATCAGGCCGATGAGCATCTTGATCAGCTTGATGAAGCCGTCGCCGAGGGGTTTGAGTTGCAGGGAAAGGTCGGGGAAGCTGAGGCCGCAGGCGATGCCGAGGGCAAGGCCGAGCACGACTTGCAGGAAGATCGAACGCGAGCACCATTTGAGCATGGGAGTGATCTCTGATCGGTGTCCTTGCTTCGGTGCCGCACGGGGCGAAAGAGCGCAGGACTTCATTATTGTTGTGGTCTTACCGGTTTGTTCAGCGCCGGACCATAAAAGCGCGAAAAATCCGACATTGCAAGGGTTTTTGGCCTTACCGGTCTGACCAGTTGTGGGGCAATTTGGCTGGGCAAGCTCTAGTTCGGTGCGTGCTGTGCATTTCCACCGCATGTCGCCAGGCGCTTCTGCCAAGCCTCGCGCTATTGGTGCAATTGGCCTGCCAACCGGTGGCGAGTCAGGGCTGCAGCGCCATACGTTTGACCGAGGCCAATTCCGGGTGAGCGACCAGTTTGTCGATGTGCAGCGCGGCGTCGTTCATCCAGCTTTCGCTCAGCACGCGGTAGTGCTCCATGTCGCGACAGCGCACGCGCAGGCTGTAGTCGAAATGGCCACTGATCAGTTGGCATTCATGAACGTCGGGGCAGGCCTGCATGGTGGCTTCGAAGGCCTTTTGCGCGGCCCGACCGCTCTGGCCGGACAGCGCCACCAGCACCAGCAGCGATAGGCCCGGGGACACTTTCTGCAGGTCGATGATGGCGCCGTAGCCGAGGATCACGCCACGCCGCTCAAGCTTGCGCACGCGCTCCAGGCACGGGCGCGGGGTGAGGTGGACCAGGGTCGAGAGTTTTTCGAAGGTGATGCGGCCATCGACGCGCAGGACGTCGATGATCGCCAGGTCGATGCGGTCCAGCGTCTCTTTGGTGTCCATGCGCTGTGCTTCTTTGAAGACGGGGCATGGATAGGGTAGGCGCTTTTATAAGTCATGTGGCCCATTCGCGGGACAAGCCCGCTCCCACAGGATCACCACTGTCCTCAAGATCAGTGGTAATTCTGTGGGAGCGGGCTTGCCCCGCGAATGGGCTGCGAAGCAGACCCAGTCAGGCGCAGGCGCTGGATGTGCGCATTCCCACCACCCGTGGTTGCAGCAGCGCATACAAGTCCTTCGGATCCTGCAACGCCGGCACCAACGCAATATCCTTCCCAATCCCCAGTGCTCGTGCGGTATCCAGCACGTAACGCAGCGCCGAGTAGTCCTCTAACGCGAACCCCACCGAGTCGAACAGGGTCACCTGCTCGGCACTTTCACGGCCTAGAACACGCCCAGCGACTACTTGCCAGAACTCCGTGACCGGCGATTTCGCCGGCATCTGTTGAATCTCGCCTTCAATCCGGCTCTGCGGTTCGTATTCGACGATCACCCGCGCCCGCTTGACGATCTCGCGGTGCAGTTCGGTCTTGCCGGGGCAGTCCCCACCGACAGCATTCAGGTGCATGCCCGGCTCGATCATGTCTGGCGTAAGGATCGTCGCGTAAGCTTTGTCTGCCGTGACCGTGGTGACGATATCAGCGCCACGCACCGCCTCGGCGACCGAGTTGGCAACGATCAGCTTGAGCCCCGGCCGGCCCGAGAGGTTGGCCACCAGCTTCGCCGTGGCGGCTGGGTCGATGTCGTACAGGCGGATTTCATCGATACCCAGCAGCATCTTGAAAGCAATAGCCTGGAATTCGCTTTGCGAGCCATTGCCGATCAGCGCCATGCTGCGGCTGTCTTCGCGCGCCAGGTAACGTGCGGCCAGAGCCGAGGTGGCGGCGGTGCGCAGGGCCGTGGTCAGAGTCATTTCGCTGAGCAGCAGCGGCGCACCGGAGTCGACATCGCTCAAGGCACCGAAAGCCATCACCGTGGGCAGTCCATGGCGGGTGTTCTTTGGATGCCCGTTGACGTACTTGAAAGCGTACAGGCTGGCGTCGGAAACCGGCATCAACTCAATCACGCCGTCGTCGGAATGGTTGGCCAGGCGGGGGCATTTCACGAAATCGTGCCAGCGCAGGTAGTCCTGGCGAATGTACTCGGCCATCTCCACCATGCAGGTGGCCAGGCCCTTGCGATTGGCCAGGCGGGCAAGGTCTTGGACATCGATGAAGCGGGTCATGGGGTTCTCCCTGCAGCGGTGATTCCTGAGTGGGCTGCAGGGATATTGTCGGCGGGCGAGGGGGTATATGTTGGCTGAAGTGGCTGCGATGGGCAGCCGCTCCGGTTGATTTCTCAAGGGCGGCAGCCGATTCGGCTGCGGGCTTGCGATCATTGCTCGCGCAGGCGCTTGTAGAGCGTCGTCCGGCTGATGCCCAGTGCTCTGGCCACGGCAGAAAGGTTGCCATTGGCGCGTTCGAGCAGGCCGTGCAAGTCCGCCTCATTGGTACTGCCGTTTATCACGACGGGAAGCTCATGTGCCTCGGCCAGAAAGCCAGCCGGCAGGTGCTCGACGTTAACTGGCGCATCACCCGCCAACGCCAGCGCCACCTGTATCACGCTGACGAGCTCGCGCACATTGCCCGGCCAAGGGTGGCGGTCGAGCAGGTCGATGATGGCGTGCGGCAAATGCTTTGGCTGCTGAGGATCGCGATAACGCGCATGGAGGTGCTCGATCAATTGTCGGCGGTCACTGCGTTCACGCAACGGGGGCAACACCACGGCCATGGCGGCGATGCGGTAGTAGAGGTCCTGGCGAAAACGCCCGGCGCGGACTTCTTCGGCGAGGTCGCGATTGCTGGCCGAGACCACGCGGATATCCACCATTACCGGCTCACCGCTGCCCAGTGGCTGGATGCTCCGCGATTGCAGCACGCGTAGCAGCCGTGCCTGGGTCGGCAGCGGCATGTCACCGATTTCATCGAGGAACAGAATGCCGCGGTCGGCCTTGCGGATCAGCCCCGGGTTGCCCTTGTGGTGAGCACCGGTGAAGGCGCCTTTGTCATAGCCGAACAACTCCGATTCGACCAGCTCGGTGGGGATCGCCGCGCAGTTGACGGCAATCAGCGGCTGCTGGGCGCGACTGCTGGCGCGGTGCAAGGTTTCGACGAAGACTTCCTTGCCGACCCCGGTTTCACCCTGGATCAACACCGGGATGTCTTTTTCCAGCAACAGGCTGGCCTGGGCCAGGGCTTTCTCCAGGCGCGGGTCAGCCCCGCCCTGTACCGGTCGCGTGGGGCTTTGCCGAGGTGCCTGCCATTGGCAATGGAAACGGTTGCGCCCGGCGGCTTGCAAGGGGAAGGGCTGCTGCTGTGCATGGGCGAGCAACTGGCGCAGCGGCATCTGGAACAGCTGCTCGATATTTTGCTGCAGCGGATTGGCGCCCAGTAGGCTGTCAGCGCGGTGATTGGCGGCCAGAACCTGGCCGCGGTCATCGAACACCAATAACCCGGCCCAAGGGCTGTCGAGGTTGTCGGAGGCGCTGTTGAACAGCAGCTGCGCATGCTGGTCGGCATGTTGCGCGAGGATCAGGCGGTTCTCCAGGCTCTGTCCCATCATGCGCACCAGGCCCAGGGTCTGGGTCGCCGGCAGGTAGCCGTCGCTGGCCACGTCGAGCACCCCGACCAGCTGCCGATCGCCGTCGAACAGCGGTGCCGCAGCGCTGGAGAGGTAGCGGTTCTGGCGCAGGAAGTGCTCTTCCTGGCCGACATGGATCGGCTCGGCGCAGACCAGCGCAGTGCCCAGGGCATTGGTCCCCACGCCGCGCTCGTGCCAGTGGGCACCGGGGTTGAAAGCATGCTGTTGCTGCGCCGCGACGAAGCGCCGCGAGCCCCAGGTATCGAGCACGCAGCCGCTGGCGTCGGCCAGCATCACCAGATAGCTGGCGTTACCCAACAGGTGGGTGTATTGCGGCAGCACTTGTTCACGGGTGAGGCGCAGCAGCGCTTCGCGCCGTTCCAGCAGGGCGTTGAGTTCGGTGCGTGTGAGGCAGTCGAAATCCGGCGCGCTCTGCGGCTGCAGGCCCTGTTCGCGGCAGCGGGCCCAGGAGGCCTGGATCAGTTGGGCATGGGTCGAAGCGGATGCGGCCATGGGCCTGTCCTGTGTGATTGTTGTTTTCAGACGACCGCTGTTCAGTGTTGTCCAGGCTTGTTCATTGTCAAACCCGCAGCTGTTCAACTGTTCAGCGAAACTGTCCAGTTGCCAGCGGCGGGTGACGGGTGTGCAGCGTTGAAGCCCCGCGCCAGAGCCTCGGCGAGCAACTGGCACGGAACTGGCTGTGGCTGGCGCACGATAATCACAAGAAGGCCACGCCATGTCCTTGGTGTTGGAGCAGGTCAGCCGCAGCGTCGATGGTCAGGCCTGGATCATCGATGCGTCCCTGCGTTTCGAACCCGGCTCGTTCAATGTGCTGCTGGGCCGGACCCTGGCTGGCAAGACCAGCCTGATGCGCCTGATGGCCGGGCTCGACCGTCCGGACCGTGGGCGCGTGCTGATGGCGGGGGAGGACGTCACGGGGGTGCCGGTACGCCGGCGCAACGTGTCGATGGTTTATCAGCAATTCATCAATTACCCGACCTTGAGCGTTTTCGAGAACATCGCCTCACCGTTGCGCCAGGCACGCCTGGGCGATGAGCAAATCCGTCGTCGGGTGCAGGAAACTGCCGAGATGCTGCGCATCGAACCCTACCTGCAACGACTGCCGCTGGAACTGTCCGGTGGCCAGCAGCAGCGCACGGCGATGGCCCGGGCGTTGGTCAAGGATGCCGGATTGATCCTGTTCGACGAGCCGCTGGTCAACCTCGATTACAAGCTGCGCGAGGGGCTTCGCCAAGAGCTGCGCGAGCTGTTCGCGGCGCGCAACTGCATCGCCGTGTATGCCACCACCGAGCCCAACGAAGCGCTGGCCCTGGGCGGCACCACGACGATCCTGCACGAGGGCCGCATCATCCAGAGCGGCCCCACCGCCGAGGTTTACCAGCGGCCCTGCAGCGTGCTGGCTGCCGAGCTGTTTTCCGAACCGCCGATCAACCTGGTGCCCGGGCGCATCAACGGCAACGAGGTGAGCCTGGCCCAGGCCGTGCACTTTGCCCGCAACGCCGACCTGCAGCGCTTGGGCGATGGCGACTACCGCTTCGGTGTGCGCCCCAGCCACATCACCCTGGTGCCGACCCACGACGATGACCTGGAATTGGCGGTGCTGGTGGAGTTGGCTGAGATCAGCGGCTCTGAGACTTTCCTGCACGTCCGTAATGAGCACTGGCGGATGGTCCTGCATCTGCCGGGCGTGCACGAGTATCAGGTGGACACGCCGATCCGCGTGTTCATCCCCACCCACAAGCTGTTCATCTTCGACAGCGCCGGGGCACTGGTGCAGGCACCGGGCCTGCGTCAGGCGAGGAGTGCCTGATGGCCGAGATTCGTTTGCGCCAACTGGCGCACAGCTACAGCCGGCAGCCCAGCGCCGAGGGCGACTACGCCCTGCATGAGCTGGAACACGTCTGGGAGCAGGGCGGTGCCTATGCCTTGCTCGGGCCTTCGGGGTGCGGCAAGTCGACCTTGCTCAACATCATCTCGGGCCTGCTGACGCCTTCACATGGCCAGGTACTGTTCGACGGCAAGCCGGTCAACGACCTCACGCCGCAACAGCGCAACATCGCCCAGGTGTTTCAGTTTCCGGTGGTGTACGACACCATGACGGTGTTCGACAACCTGGCGTTCCCCCTGCGCAATCAGGGCCTGGACGAAGGCCAGGTGCGCAGCCGGGTCGAGGAAATCGCCGAGGTGCTCGACCTGTCCGCGGTGTTGAAGAAGAAGGCACGCAACCTGAGCGCCGACGAGAAACAGAAAGTCTCCATGGGCCGTGGCCTGGTGCGCGACGATGTCTCGGCGATCCTGTTCGATGAGCCGTTGACGGTGATCGATCCGCACCTGAAGTGGAAGCTGCGGCGCAAGCTCAAGCAGATTCATGAGCAGTTCAACATCACCATGATTTACGTCACCCACGATCAGCTGGAGGCCTCGACCTTCGCCGACAAGATCGCGGTGATGCACGGTGGGCGCATCGTTCAGTTCGGCACCCCGCGCGAGTTGTTCGAGCGGCCCCGGCATACCTTCGTCGGCTACTTCATCGGCAGCCCCGGCATGAACCTGATCGACGTGCGTGCAGAGGCGCAAGGGGTGGCATTCGGCGATATTCGACTGCCCTTGCCCGAGGGCTTGCGCGAGCGGCTGGCGGCAACCGGGGGCGGGCGCCTGCAAGTGGGCATCCGCCCGGAGTTCGTGCAACTGTGGGACAGCCCTTTCGATGACACCTACCCGGCGCAGGTGCTGGACATCGAGGACCTGGGCACCTACCGCATCGTCACCCTGATGCTCGGCGGCGTTACGCTCAAGGCGCGCCTGGGCGAGGACAGGCCTGTGCCGGTGGGGCAAGCCTGGGTCAGCCTGCCGACGCAGTGGCTGATGCTGTATGTCGATGACGTGCTGCTGGAGGCCGGGCCATGAACAAGGTGCCGAACAACAAGGCCTGGTGGCTGGTGCTGCCGGTTTTCCTGCTGGTGGCCTTCAGTGCCGTGGTGCCGATGATGACCGTGGTCAACTATTCGGTGCAGGACATTTTCGACCAATCCAACCGCTATTTCGTCGGCGCCGACTGGTACCGCCAGGTGCTGCGCGACCCAGCTTTGCACGACGCCTTGCTGCGCCAGTTCATCTATTCCGCCTGTGTATTGCTGATTGAAATTCCCTTGGGTATCGCCATAGCCCTGACCATGCCGACCAAGGGGCGCATGGCCTCGGTGTGCCTGATCGTCATGGCCATCCCGTTGCTGATCCCGTGGAACGTGGTCGGCACCATCTGGCAGATCTTTGGCCGCGCCGATATTGGTCTGCTCGGCGCCACGCTGGCCAAGCTGGGCATTAGCTACAACTACGCGGGCGACCCGTTCGATGCCTGGCTGACCGTGCTGGTGATGGATGTCTGGCACTGGACCTCACTGGTGGCGCTGCTGTGCTACTCGGGCCTGCGTGCCATCCCCGACGTGTACTACCAGGCCGCGCGCATCGACCGGGCTTCGGCCTGGGCGGTGTTCCGGCACATTCAGTTGCCCAAGCTGAAGAACGTGCTGCTGATCGCGGTGATGCTGCGCTTCATGGACAGCTTCATGATCTATACCGAGCCGTTCGTACTCACCGGCGGCGGGCCGGGCAACGCCACTACTTTCCTCAGCCAGACCCTCACGCGCATGGCCGTGGGGCAGTTCGACCTGGGGCCGGCGGCGGCTTTTTCGCTGGTGTACTTCCTGATCATCCTGCTGGTGTCGTGGCTGTTCTACACAGCCATGACCCACGCCGACAAGGACTAGGCCATGAGCACGCGCAAAACGCTGGTCCTGCTGTTGTACTTCTTCTTTTTGCTGGTGCCGATCTACTGGCTGCTGAACATGTCGTTCAAGAGCAACAGCGAAATCCTCGGCGGCCTGACCCTGTGGCCGCAGGCGTTCACCCTCGACAACTACCGGGTGATCTTCACCGATGCCAGCTGGTACAGCGGTTACATCAATTCGCTCTATTACGTGTGCTTGAACACGCTGATTTCGCTGCTGGTGGCGCTGCCGGCGGCCTACGCCTTCTCACGCTATCGCTTCCTCGGTGATCGTCATCTGTTCTTCTGGCTGTTGACCAACCGCATGGCACCGCCAGCAGTGTTCCTGCTGCCGTTCTTCCAGCTGTACTCGTCCATCGGCCTGTTCGACACCCACATCGCCGTGGCCCTGGCCCATTGCCTGTTCAACGTGCCGTTGGCGGTGTGGATTCTCGAAGGGTTCATGTCGGGCGTGCCGAAGGAGATCGATGAAACCGCCTACATCGATGGCTACAGCTTCCCGCGTTTCTTCGTGAAGATTTTTGTCCCGCTGATCGGCTCCGGCATCGGCGTCACGGCGTTTTTCTGCTTCATGTTTTCCTGGGTAGAGCTGCTGCTGGCGCGCACCCTGACCTCGGTGAACGCCAAACCGATCGCCGCAGTGATGACCCGCACGGTGTCCGCTTCGGGGATCGACTGGGGCGTGCTGGCAGCGGCCGGGGTGCTGACCATCCTGCCGGGCATGCTGGTCATCTGGTTTGTCCGCAACCATGTGGCCAAGGGCTTTGCCCTCGGCCGGGTGTAAGGAGGGTTACCGATGGAGTGGATGGCCTGGACCTTGCCCACGGCGCTGTTCTTCGCCGCCGTCGGGGTGCTGCTGTTGTGCATGACCCTGTTCGAACTGCGCCGCCCCTGCGTGGAGCGGCGCGGCTTTCTGCCGATCGTCACCAGCCGTGGCGATCGGTTGTTCATCGGCCTGTTGGTCAGCGCCTATCTGCACTTGCTGGTGGTCGGGGTCAGCGACTGGCCGTTGTGGGTGGCCTCGCTGCTGTCGCTGGGCTGGCTTGTGGTGGTGCTGCGCTGGGGCTGAGCGACGGCTCCGGGGAATAACTCAATCGGGAGATCACAATGTTCCATAACAAACACAATCGGCGACATTTGACCCTGGCCGCGTTGCTGGTGATGGCCGGCGTGCAGGGTACGGCGTGGGCCGACCAGTACCAGGACGCGGCGAAAAAGTGGATCGGCAGTGAATTCAAACCTTCGACCCTGACACCCGAGCAACAGTTGGCCGAGCTTGAGTGGTTCATCAAGGCCGCCGAGCCGTTTCGTGGGATGAAGATCAACGTGGTGTCGGAAACCATTACCACCCATGAATACGAGTCCAAGGTGCTGGCCAAGGCGTTCAGCGAGATCACCGGCATTCAGCTGACCCACGACCTGCTGCAGGAAGGCGATGTGGTGGAAAAGCTGCAGACGCAGATGCAGTCGGACAAGAACATCTATGACGGTTGGGTCAACGATTCCGACCTGATCGGTACACACTTTCGTTATGGCAAGGTGGAGTCGATCACCGACCTGATGGCCAACGAAGGCAAGGCTTACACCTCGCCGACCCTGGATCTGAAGGACTTCATCGGCATTTCCTTCACCACCGCACCGGACGGCAAGGTCTATCAGCTGCCCGATCAGCAGTTCGCCAACCTCTACTGGTTCCGCGCCGACTGGTTCGAGCGGCCTGAGCTCAAAGCCAAATTCAAGGAAAAGTACGGCTATGAGCTGGGCGTGCCGGTGAACTGGTCGGCGTACGAGGACATCGCCAAGTTCTTCACCGAAGACGTCAAGGAGATCGATGGCAAGCGGGTCTATGGCCATATGGACTACGGCAAGAAGGACCCTTCGCTGGGCTGGCGCTTCACCGATGCCTGGTTCTCCATGGCCGGCGGCGGCGACAAAGGTTTGCCCAATGGCCTGCCGGTCGACGAGTGGGGCATCCGTGTGGAGGATTGCCACCCGGTGGGTTCCAGCGTGACCCGTGGCGGCGACACCAACGGCCCGGCAGCGGTGTATGCCACGCAGAAGTACGTCGACTGGATGCGCGCCTATGCACCCAAGGAAGCCCAGGGCATGACCTTCTCCGAGGCCGGCCCGGTGCCGGCGCAGGGCAACATTGCCCAGCAGATCTTCTGGTACACCGCCTTCACCGCCGACATGACCAAGCCGGGGTTGCCGGTGGTCAATGCCGATGGCACGCCGAAATGGCGCATGGCACCTTCGCCGAAAGGGCCGTACTGGGAGGAGGGGATGAAGCTTGGTTACCAGGACACCGGCTCCTGGACCTTCTTCAAGTCGACTCCCGAGAAGCAGCGCCTGGCCGCCTGGCTGTACGCGCAGTTCGTCACCTCCAAGACCGTGTCGTTGAAGAAAACCATCGTTGGCCTGACCCCGATTCGCGAGTCGGACATCAACTCCCAGGCCATGACCGACCTGGCGCCCAAGCTCGGCGGCCTGGTGGAGTTCTATCGCAGCCCGGCGCGGGTGCAATGGACACCGACCGGTACCAACGTGCCGGATTACCCACGCCTGGCGCAATTGTGGTGGAGCCATATCGCCGAAGTGGCCAGTGGCGAGAAGACTCCGCAAGAGGCGCTGGACGGCCTGGCCCGTGACCAGGACCGAATGATGGAACGCCTGCAACGCTCCAACGCCCAGGCCACCTGTGCGCCGAAGCTCAACCCGGAGAAGGATGCGCAATACTGGTTCGACCAGCCGGGGGCACCGAAACCGAAGCTGGCCAACGAGAAGCCCAAGGGTGAGACGGTCAGCTACGACGAGCTGCTGAAGTCGTGGGAGGCAGCGCGCAAGTGATCGACTGATGGCGCCTTGGTCGCCGCGCAGGGTGGCGACCAAGGCTAGCGCATGCCGGGAGGGTCAGCCCTGATTCAGGGTGAGTGCGGTCAGTTGAGCAACCAGGGCCGCTTCGGCGCTGGCGCGGGTCTGCAGCAGCAGGCGCGACGCGTCAAGGTAGATGGCCTGCTCGTCGGGATAGCGACCCGATACCAGATCGACCCGTTGCAGTACGCCATTGCGCCGCCATGCGATGTCTGGGTGAGCCGCTTGCAGTGCATCGATGAATGGCGCCGGTACTGCTGGGCCGTCATGGGCGATATCGGCAGGGCCTGATTCGCTCAAGGTGTCGAAGTACTCCGATGCTGCCGCCCATTGGTTCGCCAGCCTGGAAAAGCGGTCGCCGTACAAGCGTCTCATCCACGCTTGCCAGAACGCCTGCTCGGCGGCCCAGTCTGCGAGGTGCGTGGGGTCGACGTAGGTTTCCACGCCCGCTGCCAGGCGCTCGAGGGTAGCAGGTGAAAGCTGAGCCAGGTGGCCGAACATGATCTGCTCGGGCTGGGCGGGCAGGGCCAGGCGTTCACCGAGTTGCATCCGCGCGTCCAGTATCATCTCCACCTCGTCGAGCAGAAAGTTGGGGTCTGTCAGCTGCGCGTCCCCCAGGTCATCGTCCACATCCAATGCCGGTGCGGTGGTGCCGATAACCTGGCCCTGCTCTGTGGCGAGGGCGCGGCGCCTGGCCACCCGGGCATTGAACAGATCGCCGATGCGCAGATCCAGGCGCTGTTGGCGCATCAGCGCAGTGGCGGTATCCACTGCCACCTGCACGTCTTGGGTATGCTCAGGTGCAGTCGCCACGGCGCGCCAGACAGTGGTTTGCGTCTCTACCTGCTGGAACAGCAGCTCGGCCTGGTCGACGCAGTGCTGCCCTGCATCCTCCAGCAAGTCGTTGATCTGTTGCTGCAACGCTGCCCGGCCCCAGCCCGGTACGTCCCGAAGCCCAGGCTCCAGGCCGGCCAGGGTGGTCACGACGTGTTGCATGCGCAGGTTCATGGCGAGCGGATGACTGATGTAGTCGGGGGTGTTCTGCAGGCGCTCGAACAGGCCATACAGCGGCTGCCAGTGCGGGTCCTGATCGGTAGTGGCGACATGCGATTGCAGGTGTTCTGGCCAGGTGGGGCGCCAGGCACCGGATGGCGCCAGGGTTGCGGTCGGCGTCACGCCGGCATCGGCCAGGCGCTGCATCGCGGCCTCGGAAAACGGATTGTCGCTGAAGTTGTATTCCACATCCTCGCCAGCTCGGATCGCCTCGGCGAATGTGCTCGTGCTCAATTCGGGTGCCTCGGTCAGCAGGTTGCTGCTCAGGTCGATTTCGCGCAATTGCAGGGGGCTTCTGTGCAGCAATGCCTCGATTCCCGCCGGCCAATCGGTGAGGGCCGTATCTTCGAGGTCGAGGCGGCGCAGCTGGTGCCAGCCGGTTATGTCGGGAGCGAGCTCCAGTGGGTTGTCGCTCAAAAACAGTGTTTCCAGGCCGTCGAGCCCGTGCAGCGCGGCGCGGCTCTGCTCGGTGAGGGTGATGTCGTTCAGCATCAGGCTGAGATGGCGCAGGGCCGGCCACTGTTGCAGTGCTTGAAAATGATCTGCTTCGAAGGTCAGGTAGTTGGTGTCTGCCATCAGGACGCTAAGATGCTGCAGGGATGACAGGCGCTGCAGGCTGGAAGCCTCGATCGATTGAATGCCGCCATTGAGCCTCAGGCGTTCAAGCCTGGACAACCGGGTGAGCACCCCGAGGTTATGCGCGTTGTCGATGTGCAAGCGATTGCCGGTGAGGTCAAGCGAGCGCAGTTGGCGCAGCTCACCCAGCGCCTGCGGCAGGTCGTTGAGGCGATCGTAGGCCAGCGTCAGGTTCCGCAGATTGGGAAACGCCCGCAGGAACGCGTCCAGATGGCTCTCGTCCAGCTCCTGAAGCTGGGTCACTTCAAGGGCGCGTACCTGTTCGAGGCGGATCGTCAGGGTGGGTAGCTCGGCCAACTGCTCAGCGTTTAATTCAAGCGAGCATAGCTCGGGGCCGCCATCTGCTTGAGGCCTGATCTGACCACGCCAGGCCTGCCTGATGCGCTGTGCGGCTTCGCTGCGAGCGGCGCGGCGTACCTCGAATGTTTCGACGGGATCGTTGGTGGTCGCGTCCAGCCAGGCACGCAAGCTGGCATCGAGTCGCTCGAAGTCCGCCTGCTGGGCCTGGAGCAAGCCCGCAAAGGCACCAGGAGCGTCGCCGGCCTGGGCGCGCAGGCGCTGGCGCAGCGGCTCGCGATCTTCGTGCGGGTCGGCGGGGTACAGCCGGTCGAACAGTTCATCCTCAGCAGACCGGCCTTGGCCTCGACCACTCAGCAGGTAGCCAACCCTGCCATCCTGCAGGCGGGTGGGGAGCGTGACCAGCCTGCGCAGCCGCGTCATCCCCAAGGCAGCCGCGACGTCATCGCGGTTTTCGCAGGCCAGGTCGAACAGCGTATCGCGCAGGTGGCTCGGCGTGCCAATACGCTCGCGCTGAGCGGCGGGCATGGCATCGTAAAGTGCTTGGAACACATCGACCCGGTCTATCGACAGTGTGCCGTCCTGTACCGGGCGGTAACCGTGGGCATCACGCACCACAATGCTTGCCGGACTTTGCTCAGGCCCACTGGCAATCAGCAACTGACCCTCCTGCCAACGATGACGCAGTTCGATTCTGAGGGTCGGGTCCCAGGCGCTGAGCCGTGGCGCCAAGGTAAGCGCGACAAGGTCACGATCCGGATGCTCGGCCTGGCCTTGATGAAACGCCTGCAGTGCCCGGTTGATTCTTCCCTCGCGCTGATACAGCCGGGCCGTTTCAGCGATGGCTAACGGTAGTCGACCCCCTTCCTTGAGGATCTGCCGGTCTGCCTCGGCCGCCTCGAAAAGGATTTGCCAGCGGGCTTGGGAGCTCAAAGCTGGAAATTGCCGGGCCAGCATGGCGTCTCCCGGCGGTGCCGAACGGGGTGCGGCAAGGGGCTGCGCGCCGTAAGCTTCCAGGCTGTCCAGCAACAACGCCGGGGCAGGCATGTGCTCCACATGCAGGCGGCGCAGCATGCTTGCGTCATACCCGCTGGCTTGCAGGGCCCATTGCAGGTGGTTGTCGTCCAAGCCCTCGGTCGGTGCGCCGAGCCTGCGCATCAGTGTCGCGCTGTCCCAGGAGGCAGGGTTTTCATGCTCAAGCAGCCAGGCGCCTTGCCCATTGCTGCCGCGTAATCTGGGTTGGTGGCGGATACCGGGTGCAGCTTGCAGGCGCCAGCCACCTTTGTCCGCGCTTTCCAGCGCGAAGGCGTGCTCACCTAACTGCACCCAGTGTTCTCCAGCCCAGTGGCGCAACCCGCTACTCGCCAAGGGCATTCCTTTGGGCCAGGGCGGGGTGCGTGCAAACGGCGTGAGATCCCCGCGCCACAGTCTGCTGCCTTTCGAGTTGTCTACCGCCAACCACTCGTTCAGCGCCCCGGTCGGCTCGCTGAAACCGCTGGCGCTACCGATGGCAGCGAACTGGACAAGGCTCTGGATGATGGCGAACAGGTGCTGCAGCGCCGCATCGGCGTCGGCGTCATTGGCGGCGTGGATGCCATCCAGGAACTCTCCAACCAGCTGCGCTCCGCCGACGACCAACATCGGCAGTTGCAGGATTTCCAAGGGCAAACTGGCCAGGTTGAGTACCGTCAACCCGACACTCAACCAGTGTTCGATCTGCGCCTGCAAAGCTTCGGCGTCGCGCTGGGCCGTCGGCACCGCGAGTGCGCGGGCATCGGCCAGCAGCCTCTGCACCGAGCGTTTGGCGCGCGCCGCAAAGCAATCGCCCGCCCAGGCGACGAGCTCCATCGGTAAGCGTGCATTCGCGTCGAGCGTCTCCTGCCAGATCGCGCCGACTGGCGGGAACATCCGCTCGATCCAGCTGACCGTGTCCCCTTTCTGAAGTATTGGCATCTTTGGATGAAGATGACGGTAGGGATAGCTCGGAAACAGCGTAGCGCTCAAACGCTGGAAGAACTGTGGTTGGTCCGCCTGCGCAACATACCTGCTGAAGTTCGCGCGCGAGCGATCGTTGCGCAGCAGCTTGGTCAGTGCCTGTGCCGCATGATGTGCGCTCGGATAGCCGCGAAGTGGCGTCGCTTCGCCAGGTAGATAAAGGATGCAGGCTTGCTCACGGCCATCGGGTTGCGGCCTTATCAGCATGGGGCCGTGGAGGATTGTGTCGAATATGCGCAAAGCATTGCATTGCAGGGTGGTCGGTTTGCCCGTCAGCGGGTGCAGCGCCTGGGTGTTTTGAACCAGCGCCTCACCCAGCGCGACGCGGCTTGGATCGAGCAGGCCGCGCAGGTCGGCGATAACCAGCTCGCTGGCAAGGGCGGTGCGATCATGGTCGGCGAGCAGAGCGCGAAAGCTGTCGTTAGCGTAATTGTCCCGCAATTGCTGCTGATAGCGGCCGCCGATGTCGAGCGAGCGTACGCCGTCGACGAACCGTTTGCCGTCAAGTGGCAGGATTTGACCATGACGCGATTGCGCCAGCCGCACGTCGGCGCCGGGGGGGTAGTTCTGCAGCGCCGCTTCCAGCCAGCTCATGTCGCGCTGGCGTGCGCTGTCCCACAGCCAGCCTTGCTCAACTGACGGTAGTGCCTGTGCGCGATACCATTGCCGTACTGCGGGTTCGAGCAGCTGTTTGGCAAAGGTTTCCAGCGGTGCAACCTTCGCCAGGTGTCGCTGCACTTGGCGCGCCGCCCGCTGGCTGGCTACAACGCAGCGTTCGAATCTGACGATTTCGTTGCGCCTGGCTCGACGCAGCCAGGTGGGTAGGCGGGCATCGATGAGCGCGCTTATTGGGGGGTAGTTGACGGGCATGGACGGCACTCCTTGAGAGGAAGGCCATCAAGCTAGCGGGTGGTGGCTGGCGGCGGTGGTAATAGAGGACTACCTGCGGCGCACAACAAAAAAAACGGCACCTGCCTGAGGTGCCGTCGGTGTGCAGCGCGGTATTACTTGTGCAGCTCTTCAGCTGCGTACAGCGTGTTTTCCAGCAAGCACGCCCGGGTCATCGGCCCGACGCCACCCGGCACCGGGGTGATCCAGCCAGCGCGCGGCAAGGCGGTCTCGTAGACCACGTCGCCCACCAGCTTGCCGTCATCCTGGCGATTGATGCCGACGTCGATGACGATCGCGCCTTCCTTGACCCACTCGCCCTTGACCAGGCCCGGCTTGCCGGCGGCCACGACCACCAGGTCGGCACGCCCGACCTGGCTGGCCAGGTCCTTGGTGAAGCGGTGGCAGACGGTCACGGTGCAGCCAGCCAGCAGCAGCTCCATCGCCATGGGGCGGCCAACGATATTGGAGGCGCCGACGATTACTGCGTCCATGCCGTACAGGTCCTGACCGGTGCTTTCCAGCAAGGTCATGATGCCTTTTGGCGTGCACGGGCGCAGCAGCGGGATACGTTGAGCCAGACGGCCGATGTTGTAGGGATGGAAGCCGTCGACGTCCTTGTCCGGGCGGATGCGCTCGAGCAGCAGAGAAGCGTCCAGGTGCGCCGGCAGCGGCAGTTGCAGCAGGATGCCGTCGACAGCCGGGTCGTCATTGAGGCGGTCGATCAGCTCGGTCAAGGCCTGCTGCGTGGTCTCGCTGGGCAGGTCGAAGGCCTGCGAAATGAAGCCGACCTCTTCGCAGTCCTTGCGCTTGTGCGAGACATAGACTTGGGAGGCGGGGTCGGTGCCGACCAGGATCACCGCCAGGCCCGGCGTGCGCAGGCCTTGCTGGCGACGCTCCTCGACACGTTGAGCGATCTGCTTGCGCAGGTTGGCGGCGATCGCCTTGCCATCGATTAGGTGTGCAGTCATAGACGCGTGATTAACCATCGAGAAAGGAACAATAAAGAGGGCGCATTCTCGCACGACACGGCCCGAGGGCAAAGGCGCGTGGTCGGGCAAATCCTCTAACCCCTTAAAAATTTTGAATTTTTTAGAAAAAGGTGTTGACGCTCCAGGAGCTCGCCTATAAGATTCGCCGCACTTGTCGGGCACAGCCTAGCACTGGTTGGCTAAGTCGGGCAGAATGAGTGGTTTGTTTATTGCTCGTTCGGTTAGGCTTTAAGCTTATGCGCCCGTAGCTCAGCTGGATAGAGCATCCGCCTTCTAAGCGGATGGTCGCAGGTTCGAGTCCTGCCGGGTGCGCCATTAGGCAGCTTGGCCAAGCAAGTAGGTCTGTAAGGCGATATGGTGGGCGTAGCTCAGTTGGTAGAGCGCCGGATTGTGATTCCGGTTGTCGTGGGTTCGATTCCCATCGTCCACCCCATATTCTTCAAAGGCGCCTCGATGTTGATCTGGCGCCTTTGTTTTAAGCGTTACGCGGACGTGGTGAAATTGGTAGACACACTGGATTTAGGTTCCAGCGGCGCAAGCTGTAAGAGTTCGAGTCTCTTCGTCCGCACCATGCTTCTGTAGGTTGTACCGCAACACCGCATTATGGTGGGCGTAGCTCAGTTGGTAGAGCGCCGGATTGTGATTCCGGTTGTCGTGGGTTCGATTCCCATCGTCCACCCCATATATATGAAGGCGCCTTGGTCGTGAGATCGGGCGCCTTTTTTGGTTTTTTGGTTTGCTGGGTGCATGTCTTGGGATTTGTATCGATGCGAATATCGAGCGCCGCGCGGGCGGCGCTCGATCTCATGGGCGCAGGAGGTGTCATGGCGAGCCCTTGCAATCCTCTGGTGACACCCCAATAAAAGCTGATAGATTTCAGCTGGTTGAAACACCGGCCCGCAGGCTGGTAGAGGATTACCCCATGATTGCAAAAGAAGCTCGACAGGCCCTGGCGCTGCAACGCTTCGCCGAAGCCAATCCGCAACTGCTCGAAGAGATCCGCGAGCTGGATGCCCGTGAGCAGGCTCAGCAGATCGAGTGGGCATTCGAAGATGCAGCCGACGAGCAGGGCATTCAGCCTTGGGAGCTGGCGCTGCAACTGATCGCAGAAAGCCCTGAGCAGCTGCAGGCCATGCGTCTTGAGACGCATCGCGAAGTGGCCGAAGCGCTGGGCATGGAGTGGGAAGAATACTGTCAGTTCAATGAAATCGACCCTGAATAAAGGCGTTTTCACAGGCTGCAGTTGTTTAACAAGGTATTTCGGTTGCGTGACGCCGACGGCGTTGCGCAACCTACTTATATGAAGAGGCTCGGCGGTACGCCGTGCGGGCCTTGCAAGGTAATCGACCGGCGTGGTTTCCCGTCGTCCCGAGTGGGGTGACTTCTGCTGCGTGACTCACTAGAATGCTTGCCCTTGATTCTGGAGTCGGGCTAACGCCGGCTAACGTCTGTGCAACGAGGAATATCCATGCAAGTTTCTGTTGAAAACACTTCCGCTCTCGAGCGCCGCATGACCATCGCCGTTCCGGCCGAGCGCGTCGAGAACGAAGTCAACAAGCGTCTGCAGCAGACTGCCAAGCGCGCCAAAGTCGCGGGCTTCCGCCCAGGCAAAGTGCCGATGAGCGTGATCCGCCAGCGTTTCGAAGCCGATGCGCGCCAAGAAGCGTTCGGTGACCTGGTCCAGGCTTCCTTCTACGAAGCCATCGTCGAGCAGAAGCTGAACCCGGCTGGTGCTCCGGCTGTCGAGCCGAAGTCCTTCGAGAAGGGCAAGGACCTGGAGTTCGTCGCCATCTTCGAAGTGTTCCCAGAGTTCGCCGTTGCCGGCCTGGAGTCGATCAACGTCGAGCGCCTGAGCGCCGAAGTGGCTGACGCCGACCTGGACAACATGCTGGAAGTGCTGCGCAAGCAGAACGTCCGCTTCGAGGCCGTAGAGCGCGCCGCCGAGAAAGACGATCAGGTCAACATCGACTTCGTCGGCAAGATCGATGGTGAAGCCTTCGCCGGTGGTTCGGCCAAGGGTACCCAGCTGGTACTGGGCTCCGGCCGCATGATCCCAGGCTTCGAAGACGGCCTGGTAGGCGCCAAAGCAGGCGAAGAGCGCGTTGTCAACGTGACCTTCCCTGAGGACTACCAGAACCTGGACCTGGCTGGCAAAGCCGCCGAGTTCACCATCACCGTCAACAGCGTTTCGGCCCCTGTGCTGCCAGAGTTGAACGAAGAGTTCTTCGCCCAGTTCGGCATCAAAGAGTCGACCCTGGAAGGCTTCCGCACCGAAGTTCGCAAGAACATGGAGCGTGAACTGCGCCAGGCGATCAAGACCAAGGTGAAGAACCAGGTCATGGACGGTCTGCTGGCCGCCAACCCGATCGAAGTGCCGAAGGCGCTGCTGGAAAACGAAGTCAACCGTCTGCGCGTCCAGGCTGTTCAGCAGTTCGGTGGCAACATCAAGCCTGAGCAACTGCCGGCCGAGCTGTTCGAAGAGCAAGCCAAGCGCCGCGTGGTGCTGGGCCTGATCGTCGCCGAAGTGGTCAAGCAGTTCGAGCTGAAGCCGGACGACGCCAAGGTTCGCGAGATGATCGAAGAAATGGCTTCGGCTTACCAAGAGCCTGAGCAGGTCATCGCCTGGTACTACAAGAACGACCAGCAACTGAACGAAGTGCGTTCGGTTGTGCTGGAAGAACAAGTTGTAGATACTGTTCTGCAGAAAGCGACTGTGACCGACAAGTCGGTCTCGTACGAAGAAGCGGTAAAACCAGCCCAGGCGCCTGCCGAAGCTGAGTAATACGGTTTTCTCGTAGGAAGCCCCCACAAGCCAGCCTTCGCGCTGGCTTGTGCGTATTCAAGCCATGACTATTTGGGAGTGAGCGCAGGACATGTCCCGCAATTCTTATATTCAGCAGAGCTCTGACATCCAGGCCGCAGGCGGCCTGGTCCCGATGGTTATCGAGCAGTCCGCCCGTGGCGAACGTGCCTATGACATTTACTCGCGCCTGTTGAAGGAGCGAGTGATCTTCCTGGTGGGCCCGGTAGAAGACTACATGGCCAACCTCGTCGTAGCGCAGATGCTGTTCCTCGAAGCGGAAAACCCGGACAAGGATATCCATCTCTACATCAACTCCCCAGGCGGCTCGGTGACTGCTGGCATGTCGATCTACGACACCATGCAATTCATCAAGCCGGATGTCTCGACCATCTGCATCGGCCAGGCCTGCAGCATGGGCGCCTTCCTGTTGACCGCGGGTGCCAAGGGCAAGCGTCACTGCCTGCCGAACTCGCGCGTCATGATCCACCAGCCGCTCGGCGGCTTCCAGGGTCAGGCTACCGACATCCAGATTCACGCCCAGGAAATCCTCAGCATCAAGGCGCGTCTCAACGAGTTGCTGGCCTACCACACCGGCCAGGACCTCGAGACCATCCAGCGTGATACTGAGCGTGACAACTTCATGAGCGCCTCGCGCGCGGCCGAGTACGGCCTGATCGACTCGGTATACGACAAGCGGCAACTGGTCTCCTGAACCCAGGCGCCAGAGCAGGTAGGTGCCGAAAGCGCCTACCTGCGGACTTGAAAAAGCCCGCAATTGCCTTCATCTTGTGTTGCAAGCCTACCGGATTGGATCGATCGAATGACTGACACCCGTAACGGCGAGGACAGCGGCAAATTGCTTTATTGCTCCTTCTGCGGCAAAAGCCAGCACGAAGTGCGCAAACTGATTGCCGGGCCCTCGGTATTTATCTGCGACGAGTGCGTCGACCTGTGCAACGACATCATCCGCGAGGAGGTGCAGGAAGCCCAGGCCGAAAGCAGCGCGCACAAATTGCCTTCGCCGAAAGAAATCAGCGGCATCCTGGACCAGTACGTGATTGGTCAGGAGCGCGCGAAGAAGGTGCTCGCCGTAGCGGTGTACAACCACTACAAGCGCCTGAATCAGCGTGACAAGAAGGGTGACGAGGTCGAACTCGGCAAGAGCAACATCCTGCTCATCGGGCCAACTGGCTCGGGCAAGACCCTGCTCGCCGAAACCCTCGCACGCCTGTTGAACGTGCCGTTCACCATTGCCGACGCCACCACCCTGACCGAAGCCGGTTATGTGGGTGAGGATGTCGAGAACATCATTCAGAAACTGCTGCAAAAGTGCGACTACGACGTGGAAAAGGCCCAGATGGGCATCGTCTACATCGACGAGATCGACAAGATTTCGCGCAAGTCGGACAACCCGTCGATCACCCGTGACGTTTCGGGTGAAGGCGTGCAGCAGGCGCTGTTGAAGCTGATCGAAGGCACCGTTGCCTCCGTTCCGCCGCAAGGGGGCCGCAAGCACCCGCAACAGGAGTTCCTGCAGGTTGATACCCGCAATATCCTGTTCATCTGCGGTGGCGCCTTCTCGGGCCTGGAAAAGGTCATCCAGAACCGCTCCACCAAGGGTGGTATCGGGTTTGGTGCTGAAGTACGCAGCAAGGAAGAAGGCAAGAAGGTCGGCGAATCGCTGCGCGAAGTCGAACCGGACGACCTGGTCAAATTTGGCCTGATCCCCGAGTTCGTCGGTCGTCTGCCGGTGCTGGCGACCCTCGACGAGCTGGACGAGGCTGCGCTGATGCAGATCCTCACCGAGCCGAAGAACGCCCTGACCAAGCAGTACGCCAAGCTGTTCGAGATGGAAAGCGTGGACCTCGAGTTCCGCAGCGATGCCCTCAAGGCCGTCGCGCGCAAGGCCCTGGAGCGCAAAACCGGCGCCCGTGGCCTGCGTTCGATCCTCGAAGGCGTGCTGCTCGACACCATGTATGAGATCCCTTCGCAGAAGGATGTCAGCAAAGTGGTGATCGATGAGAGCGTCATCGAAGGTACTTCGCAGCCGCTGATGATCTACGAGAATAGCGAGCCGCAAGCCAAGGCCGCACCCGACGCTTGAGTTGGGTGGTGGTAGCAAGCAAGAAAGGGGCCTACGGGCCCCTTTCTGCTTTTCCTGCGCAAGCGCTTGTAATTTCCCAAGCGTGCCCCCACATTAGGTCCAAGCAACATTTCCACCGGTTTCCGGCCTTATGGCCGCTGTAGAGGCGAAATCATGAAGACCACCCTCGACTTGCCTCTTTTGCCATTGCGCGATGTCGTCGTTTATCCGCACATGGTCATCCCGCTGTTCGTGGGGCGTGAGAAGTCCATCGAGGCCCTTGAGGCCGCGATGACTGGCGAGAAGCAGATCCTTCTGCTGGCCCAGAAGAACCCTGCCGACGACGATCCGGGCGAAGACGCCCTGTACCGCGTCGGTACCGTCGCAACTGTACTGCAACTGCTGAAGCTGCCGGATGGCACCGTCAAGGTGCTGGTCGAGGGCGAGCAACGTGGTGCGGTCGAGCGCTTTACCGAAGTAGAAGGGCATATCCGTGCCGAAGTCTCCCTGATCGACGAAACCGACACCGCCGAGCGCGAGTCGGAAGTCTTCGTGCGCACCCTGCTGTCGCAATTCGAACAGTACGTGCAACTGGGCAAGAAAGTCCCTGCCGAAGTGCTGTCTTCATTGAACAGCATCGAAGAGCCTGGTCGCCTGGTCGACACCATGGCGGCGCACATGGCGCTGAAGATCGAGCAGAAGCAGGAAATCCTCGAGATCGTCGACCTGTCGACCCGTGTCGAACACGTGCTGGCGATGCTCGATGGCGAGATCGACCTGCTGCAGGTTGAAAAGCGCATCCGTGGCCGGGTCAAGAAGCAGATGGAGCGCAGCCAGCGCGAGTACTACCTGAATGAGCAGATGAAGGCCATTCAGAAAGAACTCGGCGATGGCGACGAAGGCCATAACGAAGTCGAAGAGCTGAAAAAGCGCATCGAGGCCGCTGGCCTGCCAAAGGACGCGCTGGCCAAGGCCCAGGCCGAGCTCAACAAGCTCAAGCAGATGTCGCCGATGTCGGCCGAGGCCACCGTGGTGCGCTCCTATCTCGACTGGCTGGTGCAGGTGCCGTGGAAGGCCCAGAGCAAGGTGCGCCTGGACCTTGCCAAGGCCGAGGAAATCCTCGACGCCGACCACTATGGCCTGGAAGAGGTCAAGGAACGCATCCTCGAGTACCTTGCCGTGCAGAAGCGGGTGAAAAAGATCCGCGGGCCGGTGCTGTGCCTGGTTGGGCCGCCTGGTGTGGGCAAGACCTCGCTGGCCGAGTCCATCGCCGCGGCAACAAACCGCAAATTCGTGCGCATGGCCCTGGGTGGCGTGCGTGACGAGGCCGAGATTCGTGGCCATCGTCGTACCTACATCGGCTCGATGCCAGGCCGTCTGATCCAGAAAATGACCAAAGTGGGCGTTCGCAACCCGCTGTTCCTGCTCGACGAGATCGACAAAATGGGCAGCGACATGCGCGGCGACCCGGCCTCGGCGCTGCTGGAAGTGCTCGACCCCGAGCAGAACCACAACTTCAACGACCACTACCTGGAGGTCGACTACGACCTCTCGGATGTGATGTTCCTGTGCACCTCGAACTCGATGAACATTCCGCCGGCGCTGCTTGACCGCATGGAAGTCATCCGGCTGCCGGGCTACACCGAAGACGAGAAGATCAACATCGCGGTCAAATACCTGACGCCCAAGCAGGTCAAGGCCAACGGGTTGAAGAACCAGGAGCTGGAGATCGACGTCTCGGCGATTCGCGACATCATCCGTTACTACACTCGCGAAGCGGGTGTGCGGGGTCTCGAGCGGCAGATCGCCAAGGTCTGCCGCAAGGTGGTGAAGGAACATACCGGGCAGAAGCAGGTCAAGGTCAAGGTCGCCAGCGAGCAGCTCGAGCATCTGCTGGGTGTGCGCAAGTTCCGCTATGGCCTGGCCGAGCAGCAAGACCAGATCGGTCAGGTCACGGGCCTGGCCTGGACGCAAGTGGGTGGTGAATTGCTGACCATCGAGTCGGTCGTCATCCCCGGCAAAGGCCAGTTGATCAAGACCGGCTCGCTGGGTGACGTCATGGTCGAATCGATCACCGCCGCGCAGACCGTTGTCCGCAGCCGAGCCCGCAGCCTGGGGATCGCCGCCGACTTCCACGAGAAGCACGACGTGCACATCCACATGCCGGAGGGCGCCACGCCGAAGGACGGCCCGAGCGCCGGTATCGGCATGTGCACCGCGCTGGTGTCCGCGCTGACGCAGATCCCCGTACGCGCTGACGTTGCCATGACCGGTGAAATCACCCTGCGTGGCCAGGTGTTGGCCATTGGCGGGTTGAAGGAAAAACTGCTGGCGGCACACCGAGGCGGGATCAAGACCGTGATCATTCCGGAGGAGAATGTTCGCGATCTGAAGGAGATTCCTGAAAATATCAAACAGGATCTTCAGATCAAACCGGTCAAATGGATTGACGAAGTCCTGCAAATTGCGCTGCAATACGCCCCGGAGCCCTTGCCAGATGTGGCTCCTGAGATTGTCGCGAAAGATGAAAAGCGCGACGGCGATGCTAAGGAAAGAATCAGCACGCACTAGTAGTTTTTGGCTGGGGGGCTTTCCTTGACAGTTTTTTCGGGGCCTTGCTATAAAGCGGCACGCTATTGTCATTAAGCCACCCAGTACAGGTTTCATAAGCTTTTCATTACATACTTAGAAACAAACTCAATAGAGAAATTAAGGGGACTTCGAGTGAACAAGTCGGAACTGATTGACGCTATCGCTGTATCGGCTGACATTTCCAAAGCTGCCGCCGGTAAAGCACTGGACGCTGTGATCGACTCCGTGACCGGTGCTCTGAAAGCAGGCGACGACGTCGTACTGGTTGGCTTCGGTACCTTCTCGGTCAAGGAGCGCGCTGAGCGCACCGGTCGCAACCCGCAAACCGGCAAAGCGATCAAGATCGCTGCCGCCAAGGTTCCAGGTTTCAAGGCTGGCAAAGGCCTGAAAGACGCCGTCAACTAAGTCGTCTCTTTCAGCCGGACCGGGCTTTGCCAGGTTCGAGCACGCTGACGGCGGGGCGCAAACGTTCCCGCCTGACACGTTTGCTAAGAAAAGGCGCATCCTCGGATGCGCCTTTCTTTTATCAGGATTCTACCCACGCTCCGCGGTTGTCGACGCAGTGGTACAGCCGTTTCTGGGGGACGCATGCTGCAAAATATCAGGGACAATTCACAAGGTTGGATTGCCAAGACCATCATCGGCCTAATCGTCGTGCTGATGGCGTTAACGGGCTTCGAGGCCATTTTCCAGGCCGCCACCCATAGCCAGGATGCCGCCAAGGTAAACGGCCAGACCATCAGTCAGAACGAGCTGAGCCAGGCCACCGACATGCAGCGCCGCCAGCTGATGCAACAGCTTGGCAAGGACTTCGACCCGGCCTTGCTGGACGAAAAACTGCTGCGCGACGCCGCGCTCAAAGGGCTGATCGATCGCAAACTGCTGCTGCAGGGCGCCGAGGATGCCAAGTTCGCCTTCTCCGACGCCGCGCTGGATCAAGTGATCCTGCAGACGCCAGAGTTTCAGGTCGACGGCAAATTCAACGCCGACCGTTTCGACCAGGTCATTCGCCAGATGGGCTATGGCCGTCTGCAGTTCCGCGAGATGCTCGCCGAAGAAATGTTGATTGGCCAGGTGCGCACCGGTATTGCCGGCAGCAGTTTCGTGACCGACCAGCAGGTCGACGCCTTCGCCCGCCTGGAAAACCAGACCCGCGATTTCGCCTCGCTCACCTTCAAGGCCAACCCGGCTGCGGTCAAGGTCAGCGATGACGAGATCAAGGCGCACTACGATCAGCACGCCAAAGAGTTCATGACCCCTGATCAAGTGGTCATCGATTACGTCGAGCTGAAAAAGTCGGCATTCTTCGATCAGGTCAAGGTCAGCGACGACGAGCTCAAGGCCCAGTACGAGAAGGAAGTCGCCAACCTCGCCGAACAGCGTCACGCCGCGCATATCCTCGTAGAGGTCAACGACAAGACCAACGATGCTCAAGCCAAGGCTCGCATCGAAGAAGTCGAGCAGCGCCTGGCCAAAGGTGAAGACTTTGCCAAGCTGGCCAAGGAGTTCTCCCAGGACCCGGGTTCTGCCAACAGTGGTGGCGACCTTGGTTTCGCAGGCCCGGGTGTGTATGACCCAGCCTTCGAAGAAGCCCTGTACAAGCTCGACGATGGCCAGGTTTCGGCACCGGTACGCACCGAGTTCGGCTACCACCTGATCAAGCTGCTGGGCAAGCAGGCGCCGGAAGTACCGACCTTCGCCAGCCTGAAGGACAAGTTGACCCGCGACCTGAAGACTCCGCTGGTCGAGCAGCGCTATGTCGATGCCAGCAAACAGCTGCAGGATGCCGCTTATGAAGCTGCCGACCTGGCCCAGCCGGCCCAGGACCTGAACCTCAAGGTGCACACCTCGGCGCCGTTCGGCCGTGAAGGTGGCGAAGGCATTACTGCCAACCGTGCAGTTGTTCAGGCAGCGTTCTCCGAAGAAGTGCTCGAAGAGGCTGCCAACAGCACCGCCATCGAGCTGGACCCGGAAACCACCGTGGTGCTGCGCGTCAAGGAACACCGCAAGCCAGAGCAGCTGCCCCTGGAAGCGGTGGCCAAGAACATCAGCGAGCATCTGGCCAAGGAGAAGGCGACTGCCGAACTCAAGACCAAGGCGGACAAGTTGATCGCTGGCCTGGAAAGCGGCTCGATCGCAGCCGGCACTGCCCACGACGGGCAGAGCTGGAAGGCGTACGAGGCGGTGACCCGCGGCCAGGACGGTATCGACCCGGCCGAACTGCAGGCGCTGTTCCGCCTGGCCAAGCCACAAGCCAAGGACAAGCCGGTATACGGCAGCGTGGTCCTGGCCGATGGCAGCCTGGTCGTGCTGCAGCTCAAGGGCGTCAACGAAGGTGCCGCCGCCAGCGACGAAGAGAAGCAACAGATTCGCCGCTACCTCGCTTCGCGTGCTGGCCAGCAAGACTTTGCGGCCTATCGCAAGCAACTGGAAGGCAATGCGGACATCACTCGCTACTGAGTGAGTGTTTGCTAACGAAACAGGCCGCATGATGCGGCCTGTTTTATTTGTGTAGTTTGTGCTGGCCTGTTCGCGGGACAAGCCCGCTCCCACAGTAAGCTCCGGCAGCGTACCTGTGGGAGTGGGCTTGTCCCGCGAAGAGGCCGCCACTGGCGAAACTACCTTTTCTCCCCCTCATAATTATCCAGCGTATCGCGCGCAATCTCCCGCCCCAGGGCAATCAGCTCCGGCGCCTTGTAGAACTCGAAAAACCGGCACACCCGCTTGGGCACGTTGATCAGCACATCCGGCGGGTAGCCGGCGATCTTGTACTGCGCCAGCGACGTCTGCATCACCTCGAAGCTCTGGTTGATCAGATCCAGCAGCGAAGCCGGCCCGACGTTGTCGATGATGAACGATCCGCTGGCCGATTTCGGCGCACCTTCGCTCTCCGGGGCCGCCGCCGGTTGCTGGCCCACAGGATCGGCTGTATCGGCCAGCCAGGGGTTGGGCGGCGCTAGACCTTCGGCGGTTATCACCTGCTCGATGCGCATCAGCTCCTCGGCCGGTTTGCGCCGGAATGGCAGGCGCGACCCCAGCGAAGAGAGCAGCGCGTCGAAGCGCATCTTGAACGCTGCTGGCCGTTCGATCACCGGCAACTGATACTGCTTCTGGTTGGTGGAGTTGAGGTTCACCGCAATGATCAAGTCGCAGTGGCTGGAAACCACTGGCACGATCGGCAGCGGGTTGAGAATACCGCCATCGACCAGCATGCGGTTGCCTTGCACCACGGGCGTGAACAGGCTGGGAATCGCCGCCGAGGCGCGCATGGCCTGGTGCAGGCAGCCCTCCTGAAACCAGATCTCCTGTTGGTGGGTCAGGTCGGTGGCCACCGCCGTGTAGGGAATCCGTAGCTGCTCGATGTTGATCTCGCCAACGATCTTGCGGATCTGGCCGAACACCTTGTCGCCGCGAATCGCGCCAAGCCGGAAGCTGACGTCGACCAGGCGCAGTACATCCAGGTAGTCCAGGCTTTCGATCCAGTTGCGGTACTCCTCGAGTTTGCCCGCTGCATAGATGCCGCCGATCACTGCACCCATGGAACAGCCGGCGATGCAGGCGATGTCGTAGCCGCGCCGTTCGATCTCTTCGATCACGCCGATATGGGCGTAGCCGCGCGCGCCCCCCGATCCCAACACCAGTGCTACACGTTTAGTCATGATCTTCCTCGGCCTTTGCCAGCAGGGTCCTACAATGCACCGAGCGCTGCCTGTGCTTCAATGTAGACTCTAGGCAAAACACGCCAGGCGCGGCACTTTTCAGCTGCCCGCGCGTCGAACAGCCATCTATTTCAACCTGTCGAGGTACCACCGATGAAAGCCTGGATCTGCCTTCCTCTGATTGCCCTGGCCCTTGCCGGCTGCGCGGGCAAGACGGCTTACCGAGATAGCTGCGCGACGCAGCTGGATGCCGCCTGGAAGGAGCTCGACCTGGCCAAGGCCGAAGGCTTCGCCGGTACTGTCAGCTACTCCAAGGCCTTGTCGCTGTTGACCGGGGCCAAGACCCAGCAGCAGTTCGAAGGTTTTGAGGGTTGCAGCAAGAAAGCCGAAAAGGCACGTTTCTACATTCGTGAGTCGCGCGCCGGGCGCTGACCGAGGAGCGCTGTATGTCTGCCATGCTCGACCATGTAGTTGCCCAGGTACTGGCTTCGCAGGTACGCCTGCTGGCCTGTCGCGAACGCCTGGCCGCCGATACCGACAGCGAGGCGCTGCACGACCTGCGCACCAGCGTGCGGCGGCTGCGCAGCCTGCTGCGGCCACTGAGAGGGTTGCCGGGGGTCGAGCAGTTGGAGGAGGCTGCCAAGGCCCTCGGGACCCTGACCACACCGCTGCGTGATCGTGAGGTGCTGGGCGCCGAGTTGATCAAGCGTGGTTTTGATGACGCCGGGCAACGGCGTCTGCAAGGCCGCACCGCTACCTTTGCCAGCGTCGCGTCCAGCCTGCAGTTGGGGAGGGTGCTGACGATCATCGATGCGTTCCCGCTGTTTCTGCGCGCGGCAGATCGCGAAGGCCTGGTCAGCGCGTTGGGCAAGCGCGTCGACAAGCGTCTGGTCAAGCAGTGGCGCAAGCTGAACCAGGCGTTGCAGGATCCCGCCCATGACCGCCATCGCTTGCGCTTGTTGATAAAGCGGGTGCGCTATGGCGACGAGGCGTTCCCTCAGCTGGATCATGCCGGTAAGCCGCTGCGGCGCTTGCTGAAAAAGGCCCAGGGCGATCTGGGTGACTGGCATGACCGTCTGCAGTGGTTGTTGCAGGCACAGACCCATACCGACCTGGCCCCTTGCAAGATCGATTGGGAGCAGGAACTGCACGAGGCGGAGCGCAAGTCCGATGTCACGCTGGAGGCGCTGCAAGCAGCGCTGGCGCAACGCAAGCACGGCAAATGACCGATATGCGGGCTGATCGAGCGCCAATTGCTGGATAGTATGGGCTGACACCTTTCGCTGTCGCAGGAGCCGGCCCATGAATTTCGATCAACTGCTCGACGCCGTTCGAGCAAACCCCGATGCCGTCAGCATCCCGGCCAGCTGGGCCCAGGGGCGTGCCGCGTTCGGCGGCCTGATGGCGGCCATGGTCTACGAGGCCATGCGCCTGAAACTCTCCGATAACCGCCCCGTGCGCTCTCTGGCAATCAGCTTCGTCGCACCGGCCGCGCCGGATGTACCCACCCGATTCGAAGTTGAAGTGCTGCGTGAGGGCAAAGCGGTCAGCACGCTGCTTGGCCGAGCAGTGCAGGATGGCCAGGTGGTGACCTTGGTGCAGGGTAATTTCGGTGCCGGAAGGCCGTCGGTGGTCGATGTCCCGGCACTGCCGGCCCGGGAGATGAAAGCGCTTGAGGATGCGGCTCCGGAGTTGCCGTATATCAAAGGCGTGACGCCGGAGTTCATGCGCCATGTCGCCCTGCGCTGGGCGGTTGGCGGTTTGCCGTTCAGTGGCAATCAATCACGGCAAATGGGCGGCTGGGTGCGTTTGCGAGACGTGGCTGAAGAGCCGGTCAATGAATCTCACCTGCTGGCCCTGGTAGATGCCTGGCCGCCCAGCTTGATGCCATATCTGAAGCAGCCGGCGGCAGGCAGCACGCTGACCTGGACCATCGAATTCGTCCAACCGGTCGCGAAGCTCTCGACGCTGGATTGGTGCCGCTACTGCGTCGAAACCGAGCATGCCCGGGACGGTTACGGCCATGCAGCCGCCACCCTGTGGACGGCTGAAGGGGAATTGCTGGCATTGAGCAGGCAGACGGTCACGGTGTTCGCCTAGGTTTCAATGCCGATGCTTGTGGCGCTCGCGCCACGCACGCCACCAGGCACCGCTGAGCACGAAGCGTGGAAAGGTGATGAACTGTTCGGTCAGCAGGCGCTGCATGGCGTCCTTGCGGTTGGCGAACGGCTCTGGTTGTTCGGCTTCCAGGCGATGGCCTTGGCGCTGCATGCCCAGGCCGGCGATCAAGGCGATGACGCCAACGGCGATCTGGCCCAGGTCCAGGGCGAACAAGCCCGACAGTATCAACAGGGCGCCGAGGATGAACAACGGCACGGCGATCAGGTGTAGCACCAGGTTCGTCGGATGCCGATGATTGTGGTGATAGCCGCGCCATTGCCAGGCGGGCAAGTTGGGCAGTCGTTTGCTCATGGGCATTTCCTCGCAGTCATGCCCAAAGCTTAGTGCCGCCCCGTGATCGCAGCCAATCGAGGGTGGCTATGGTGACTATAGCTTGAGTTGGCCAATGGCTTTGTTCAGCTCACCGGCCAGCGTCGCCAGCTCGCTGCTGGTAGAGGCCGAATCGACCGTCTGCTGCACGGTTTTTTCGGTGACATCGCGAATGCTCACCACCGCCCGGTTCATTTCTTCAGCCACTTGGCTTTGCTGCTCGGCGGCAACCGCGATCTGCGTGTTGCTCTCGCGCATCTGCGCGACCGCGCCGGTGATATCGGCCAACGCCGCGCCAGCTGCCTGGGCCTGACGTACGCAATCGTCAGCCTTGTACGAGCTTTCCTGCATGAACTCCACCGCATCGCGGGTGCCGGCCTGCAGCTCGGCGACCATGGCGGTGATTTCGTCGGTAGAGGTCTGCACACGTTTGGCCAGGCTGCGCACTTCATCCGCGACCACGGCGAAGCCACGGCCGAGGTCGCCAGCGCGTGCGGCCTCGATGGCGGCATTGAGCGCCAGCAGGTTGGTCTGCTCGGCGATACTGTGAATCACGTTGACCACGCCATTGATCTTCTGGCTGTCTTCGGCCAGCTGGCGGATCATTTCGGCGGTTTGCTGGACGCCGTTGGACAGCCCGGCAATCGAGTCCTGGACTCGGTTGACCACGTCCTTGCCGCTGCCGGCGAGGGTGTCGGCAGTCTGCGACTGGTCGCGGGTGGCGCCGGCATGCTGGGCGATGTGGTGCACGGTGGCGGACATCTCATTGATGGCCGTGGCCGCCTGGTCGGTTTCGCTCTGCTGGCCGAGCATGCCGTGGCGTACTTCGTTCATGCTCAACGCCAGGCGCGCGGCGCCCGAGTCGAGTTGCGCGGCCGTGCGCGCCACGGTGCTGACCACCCGGTGGTAAGTCGACTGCATGGCGTTGAAGGCGCCGGCCATCTGGCCCACCTCGTCACCGCAGGCCAATGGCACGCGGGCCGACAGGTCGCCGGTCTTTTCCACGTGCAGCATGACGTCCTTGAGGGTGTTGAGCTGGCTCAGCAGGAAGCGGATCAGCAATTGCGAGGCACAGAGCATCGCCAGCATCAGGATCAGTACGCAGATCGCGTAATTGTTGAACCGGTCGAGGAACACCTGGCGCAGGCTAGGCGCCGTGGCCAGCACCGCCACGTGTTGATCGCCGTGGCGCAGGACGTGGGCACCGCGCAGCGGGTTGTCGCCCAATACCCAGGCGGCCGGCAAGGCCACCCAGCCTTGCGCATCGCGCAGGATATCCAGGCTTTTGCCGGCATGAGTCGGGGTTTGCCCAGATTGCCAGACGATCACGTTGGCCTGGTGCGGCAGGGCCTGCTGGGAGGGCCAGGCGGCCAGCAGCTCGGCCTGGGATTGCGCCTGGGCATGAGCCGCTTCGGCGCGGGCTTGCTGCTCAAGGTTTACGGCGTAGAGCACCAGCATCAAGGTCGTGACGAAGGCCACCGCGTTGACGGCCCAGAATTTGTACTTCAAGGAGATATTGCTAAGCCAGGCACCCATGGGTAGGTCTTCTCTGAGTTGAGCGGAAACATCATTGGCAAGGTGCCATCATTGTGCCCGCTCACGCCAGGGAGGATTTGATGTGTATCAACAAATGGTTTATGCCGGACCTGGCTCAGGGAAGCTGAAAGAATGCTTGGGCAGTGGCGGTGGTATGCGCTGCGGTGGTTTCAACGCTTTCATTCCGGTGCAACGCCACCTCGCGCAATACTTGCGGCAGAAAAGCCGGCTCGTTGCGCCCGTTCTTCGGTTTCGGCCGCAGGCTGCGCGGCAGCAGGTAAGGGGCGTCGCTTTCGAGCATCAGGCGGCCGGTTGGGATATTGCCTACCAGTGGGTGTAGGTGAGTACCCCGGCGCTCATCGCAGATCCAGCCGGTAATGCCGATGTGCAAATCCATGTCCAGGTAGGCGAACAGCGCCTCGCGCTCGCCGGTAAAGCAGTGCACGACAGCGGCCGGCAGTTGGTCGCGGTAATTCCGCAGAATTGCCAGCAAGCGTTCGCTGGCATCGCGCTCGTGGAGGAATACCGGTAGGCGCAATTCGGCCGCCAGCGCCAACTGGGCTTCCAGCGCTTTTTCCTGGAGCGGGCGAGGGGAGAAGTCCCGGTTGAAGTCCAGCCCGCATTCGCCGACGGCCCGGACCCGCGGCTCGGACAGCAACTGGCGCAGTTGTCGCTCGCTGTTAGCGCCCCAGGCCTTGGCATCATGCGGGTGCACCCCGGCCGTGGAAAACAGATGCTGGCTCCCAGGATCGAGCTGTTGGCACAGCTCCAGCGCCTGTTCGCTGACATCCAGGCTGGTACCAGTGAGGACCATCTGCATCACGCCCGCTTCGATAGCGCGCTCGACGATGGCGGCTTGCTGGTCATGGAAACTGCTGTTGGTCAGGTTGACGCCGATATCGATCAGTTGCATGGTGCTACCTCGTGCCGCGGGGCGGCCAGCATAGCAAAAAGCGCGATACTCGGAAAAAGCCAGAAACTTCAGACTGTTGCCGTGGTCTTTTACCGTCATTTATCACGAACTGTTCGGATACGTTTTCGCATGCTGCGATACCTGCTCTCCCTGCTGATGCTTGGGCTGATAACTGTCGGCCCTGCTTATGCGCGCCTGCCTGGGCCTGAGCAACACGTACCGGCGAGCAAGACACGTGATTTGGAGCAGATTCGCGGCAGTAAAGTCCTGCGGGTGTTGGTCAATCAGAGCCGCAACAGTTCCGGCGAGGTCAAGGGTGAGCCCGTTGGCATCGAGTATTACCGGTTGCGTGCGCTTGAGCATTATCTCAACGCCCGTGCCGGTGACGGCCAGCAGGTGCGCATCAAACTCATCCCGCGTGCCAAGGAACAATTGCTGGGGGCCTTGCAACGCGGAGAGGGCGACCTGGCTGCCCCAGGCGAGTTGCTCGATCCGGCGCTGGTGGGTGGGGTGAGTGGTAGCGCACCGGTGCTGGATCAGGTGCCGTTATGGTTGGTCGGGCGCAAGGGCGAGCGCAGTTATACGCGTGTGGAACAGTTGTCCGGGCGTACCGTTGCGTTGACCAGTGCCAGTGCCGCCGGTGCGGCCATCCAGCAGATCAATCAGCAACTGGCGCTGCGCAAACGGCCGCCCGTGAAGATCGAGTGGGTCGATTCGACACTGGCAGTCGAGGACGTACTGGAAATGGTTCAGGCCGGCATCTATCACCTGACCGTGGTGGAGCGGCCGATCGCTCAACGTTGGGCGCGGGTGATGCCGCGCCTACGCCTTGATAGCCGTGTGCAACTGGGCCAGCCGCAAGCGATGCGCTGGTACGTGCGGCGTGATGCAAGCATGCTGCTGGCGACCGTCGATCGTTTCTTGCAGGGCTACCGTGCGCCGGAAAACCAAGACGCGGCGTTCGAGCGCATCTACCGGCGCCAGTATCGGGTGCACAATCCACTTGCGCAAAAGGACCGGCAGCGCCTCACCTCGCTGCGCGCAGTGCTGCAAAAGCATGGCCAGGCTCAACAGATCGACTGGCTCAACCTGGCTGCCCTGGCCTTCAAAGAGTCGACGCTCAACCCGGCGGCGCGCGGCAGTGGCGGGGCGCACGGCCTGATGCAGATCACCCCTTCGGCTGCCCAGCGGGTGGGGGTGAGCAATACCGCCACGGTCGATGGCAATGTCCAGGCCAGCGCCCGTTACTTGGCGCTGATCCGCCGCAAGTTTTTCGCCAGCCCGAAGATCAACGAACGTGAGCGCATGGCCTTTGTGCTGGCAGCTTACAACCTGGGGCCGGAGCGGGTGCAGGCCATGCGCGCCGAAGCGCGCAAGCGTGGCCTGAACGGTAATCAATGGTTCTTCCAGACCGAGCGCGTGGCGATGGAGCAGGTCGGCATGGGGCCGGTCAATTTCGTCAACAGCGTGAACAAGTACTTCCTGGCATTCAACCGTGAGCGTACCCGGTTGGAGCGGACTGCCAAGCGTTGACAAATCGATTTTATCGATTGTTATGTTGGGTTTTTTGCGATTTTCATATCTATCAGATTGATTATGATGGCGTCCATCCCAACACAACATTCCAGCTTCAAGGAAGTCACGCAATGAACAACGCAATCACCAACATCCTCTCCACCCGCGCTGGCCTGGGCCTGAGCGTAATCCGCGTCCTGGTCGGCATCATCTTCATGGCGCACGGTGCGCAGAAACTCTTCGGTCTGTTCGGCGGTTACGGGCTGGAAGGCACCGGCCAGTGGATGGAGAGCATCGGCCTGGCGCCGGGCTACTTCATGGCCCTGCTGTCTGGTAGCGCCGAATTCTTCGGTGGCCTGGCCCTGGTGATCGGCCTGCTGGCTCGCCCGGCGGCGCTGGCATTGACCGTTACCCTGGTGGTGGCGATCTTCTCGGTGCACATCGGCAACGGCTTGTTCATGTCCAACAATGGCTATGAGTTTGCCCTGGCCCTGATGGCCGGTACCGTGGCGGTGCTGATCGAAGGTGCGGGCCGCTTCTCCCTGGACCGCCTGATCGCTCGCTGATACAGGCTGGGCCGCAAGCTGCAAGCCCCAAGCTGATCACTTGGGGCTTGCAGCTTGCGGCCAGTAGCTCTAGCATACCGTCTGCGCCGATTTAAACAGCTACTTGCGGGGCGCAGGGCAGCCCAGCCATGGGTTATCCGAAATACCGCTAAAGCGCTGGTTCGGTGACGCCTCCCACCGCTGCCCAGCGGGATTCGCGAGGCGGAGAAAAACTCCATGAGTTGTCCACGTACCAGTGTCTGTTTGAGCCCACTGCCTGCCAGCCAGGCCACCCGCACACCGCGCATCTTGCTCGGTGGTCAGCATCAGCACACCCTTTTGCGTCACCTCGAGGGCTTGTCACGCCGCAAAGGCCAGGCCCGCGCCTTTCTCATTCAGTTTGCCGAAACCACGTGCCGCCTGGAGCAGTTCAGCAACGACCGTTTCGACCTTGCCGTGATCCAGGCGCCCGCCCTGCACGATGCTGCCGAAGTGATTGGCCACCTCACCCGAATCGCGCGCCAGGGGCTGATTACCCGTCGCTGAGGAGCGCGCCGTTGAGCACCAACATCATCACGACTGAAGGCCATGACGCGCTCAAGAAAGAGCTCGACCATCTGTGGCGGGTGTATCGCCCGGAAATTACCCAGAAGGTAACGTGGGCTGCTTCGCTGGGGGATCGCAGTGAGAATGCCGACTATCAGTACAACAAGAAGCTGCTGCGCGAGATCGACCGCCGGGTCCGCTACCTGCGCAAGCGCCTCGAAGATGTAAAGGTGGTGGCCTATTCGCCGCAGCAGGAGGGCAAAGTGTTCTTCGGTGCCTGGGTCGAGATCGAGAATGATGACGGCGAAACCCTGAAGTTTCGCATCGTCGGCTACGACGAGATCTACGGGCGCAACGACTATATCTCGATCGATTCGCCCATGGCGCGGGCCCTGCTCAAGAAGGAGGAGGGTGATGAAGTGATGGTGCAAACACCAACAGGCGCGGCGACCTGGTACGTGAACAGCATCACTTATCCGCAGTAAGCGGTGCTGCCCATTGCGCGTTAACCCTCCCGCAGCACTGCCAACGGGCTGGCATTGAGCGCCCGCCGCGTTCCCAGCACACCGGCCCCGCCGACCAGTAGCGCGCCCACCAGTGGCAGCATCAGCAGCCAGGGGTGCGGACTCCACTGCAGGTCGAACGCGTAGCGATACAGCACCAGGGTTATCAGTTCACAGCCCAGTGCGGCCAGGGCGCCACTGGCCGCGCCCAGCAGGCCGAACTCGATACGCCGCGCTTTCACCAACAGCGGTCGCGCAGCGCCGAGCGCACGCAGCAAGGCACCTTGACGGATGCGCTCATCCAGCGTTGCCTGCAGGCCTGCGAACAACACCGCCAGCCCTGCTGCCAGGACAAACAACAGGACGTACTCGACCGCCAGGGTGACCTGGGCGAGGATGCTGCGCAGCTGTTCCAGCAAGGCATCCACCTGCAGAATGGTCACCGCCGGGAACGCCCGCGACAGGGCTACGACATCCAGGTCGTGACCCGGCGCCAGGTAGAAGCTGGTCAGGTAGGTGGTTGGCAAACCCTGAAGCGTGCCAGGTTGGAAAATCATGTAGAAGTTCGGCTGAAAGCTGTCCCAGTGCACGCTGCGCAGGCTGCTGACCCGCGCCTGGCGTTGCTCGCCGCCGATGTCGAAGGTGAGCAGGTCGCCCAGTTGTACCTTCAGGCTGGTGGCCAGTTCGGCCTCGACTGAAACGCCGGGTATTTCATCGCCGGTCGGTAGCGTCTGCCACCAGCTCCCTGCTGTCAGGGCATTGCCTGATGGCAATTCGGCGGCCCAGGTCAGGCTGAGGTCGCGTTGTACCGCACGTTCGCCTGCGGAGTCCTTGCTGACGAGCTGTTGCACGGGTTGCTCGTTGATTTGGATCAGCCGGCCGGGCGTCACCGGATACAGGGGGGCCGAGGCTGCGTTCACTTCGCGCAGGCGCTGTGCGAACGGTTCGCGATCGTCGGGCAGAATATTCAGGGCAAAATGGTTCGGCGCGTCCTTGGGCAACTGGGCCTGCCAATTGTCCAGCAGTTCCGCGCGCAGCAAGGCGACCAGCGCCATGGCCAGCAGGATCAGGCCAAAGGCCAGGGCTTGGCCGGCGGCCGCCATGGGGTGACGAAGCAGCTGGCCAAGGCCGAGACGCCAGGTGAGCGGTGCGCCTGCCAGTAATCGCCGCAGGCTGCGTAATCCAAGGAGCAGCAGGCCACCCAGTACCAGCGCGGCGATCAGCCCGCCGCCGAGCAAGGCGAAGGTCAGTAGCAGGTCCAGGCTCAGCCGCCACATGATCAGGCCCAGTGCGAGCAGGGCGGCGCCGTACACCAGCCAGCTGCTTGGCGGCACTGGCAGCAAGTCGCGACGCAGCACGCGCAACGGCGGTACCTGACCGAGTGCGGCGAGCGGGGGGAGGGCGAAACCAGCCAGGGCGACCAGGCCCGTGGCAATGCCGGCCACTGCCGGCCAGATTCCGCCCGGGGGCACCACGCTGGGCAGCAGGCCATGCAGCAGGCGGAACAGGCCCAGTTGCGCCAGCCAGCCGAGCAAGGCGCCTGCCACCGCGGCAACCAGGCCAAGCATGGCCAGTTGCAGGCAGTACAGGCCCAGGGCCTGGTGACGCGACAGGCCCAGGCAGCGTAGCAGGGCACTGGCGTCCAGGCGGCGTGCGGCATAGCGGCTGGCCGACATGGCGACGGCGACGCCTGCCAGCAGCACCGCCACCAGGCTGGCCATGTTCAGATAACGCTCGGCCTTGCCCAGCGCGCCGCCAATCTGCCGATTGCCATCGCGGGTGTCGAGCAAGCGCTGATTGGCTGCAAGATTCTTTTCCAACCCTTCACGGTACTGCGCCAGTGCTTGTGCCTCACCGCGCCACAGGTCGCGATAGCTGACGCGGCTGCCAGGCTGGATGACACCGGTGGCCTCCAGGTCGGCCAGGTTCATCATCACCCGTGGGGTCAGGCTGTAGAAGTTGTTGGCCCGGTCTGGCTCGTATGTCAGCACGCGGCTCATGCGCAGGGTCTTCATGCCTACGTCGATGCTGTCACCGATGCTCAGGCCGAGCGCTGCCAACAGGCGTGGCTCGACCCAGGCCTCGCCCGGCGCGGGGCCGCCACCCGATGTCTCCTCGGCATACGGCGCCGCCGCACTGCGCACCTGGCCGCGTAGCGGATAGGCGCTGTCGGCGGCCTTGATGCTCGATAGCTGAATACCTGCATCGCCACCGACCACGCTGGTGAATTCGACGACCTGGGCGTGGCGCAACCCTAGCTCCTTGCCCGCACTGATCTGTTCGTCGCGCGCGGGCGCACTGCCGCGCAGTACCAGGTCGGCGCCGAGGAACTCAGTGGCGCGCAGTTGCATGGCGCCATTGAGACGTGCGCCGAAGTAGCCGATTGCGGTGCTGGCAGCGACGGCCACCAGCAGGGCGAAGAACAGCACGCGCACTTCACTGGCGCGGATGTCGCGCAGCAGCTGGCGCAAGGCCAGGCCGCACAGGCGAGAAAGCGGCATGCGGGTCATCTAGGCCTCCACCGGCGCCACCAGGTGGCCGGCCTCCAGGCGTATCAGGCGCCGGCAACGGCGGGCCAGGCGCTCGTCATGGGTGACCAGCACCAGTGTGGTGCCGCGCTCCTTGTTCAGCTCGAACAAAAGGTCGCTGATGCGTTCGCCTGTGTGGCTGTCGAGGTTGCCGGTAGGTTCGTCGGCAAACAGCACCGCTGGTTGGGCGGCGAACGCCCGGGCGATCGCCACCCGTTGCTGTTCGCCTCCGGACAACTGGCGCGGCGTGTGGCTCAGGCGTTTGCCAAGGCCAACCCGCTCGAGCAAGGTATGGGCCTGTTCGCGCGCATCGCGGCGGCCATCCAGCTCCAGTGGCAGCATCACGTTTTCCAGGGCGTTCAAGCTGTCGAGCAACTGGAACGACTGGAACACGAAGCCGACGTGCTCGGCACGCACCCTGGCGCGCTGGTCCTCGTCCAACGGGCCCAGGTCGTGCCCGGCGAGAATCACCTTGCCTGCGCTGGGCCGGTCAAGGCCGGCCAGCAGCCCTAGCAGCGTCGATTTGCCCGAACCGGAGGCGCCGACGATGGCCAGGCTGTCGCCCTGGGCGAGATCGAGGGAGAGTGCGTGCAGGATGGTCAGGTCACCTTCCGCACTGGGGACCACTTTGCTAAGGTGCTGCGCAACGAGAATGCTGGGGCCCATGGAGAATCCAATGCGAGTGTGGTGGTTGAGTGCCGGTCTGGCCCTGTATTGCCTGGCCCAGAGCGCGGCGGCGGGAACACTGCTGGTCGTTGGCGATAGTATCAGCGCCGGTTTTGGCCTGGATAGCCGCCAAGGGTGGGTCTCTCTGTTGCAGACCCGGCTCAAGGACGAAGGTTTCGATGACAGGGTGGTCAATGCGTCGATCAGCGGCGACACCAGCGCAGGTGGCCAGGCGCGGCTGCCGGCGCTGCTTGCGGCGCATAAGCCTAGCCTGGTGGTGCTGGAGCTGGGCGGCAATGATGGGCTGCGTGGACAGCCGCCAGAGCAATTGCAACAAAATCTTGCTTCGATGATCGAGCGATCACGCCAGTCGGGGGCCAAGGTGCTGCTGCTGGGGATGCGTCTGCCACCGAATTATGGTGTGCGCTATACCAGCGCGTTCGCCAAGGTGTATGAACAGTTGGCCGTGGACAAGCAAGTGGCACTGGTGCCGTTTTTCCTGGAAGGCGTCGGAGGTGTTCCGGAGATGATGCAGGCCGATGGCATCCATCCGGCGCAGGGCGCCCAGCAGCGGTTGCTGGAAAATGCCTGGCCGGCGATAAAACCCTTGCTTTGATGCTTTAAACGGGGCCGGCTTTCGGCTAATGTTGCGCCCCCCGTTTCGAGAGCCCCCGATGCCGCGCCCTGCCTGGTCCCTGTATGCCTACCAATTGATCGAGCCCGATGAGCAGCTCGACCTGTTCGCGTGCCAGGAAATCCGCGTCCACCTGGTGGCCCGTCAACTGGAGTTGGGCGTCCCGGTCGACCGTACGCTGTGCGGTGGCCTGTTGCCGGCGCAGCCTCGCTGGTCCGGTGTGCAACGCGCTATCTATCGTGATGGCCGCCTGTGCGACCTTTGTCGGGCGATTCTCGATGCCCAACGTCGCGGCATCCGCCCGGTCTGGCCTGAGCTGTGACCGGGCCTTGGGCCTAGGAACTCCAGGCGCCTTTCATCATCTGAAACGTATGTAGGCCGCCGATCCCTCCCGCTTGGCTTGGGGCGGGTGTACAATCGTTGCTCTTGCCCACCTTTCGAAGGATTTACCGGATGTTGCCGCGCTTTCCCGCCGTCACCCGTTGCCTGACCCTGGCCGGCCTGCTGGTCGCTGGCCCCGCCGTCGCCCTCGAGCTGCCGTTGCCGCCGCCCGGTGAAGATGTCGTTGGCCAGGTGCAGGTGATCAAGGCCAAGTACGAGGACACCTTTGCCGACATCGGCACCGCCAATGACCTCGGGTACCTGGAAATGATCGCTGCCAATCCGGGTGTCGACCCTTGGCTACCGGGCGCCGGTACCGAGATCATCCTGCCGACCCGCTACGTGCTGCCACCCGGGCCGCGTGAAGGCATCGTCATCAACCTTGCCGAGTACCGCTTGTACTACTTCCCGAAAGGGCAGAACGTGGTGCACACCTTCCCGCTGGGCATCGGTCGTGAAGGCTGGGGCTCGCCCATCGCCAACACCAAGATCACCGCCAAGACGCCGAACCCGACCTGGACGCCGCCGGCCTCCATCCGTGCCGAACACGCCGCCGATGGCGACATCCTGCCCACCGTGGTGCCGGCTGGTCCGGACAATCCGCTGGGGCCGTTCAAGTTCACCCTGGGTGTGCCGGGTTACCTGATTCACGGGTCGAACAAGAAGTTCGGCATTGGCATGCGCACCAGCCATGGTTGCTTCCGCATGCTCAACAACAATGTGCTGGAGCTGTCGAAGATGGTCCCGGTGGGTACGCCGGTGCGCATCATCAATGAGCCGTACAAGTTCGGTATCAGTGCTGGCAAGGTATATCTCGAAGCGCATACGCCCCTGGATGACAATGGCAACCCGTCGGTTGTCGACAAGCACACCGCGGTCATCAACGCGCTGCTCAAGCGTGAGGACCTGGCCAACAACCTGCGCATGAACTGGGATATGGTGCGTGACGTGGTTGCCGCCGAGGATGGCATGCCAGTGGAGATTGCCGTACCGGTCGACAATCAGGGTAGTGCCCCCATGGTATCGAGCATCCCGCCAGAATTGCAGTAAGCCTTCTGTTGTTTCGAAGCCTGCTCCAGGTCAGCACCTGGCGCAGGCTTCTTCATTTGCGCCAAATGCTTTTGTCGCGGCAACAAAAAAGCCGACCCACAAGTGGATCGGCTTCTCAACAATCCGTGAGGATTATTACTTGCGGCTGGCTTTGTCCAGCATACGCAGAGCGCGCTCGTTGGCTTCGTCAGCGGTCTGCTGAGCCTTCTGAGCGGCTGCCAGTGCGTCGTCAGCCTTACGGTAGGCTTCGTCAGCACGAGCTTGAGCGCGAGCTGCTGCGTCTTCAGTCGCAGTCAGACGAGCTTCGGTTTCTTTGGATACGCTGCTGCAACCGGTAGCCAGAACTGCGGCCAGAGCCAGAGCAGAGAATTTCAGAACGTTGTTCATCGTGTTCCCCTTCAAGGACTTTCTATTAAAGAGCCATCTCTCAGGAAAAGAGAAACTGGCCGGCGTACATAGTACCCATTACTTGTAGTAAGTAAACTGACTGAGCGCAAGAACTGCAAAAAAATTGTCGCGATCAGGGGCGTCCGACAAGATCTGTAGGGGAATTGTGAAAAACCTCAGTGAGTGCTCGCAAGCGATTGTAGTACGGATACTTTTTGTTGAACTAACGGTGACTTTAACTGTCATTCAGCGTCTTAAGCCGAAGAACATCCGGCTGTTGTTGCGGGGCAGGCAGGGAACGAAATTCACGCTGAGTCCCGCTTTTTTTAACCGCTACCACCTTGAGCAATCCTGCCTGGCGCGCCTACTATTTGTGATGCCTGGCCCGGCAGAACCATTGCAATCGGCCCGCGGTCCAAGGGGCAAGAGGTGGCGTAGAGGTTCCTCCGCCGGATAAACCACCATCGGTTAAGGTAAAGGTCTGCCCAAAGGCCTGCGAGGAGTAGTGATGAGTGAAGCGCTGACCATCCACCATGACCAGGCCGGTCATCAGTTCGAGACCAACGTGGACGGTCATCGTGCCTACCTGACGTACATGGACTTGGGCAAGCAGACGCTGGACATCTATCGCACCTTCGTGCCAAACGCTCTGCGTGGCCGCGGGATCGCCGCAGCGCTGACCGAAAAGGCCTTGGAGTATGCCGACCAGATGGGCTACACAGTGATTCCTTCCTGCTCTTATGTGGAGCGTTACATGGAGCGCCAGCAGCGTCATTCGAGCAAGGCTTGAATACGTTTGGGGGCTGAACATAACAAAACGCCGGGCATTGCCCGGCGTTTTTTTGTGCAGCGCGAAGTTTAGCCGCGCTGACGCTTGGGCAGTACGTCCTTGAGCTTGGCGTGCATGCTGCGCAGGGTCTTCTCGGTAGCGGCCCAGTCGATGCAGGCGTCAGTGACCGAAACGCCGTACTGCAGTTCGTCGAGGTTTTTCGGGATCGACTGAGCGCCCCAGTTCAAGTGGCTTTCGACCATCAGGCCGATGATCGACTGGTTGCCTTCGAGAATCTGGTTGGCGACGTTCTCCATCACCAGTGGTTGCAGGGCCGGGTCCTTGTTGGAGTTGGCGTGGCTGCAGTCGACCATGATATTGGCTTTGATCTTGGCCTTGGTCAGATCCTGTTCGCACAGGGCGACGCTGACCGAATCGTAGTTCGGCTTGCCATTGCCGCCGCGCAGCACCACGTGGCCGTACGGGTTGCCCTTGGTGGTGACGATCGACACACCGCCTTCCTGGTTGATGCCGAGGAAGCGGTGCGGCTTGGACACCGATTGCAAAGCGTTGATGGCCACGGTCAAGCCGCCATCGGTGCCATTCTTGAAGCCGACCGCGGAGGACAGGCCGGAGGCCATTTCCCGGTGGGTCTGGGATTCGGTGGTACGCGCTCCGATCGCCGACCAGCTGATCAGGTCCTGAAGGTATTGCGGGGAGATCGGGTCCAGTGCTTCGGTGGCGGTCGGCAGGCCCTTTTCGGCCAGGTCCAGCAGCAGTTGGCGACCGATGTGCAGGCCGTCCTGGATCTTGAACGAGTCATCCAGGTAAGGGTCGTTGATCAGGCCTTTCCAGCCGACGGTGGTGCGTGGCTTCTCGAAGTACACGCGCATCACCAGATACAGGGTGTCGGACACTTCCTCGGCCAGCACTTTGAGGCGCTCGGCGTATTCGTGGGCAGCCTTGATGTCATGTATCGAGCAAGGGCCGACCACGACGAACAGGCGATGGTCCTTGCCGTCGAGAATATTGCGCACCACTTCGCGGCCGGCAGTCACGGTCTGCAGGGCTTTGGCGCTGAGGGGGATTTCCTTCTTGAGCTGATCGGGGGTGATCAAGGTCTCGTTGGAGGCAACGTTAAGGTCGTCGATCGGTAAATCAGCCATCGTGTTACTCGTCAGGTCACGGTGCCGGCCGCCAGCAATCCCCGTGCGGCCCAGCAGCAGAATGTTCGCAGCGGGGAGCCGAACCTTAGCGCGTTACTGGGGTTGCGACAATGGGCACCGCAGTCTTAAGTCCTGTGCCAGGGCGGATAACGATGGCCTGACAGACCATGGCACGCTTGCAACAAATGTAGGAGCGGATTCATCCGCGATGCGCCGCGCGGGCGGCGCTCGATTTGCGCAACGCTCGAGAAACCAAGACAAGCACCAACAGGCCAGTGTAAAAAAGCGCACCGACATTTTTCAGGAGAGCAGCATGGACCCTCGCAAACCGCGCATCGGTATCATCGGCAGTGGTGCCATTGGAGGCTTCTATGGGCTGATGCTGGCGCGTGCCGGGTTCGATGTGCATTTTCTACTGCGCAGCGAATACGCGGTGATCCGCGAGCGGGGCTTGAAGCTGGAGAGCGCAGTGCACGGCACTTTGCAGATGCCGGTGCAGGCGTATTCGAGCGCCGCCGACATGCCGCCTTGTGATTGGCTGCTGGTCGGAGCCAAAGCCACCAGCAATGCTGAACTGGCGCCGCTGATCGTCCAGGCGGCAGCGCCTGATGCCAAGGTGGTGCTGTTGCAGAATGGCCTGGGCGTGGAAGATCAATTGCGGCCGGCATTGCCCGGCAGCCTTCATTTGCTCGGCGGCCTGTGCTTCATCTGCGTCAACCGCCAGAGCCCTGGTGTGATCCGCCACCAGGCGCTGGGCGCGGTCAACCTGGGTTATCACAGCGGACCTGCCAGCGATGGCGGTGCTGCGATTGTCGAGGAGGGCGCTGCACTGTTCCGCGCCGCAGGTGTCGATTCGCAGGCCATGGACAACCTCGGTCAGGCGCGCTGGCAAAAGCTGGTGTGGAACGTGCCCTACAACGGCCTTTCAGTGTTACTCAATGCCAGCACCACGCCATTGATGGCCGACGCCGACACCCGGGAGTTGATCCAGGCGCTGATGGCTGAAGTGGTCCAGGGCGCTGCGGCCTGTGGCCACGCGCTGCCCACCGGTTATGCCGAACACCTGTTCCGCGTCACCGAGCAGATGCCCGACTACTGGCCAAGCATGTACCACGATCACGCCGAGCAGCGCCCGCTGGAGCTGCAGGCCATTTATGCCGAACCCTTGGCCCGGGCGCGCGCGGCGGGTTGCAGCCTGCCGCGCATGCAGATGCTCTACCAGGCCCTGGCCTTCATCGACCGCGCCAATCGCGCTGGCTGAAACCTCTGCAGCCCGCGGCAGCAGTGTGCCAGACGGCCAAGCGAGGCTGTCGCGCACTGCTAAGCTGAAGCTTGCTCTGCCCCAACGGCAGTCGAGGAGGTCGAATGATCCGCTCCATGCTGTACGCCACCGACCTCGGTGTCTACGCCCCTTTCGTCATGCAACATGCGCTGGCCCTGGCGAGGACTTTCGACGCAGAGCTGTACGTCATTCATGCGGTGGAGCCCATGGGGCAGTTCGCCGAGTCCTTGTTGCAAAGCTACCTCGACGAACAGACGCTGGATGAGTTGCACAGCGAGGGCGTCAATACAGTGATGGCCAACATCGAGCAGCGGGTGCTGGAGAACTTTCGCGAGGAACTGGGCGAGGACGCGGACCTTGCAGTGATCAAGGCGGTGCGGGTGCGCCAGGGTGATCCGGCCCAGGTGATCCTGGAGCAGGCGCAGCGGTTGAGTGTCGATTTGCTGATATTCGGCAGCCACAGTGCCGGTGCCGGGGTGGATGTGCCGATTGGCCGAACTGCCGTTCGACTGCTGCAGCTGTCGCCAGTGCCGGTGTACATGGTGCCGCTCTCGCAGCACCTTGGTCGTAGGAAAACGTGAAGCTGGCAATGGGCTGTAACTGAGCGGCGTGTAACAAAATAGTTCTAGTTTTATTTCGTTAACCACTAATATAGTTATATCTCGTCGCTGCCTGCTGCCGCTGACTTACCGCTGATTCGAGGGAAACCTATGAAGCTTCAACAACTGCGCTACATCTGGGAAGTGGCGCACCACGACCTCAACGTCTCCGCGACGGCGCAGAGCCTGTATACCTCTCAGCCGGGGATCAGCAAGCAGATCCGCCTGCTCGAAGATGAACTGGGTGTTGAAGTCTTTGCCCGCAGCGGCAAGCACCTGACCCGCGTCACCCCGGCGGGTGAGCGCATCATCAATACCGCCGGGGAAATCCTGCGCAAGGTCGAGAGCATCAAGCAGATCGCCCAGGAATTCTCCAATGAGAAGAAGGGCACGCTGTCCATCGCCACCACCCACACCCAGGCGCGCTATGCGCTGCCGCCGGTGATCAGCAGCTTCATCAAGCAGTACCCGGAAGTGGCCTTGCACATGCATCAGGGTTCGCCCATGCAGATCGCCGAAATGGCTGCCGATGGTACCGTCGACTTCGCCATCGCCACCGAGGCTCTGGAGCTGTTTGGCGATCTGATCATGATGCCGTGCTACAAGTGGAATCGCTGCGTGGTGGTGCCGCAGGGGCACCCGCTGGCCAAGCTGCCGAAGTTGACGTTGGAGGCGGTCGCCGAATACCCGATCGTCACTTACGTGTTTGGTTTCACCGGCCGTTCCAAGCTGGATGAAGCCTTCAACCACCGCGGCCTGACGCCGAAGGTGGTGTTCACCGCCGCCGACGCCGACGTGATCAAGACTTACGTGCGCCTGGGCCTGGGTGTGGGCATCGTGGCCGGAATGGCGGTCGATGCCAAGCTCGACAGCGACCTGGTGGCCCTGGATGCCAGCGAGCTGTTCGAGGCCAGCATCACCAAGATCGGCTTCCGCCGTGGCACCTTCCTGCGTGGTTTCATGTGCGACTTCATCGAGAAATTCGCGCCACACCTGACCCGTGAAGTGATGGCAAAAGCCATCCAGTGCCACAACAAGCAGGAGCTCGAAGAGCTGTTCGCAGGCGTCGAGCTGCCGGTGCACTGAGTGCGGCAGGCATGAAAAAACCGGCCTTCGGGCCGGTTTTTGTTTGCCTGCGAATCAGGCCTTGCTGATCAGGTTGCCAGCATGCAGCCCGCATTCCTTCTGGGTCGACTCTTCCCACCACCAGCGGCCTTCGCGCTCGTGCTGGTTCGGCAGCACCGGGCGGGTGCACGGCTCGCAGCCGATGCTGATGAAGCCGCGCTCGTGAAGGCTGTTGAACGGCAGTTCGAGCATGCGGATGTAGCCCCAGACTTCCGCGCTGGTCATCTGTGCCAGCGGGTTGAACTTGTACAGAGGACGCTCGGGGGTGGAGAAGGCGCTATCGAGTTCCAGTGCTGCCACTTGGCTGCGGGTGCCTGGGCTCTGGTCGCGACGCTGGCCGGTGGCCCAGGCGCTGACGGTGGCCAGCTTGCGCCGCAGCGGCTCGATCTTGCGGATGCCGCAGCACTCGCCGTGGCCGTCCTTGTAGAAGCTGAACAGGCCCTTTTCCTTGACGAACGGGTCGAGCTTGGCGCGGTCTGGGCTGAGAATTTCGATCGGCAGGTTGTACTGCTCGCGGACCTGGTCGATGAAGCGATAGGTCTCGGGGTGCAGGCGGCCGGTGTCGAGGCTGAATACCTTGACCTGCTTGTTCAGTTTCCAGGCCATGTCGACCAGCACCACGTCCTCGGCGCCACTGAAGGAAATCCACAGGTCGTCGCCGAAGTGCTCGAAGGCGAGCTTGAGGATGTCCTGCGGGGACTTGCTGGCGTAGGTCGCGGCCAGGGCGGCGACGTCGAAGGGTTGGCTCATCAGGCGGTTTCCATCTTGGCTGTGGCGCTGTGCGCTCGTAATGAGGTGATGGTAACAAAAAATGGCGGGGTAGACGCCGTCTCAGAGGCGCTGCAGCGTTTCCATCAACACCCGCACCTTGGCAATCGACTCCTCAAATTCCGACTCCCAGTCGGAGTCCGCCACCACCGCGCCGCCGCCCCAGCAACTGGCCTGGCCATCCTTGATCAGCAGGCTGCGGATGGCGATGGAGCTGTCCATTTCGCCACGTACGTCGATGTACAGCAGCGAGCCGCAATACAGGGCGCGGCGGCTGGGCTCCAGTTCGTCGATGATCTGCATGGCGCGGATCTTCGGCGCGCCGGTGATCGAGCCGCCCGGGAAACTGTCGCCAATCAGGTCCAAGGCGTCCTTGTCACTGGCCAGTTGGCCGGTGATGCTGCTGACCAGATGGTGGACGTTGGGATAGCTTTCCAGGCTGAACAGCTCGGGCACTTTGACCGAGCCGATCTGGCAGGTGCGGCCCAGGTCGTTGCGCAGCAGGTCGACGATCATCAGGTTTTCCGAGCGGTCCTTGGCGCTGTGGCGCAGTTCCTCGGCATTGCGCGCGTCGATGGCCGGGTCGGCCGAGCGCGGGCGCGTGCCCTTGATCGGGCGGGTTTCTACCTGGCCTTGGCTAACGCGCACGAAGCGTTCAGGCGAGAAGCTCAGCAGGGCGCTGCCATCGGCCAGTTGCTGGTAGCCGGAGAACGGTGTCGGGCAGGCTTCGCGCAGGGCCTGGTAGGCACGCCAGGGATCGCCCTGGCAGGGCGCGCGGAAGCGTTGCGTGAGGTTGATCTGGTAGCAGTCGCCGGCCTGGATATAACGCTGCACCTGGTCGAACGCGGCTTGGTACTGCTCGGGCCGCAGGTCGCCTTGCATCGCGGCGAGCAGCTTGAAATCGCCACTTGCCGAGCCGTCCGGGGCTTCGAACAGGGCGATCAGCCGTGCGCGCTCAGCGGTTTCCAGGCTGGGGTGAAAGACCAGCTGGCTGGTGCGTAGCTGATGGTCGGTCACCAGCGCCCAGGCATACAACCCAAGCTGGGCATCGGGCAGGCCGAGGTCGTCGACGGCCAGGTTGGGCAGGTGCTCCAGGCGCCGACCGAAGTCGTAGCTCAGGTAGCCGATCAGGCCGCCGGCGAACGGCAGCTCGATGCCATCAGGCAATTGCGCAGAGCCCAGTTGCTTCAAGCCGTCACGCAGGCGCTGCAGGAATGCTCGACCCTGTTCGTCGGGCTGGACTTGCAGCTGTTGCAGCGGCCATGCGCTGAGCAAGTCGAAGCGGCCACGCTCGGCTGCGGGGCGGGCGCTGTCGAGCAGGATCGCACCGGGCGCCTGGCGCAGGCGGGCGAAGTAGGTGGCGGGGTCGGGCTGGTAGGGCAGGGTGTGAAGCGTACAGGTCGGCATCAGTGTGGACGGCGATATAAAAGCGAGGGGGCGATTGTAGACCCGTGTAGGAAATGCGACTAGCGCTGGGCGCGACATTAAACGCTTTGGGGCCGCCGTGCGGCCCTTCGCGGGCAAGCCCGCTCCCACAGGTACTGCACCGACCTCAATGTTTGTACGATACATGTGGGAGCGGGCTTGCCCGCGAAGGGCTGCACGGCAGCCCCAAACTATCAACGTGGATGCACGTGGCCGAAGAGGCTCTGGGCCACCTTCACACGCTGCTCAGCATCCTCGGTCACGCCATCCTTGGCCAGCGCCTCGATGTGCGCCTCGATCGCGTGGGTGCGCTGGGTCAGCCCGGTGTCGTTGGCGATCTGAATGTTCAGGCCGGGGCGGGCATTGAGTTCAAGAATCAATGGCCCCTTGTCCTGGTCCAGCACCATGTCGACGCCGATATAGCCCAGGCCGCACAGCTCATAGCAGCCGGCCGCAAGCTTCATGAAGCCGTCCCAGTTCGGCAGTTGCACGCCGTCCACCGCATTGGTGGTGTCCGGGTGCTTGCTGATGATGTTGTTCAGCCAGGTGCCGCGCAGGGTTACGCCAGTGGCCAGGTCCACACCCACGCCGATGGCGCCCTGGTGCAGGTTGGCCTTGCCGCCGGACTGGCGGGTCGGCAGGCGCAGCATGGCCATCACCGGGTAGCCCATCAGCACGATGATGCGGATGTCCGGCACGCCTTCGTAGCTGATGCTCTTGAAGATCTGGTCGGGCGTGACCCGGTATTCGATCAGTGCGCGATCGCGGTGCCCGCCCAGCGAATACAGGCCGGTGAGGATGCTCGAAACCTGATGCTCGATTTCCTCGTGGCTGATGATCTTGCCGGAAACCGTGCGATAGCGGTCTTCGAAGCGGTCGGCGATGACCAGGATGCCGTCACCGCCGGCGCCCTGGGCCGGCTTGATGACGAAGTCGTTGCGCCCGCCGATGATCTCGTGAAGCTTTTCGATCTGCTTCTCGGTCTCGATGATGCCGTACATCTCCGGCACGTGAATGCCGGCGGCGAGCGCGCGCTCCTTGGTGATGATCTTGTCGTCGACGATCGGGTACAGGTTGCGCTTGTTGTACTTCAGCACATAGTCCGCGTTGCGCCGATTGATCCCCATGATGCCCCGGGCTTCCAGGGCTTTCCACGTCTTGATCAGGCCAAACATCAGGCGTCAGCCTTCTTCAGGAATGCCTTGAAGCGCACCAGTTCGGTCAGGCGGTAGCCGCGGTAGCGACCCATCGCCAGCATGAAGCCGACCAGAATCAGCAGCACAGCAGGGAAGGTGAAGACGAAGTACACCAGCTCCGGCACCATCATCAGCAGGTGCGCCAGCGACGCGGCGAACAAGGTGCCGATCGCTACTTTCATGGCATGGCCACCGCCACGCTCTTCCCAGGTGATGGAAAGACGCTCGATGGTCATGGTCAGGATCACCATCGGGAACAGCGCCACCGACAGGCCGCGCTCCAGGCCCAGCTTGTGGCTGAACAGGCTGATGGCGGCAATCAGCACCACCACGAAGGTCAGTACCACCGACAGGCGCGGCAGCATCTGCAGCTTCAGGTGCTCCAGGTACGAGCGTAGCGACAGGCCCAGCGCGGTGATCACCGTGAACAGCACGATGCCGAAGCCCAGCTGGGTTTCGCGGAAGGCCAGGGCGATCAGTACCGGGGTGAAGGTACCCAGGGTCTGGATGCCGATCAGGTTGCGCAGCACCAGGATCACCAGCACGCCGATCGGGATCATCACCATGATCATGAAGGTCTGTTGGGTCTGCAGGGGCAGGCCGTACAGCGAATATTCGAGGAAGTCGGCGTCGGTGTTCTCGTCGGTCAGCTTGGCCAGGCGGATGGCGTTCATCTCGCTGTTGTTCATGCTGAAGGTGACGTTGGCTTTCTTGCCGCCATCGACGGTGATCAGGTTGTCATCACCGGTCCACCACAGCAGGCGGTCGTTTGGCAGGCCCTGCTCGCCGGTGTCCGGGTTGAAGTACAGCCAGTCGTTGCCATTGAAGCTGCGCAGCCACAGCTCCGGCGTTTGCGGGGTGTCGGCCACCAGGCGGATGGTGTGGACTTTTTCCATTGGGACGTGGGCGATCGACAGCAGCAGGTCGATGACCTGGGCTTTCTTCATCGACGAGGTGTCGCCGGCCAGCAGCAGCTTGACGTTGTCGTCATTGAGGTTGTTGACCCGCTTGATGGTCTCGCTGACGAAGGTCTCGACGTCTGCCGAATGCTGGCGAATAGGTGCCATCAGAGCTTCGGCGGCGATCTTCTCGGGGCCTTCGACCGCCAGGCTGTCACGGAAGGTCGGGCCTTTGATCGCAGTCTTTTCATTGCTGTAGCGCTTGGTCAGCACCAGGCGGTAGTACAGCGTCTGGTTGCCGCTGGCGCGACGGGCCGACCAGGTCACCTTGCGGTTGCCGTCGGCGCGGTTGACGCTGACCCCATAGTTATTGGAGATGAAGCTCTCGTTGAGGCTGACGAAGTCGCGGTTCAGCGGCGGTACGAACATCTGGACCTTGACCGGGTCCTTGGTGCTGGCGACGAACTCGACCTTGGCGTCGATGTTCCACAGGTCGTCGGTTTCATCCTCGGTCACCGGGATGCCGAGGGCGAAGATCTGATAAGCGGTGACCGCCACGCCCAGCAACACCAGGACGGTGATCAGGACTTTCAGATGGAGGGTAAGAGAGCGCATCGGGATTACTCTGCTTTGGGAGCGTCGGTGGCACAGGCAGGTTTGCCGGCCGCGTATTTAAGGCTTGGGTCGACCAGCGCGTCGAAGTGCTTGAGCGCCTCGGAACCGATCAGCAGCGGGAACTGGAACGCGCTGCGGTCGGTGAGGTTGACTTCGATGGTGCGCAGGGCCTGGCCCATGCAGATTTCGAGTTCGATGACCGGGCGGGCGGTGTAGGCCTTGCCCGATTCGGCATCATAGTCGCCTGCGCGACGCTTGATCTTGCTGACCCGCGCCAGCGGGCGTTCGATCGGGTGCGAATGGGCGGCGTCGATAGCCAGGTAGAAGCGCACCCAGCTTTCGCCATTGCGCTTGAAACGCTTGATATCGCGGGCGCTGAGCGAGGCGGTCTTGGCGCCGGTGTCGAGTTTGGCGGCCAGTTCAAGGTCGAGGTCGCCAAGCTGGGCGTATTCATTGAGACCGTACACGGTCTTGCCCGCCGCCTGGCCAAGGGCCGGCAGCAGGGTGAGGCAAAGCAGCAATAAAACGGGTGTAAGTCTCATAGTCCTGGCGCGGTGCTGTGCAAGGTTCGGGGCAAGGCGACTGGCAGGTACTGCGCAAGCTTCCTCGGTTTTCTGTCAACAACATGAAGCGATGACAGATACGCTATCCATACTCCGTTGGAGGCGCGGCATTCTATCACGCCGATGTCTTGACGCCAGCGCATCGCGATCAGACAGCGTGTCGGCCGGGTAAGTTCGTTCTTAGACGATTGTCGACAATGTTCATTTTGTCTTTGACTGGAATGCCTTGATTCGCTAGTTTCTGTACAAGTGATTAGCAAGGTGTCGACAATATGCTGAATATCAGCACGCCCACCCCAGCGGTGTCAGATGACACTGAAACATTGTCCGAGCATGTCTTCCGCCGCATCCAGGCGGCGATCGTCAAGGGTGAAATCGCCCCCGGCAGCAAGATCTCTGAGCCTGAGCTGGCCCGCACCTACGGCATCAGCCGTGGCCCGTTGCGCGAGGCCATCCATCGACTGGAGGGGCAGCGCCTGCTGGTGCGGGTGCCGCATGTCGGCGCGCGGGTGGTGTCGCTCAACCATGCCGAGCTGATCGAACTGTACGAAATTCGCGAATCCCTGGAAGGCATGGCCTGCCGCCTGGCCGCCGAGCGCATGAGCCAAGGCGACATCGATGAGCTGCGCCGGGTGCTCGACACCCATGAGCGCGACGCTGCATTCCAGGCCGGGCTGGGCTATTACCAGCAGGAAGGCGACTACGACTTCCATTACCGAATCATCCAGGGCAGCGGCAACCAGACCCTGGTCAAGATGCTCTGCGGTGAGCTGTATCAACTGGTGCGCATGTACCGCATCCAGTTCTCCGCCACGCCCAATCGCCCACGCCAGGCGTTTGCCGAGCACCACCGCATTCTCGATGCCATCGCCGAGCGTGACGGCGAGCTGGCCGAACTCCTGATGCGCCGCCACATCGGCGCGTCCAAGCGCAACATCGAGCGTCACTACCTGGACGCCAACAACAATAGCCTTCGAGGTGAGAAATGACTGTCAAGAGCACCCCTGGTCAGCGCTTTCGCGACGCCGTTGCCGCCGAACATCCCCTTCAGGTAGTCGGTGCGATCAACGCCAACCATGCGCTGCTGGCCAAGCGCGCCGGCTTCAAAGCCATCTATCTGTCCGGTGGTGGTGTCGCCGCGGGCTCTCTGGGCCTGCCGGACCTGGGCATTACTGGCCTGGATGACGTGCTGACCGACGTGCGCCGCATCACCGACGTCTGCGACCTGCCGCTGCTGGTGGATGTCGACACCGGCTTTGGCGCCTCGGCCTTCAACGTGGCGCGTACCGTGCGTTCGATGAGCAAGTTCGGTGCCGCCGCCATTCACATCGAAGACCAGGTCGGCGCCAAGCGCTGCGGGCACCGGCCGAACAAGGAGATCGTCTCGCAGCAGGAGATGGTCGACCGCATCAAGGCCGCTGTGGATGCCCGCCTTGATGACAGCTTCGTGATCATGGCGCGCACCGATGCCCTGGCGGTGGAGGGCCTGAACGCTGCCCTGGACCGCGCCGCCGCCTGCATCGAGGCCGGTGCCGACATGATTTTCCCGGAAGCCATTACCGAATTGCAGATGTACAAGACCTTCGCCGACCGGGTCAGGGCGCCGATCCTGGCCAACATCACCGAGTTCGGCGCCACGCCGCTGTACACCACCGAAGAGCTCGCGGCGGTCGACGTGTCACTGGTGCTGTACCCGCTGTCGGCCTTCCGCGCCATGAACAAGGCGGCCGAAAATGTCTACACCGCGCTGCGTCGTGACGGTACGCAGAAGAACGTGATCGACACCATGCAGACCCGCATGGAGCTCTACGATGCCATCGGTTATCACGCGTTCGAGCAGAGCCTCGACGCGCTGTTTGCGCAGAAGAAAGGGTAAGTGATGGTACCTGTGCCGGCCTCTTCGCGGGGCAAGCCCGCTCCCACAGGTACAGTGCAGCGTGGGAGCGGGCTTGCCCCGCGAAGAGGCCAGCACAGGCACCCCAGAATTAGCCAGATAGCTTTCCATAACAAATTCAAGAAAGGAGAAACACCATGGCCGAAGCAAAAGTACTCAGTGGCGCTGGCCTGCGTGGCCAGGTGGCCGGCCAGACCGCACTGTCGACCGTTGGCCAGGCCGGTGCCGGCCTGACCTACCGAGGCTATGACGTGCGCGACCTGGCGGCCGACGCCGAATTCGAAGAAGTGGCCTACCTGCTGCTGTATGGCGAGCTGCCGAGCAAAACCGAGCTGGCCGACTACAAGCGCAAGCTCAAGGGCCTGCGCGACCTGCCGCAGGCGCTGAAAGAAGTGCTGGAGCGCATCCCGCGCGACGCCCACCCGATGGATGTGATGCGCACCGGCTGTTCGGTGCTCGGCACCCTGGAGCCGGAGTTGACCTTCGAGGCCCAGCGCGACAAGACCGACCGCCTGCTGGCGCTGTTCCCGGCGGTGATGTGCTACTGGTACCGCTACTCCCACCATGGCGTGCGTATCGACTGCAGCACTGACGAAGACACCCTGGGTGGCCATTTCCTGCACCTGCTGCACGGCAAAAAGCCGAGCGAGCTGCACGTCAAGGTGATGAACGTATCCTTGATCCTGTACGCCGAGCACGAATTCAACGCCTCGACGTTCACCGCCCGGGTGTGCGCCTCGACCCTGTCCGACCTGTATTCCTGCGTCACTGCCGCCATCGGCTCGCTGCGCGGGCCGCTGCACGGTGGTGCCAACGAGGCGGCCATGGAGCTGATCGAGCGCTTCCAGAGTCCGCAGGAAGCCACTGCCGAGCTGCTGCGCATGCTCGAACGCAAGGACAAGATCATGGGCTTTGGCCATGCCATCTACAAAGAGTCCGACCCGCGCAACGAGGTGATCAAAGGCTGGGCCAAGCAACTGGCGGACGAAGTGGGTGACAAGGTGCTGTACCCGGTTTCCGAAGCCATCGACAAGACCATGTGGGAGCAAAAGCGCCTGTTCCCCAATGCCGATTTCTACCATGCCTCGGCGTACCACTTCATGGGCATCCCGACCAAGCTGTTCACCCCGATCTTCGTCTGCTCGCGCCTGACCGGCTGGGCCGCCCATGTGTTCGAACAGCGCGCCAACAACCGCATCATCCGCCCAAGCGCCGAGTATGTCGGCGTCGAACAGCGCCAGTTCGTGCCGATTGCACAGCGCTGAAACAATTAAAGAGAGGCCGCCTGTTTCCCTGTGGGAGCGGGCTTGTCCCGCGAATGCGTCGGGCCAGGCAGCCGATGTGAAGCTGCTGACGCATTCGCGGGGCAAGCCCGCTCCCACAAGGACGGCTCACTTCCGATTACCGTGACCGAGCCCATTATGAACACTGCATACCGCAAGAACCTGCCAGGCACCGCCCTGGACTATTTCGATGCCCGCGCCGCGGTCGAGGCCATCAAGCCCGGCGCTTACGACAGCCTGCCGTACACCTCCCGCGTGCTCGCCGAAAACCTGGTGCGCCGCTGCGACCCGGCCACCCTGGACGCCTCGCTCGGCCAGCTGATCGAGCGCAAGCGCGACCTCGACTTCCCCTGGTTCCCGGCCCGCGTGGTGTGCCACGACATTCTCGGTCAGACTGCCCTGGTCGACCTCGCCGGCCTGCGCGACGCCATCGCCGACAAAGGCGGTGACCCGGCCGCAGTCAACCCCGTGGTGCCGGTACAGTTGATCGTCGACCACTCGCTGGCCGTCGAGTGCGGTGGGTTCGACCCCCAGGCGTTCGACAAGAACCGCGCCATCGAAGACCGTCGCAACGAGGACCGCTTCCATTTCATCAACTGGACCAAGAAGGCGTTCAAGAACGTCGACGTGATTCAGCCCGGCAACGGCATCATGCACCAGATCAACCTGGAGAAGATGTCGCCAGTGGTCCACAGCGACCGTGGCGTCGCCTACCCTGACACCTGCGTCGGCACCGACAGCCACACCCCGCATGTCGACGCCCTGGGTGTGATCGCCATCGGCGTCGGCGGCCTGGAGGCCGAGAACGTCATGCTCGGCCGCGCCTCGTGGATGCGCCTGCCGGAGATCGTCGGCGTCGAGTTGGCTGGCAAACTGGCACCGAATATTACTGCCACCGACCTGGTACTGGCCCTGACCGAGTTCCTGCGCAAGCAGAAGGTGGTGGGCGCCTATCTGGAGTTCTACGGGGATGGTGCCCGTGCGCTGACCCTCGGCGATCGCGCGACCATCTCCAACATGGCGCCGGAATACGGCGCGACCGCCGCGATGTTCGCCATCGACCAGCAGACCATCGACTACCTCAAACTGACCGGCCGCGAAGAGCGGCAGGTGCAGCTGGTGGAAACCTACGCCAAGGTCACCGGCCTGTGGGCTGACGCCTTGGGCAAGGCCGAGTATGAGCGCGTGCTGCATTTCGACCTGTCGAGCGTGGTGCGCAACATGGCCGGCCCGTCCAACCCGCATGCCCGCGTGGCCACCACCGACCTGGCAGCCAAGGGCATCGCCGGGGCCTGGGACGAGGTGCCCGGGCAGATGCCGGATGGCGCGGTGATCATCGCTGCCATCACCAGTTGCACCAACACCAGCAACCCGCGCAACGTGATCGCCGCCGGCCTCTTGGCGCGCAACGCCAACCGGCTGGGCCTGGCGCGCAAACCCTGGGTCAAGTCGTCGCTGGCGCCGGGCTCCAAAGCCGTGCAGCTGTACCTGGAAGAAGCCGGGCTGGAGAAGGAACTGGAACGACTGGGCTTCGGCATCGTCGCCTTCGCCTGCACCACCTGCAATGGCATGTCTGGTGCGCTGGACCCAGTGATCCAGCAGGAAATCATCGACCGCGACCTGTACGCCACCGCCGTGCTGTCGGGCAACCGCAACTTCGACGGGCGCATCCACCCGTACGCCAAGCAGGCGTTTCTCGCCTCGCCGCCGCTGGTAGTGGCCTATGCCATCGCCGGCACCATCCGCTTCGACATCGAGAAAGATGTGCTGGGCGTGGTCGATGGCAAGGAAATCCGCCTCAAGGATATCTGGCCCAGCGACGAAGAAATCGACGCGGTGGTGCGCGCAGCGGTCAAGCCGGAGCAGTTCCGCAAGGTCTACATCCCGATGTTCGCCATCGAAGAGGACCGGGGGCCAAAAGTCGCACCGCTGTACGACTGGCGCCCGATGAGCACCTACATTCGTCGGCCGCCATACTGGGAAGGCGCCTTGGCCGGCGAGCGCACCTTGCGCGGCATGCGCCCGCTGGCGGTGCTGCCGGACAACATCACCACCGACCACCTGTCGCCCTCCAACGCCATCATGCTGGACAGTGCGGCAGGCGAGTACCTGGCGAAAATGGGCTTGCCGGAGGAGGACTTCAACTCCTACGCCACCCACCGCGGCGACCACCTGACCGCGCAGCGCGCCACCTTTGCCAACCCCAAGCTGTTCAACGAAATGGTGCGCAAGGACGACGGCAGCGTGAAGCAGGGCTCGCTGGCGCGCATCGAGCCGGAAGGCCAGGTGACGCGCATGTGGGAAGCCATCGAAACCTACATGCAGCGCAAGCAACCGCTGATCATCGTTGCCGGTGCCGACTACGGCCAGGGCTCGTCGCGCGACTGGGCGGCCAAGGGCGTGCGCCTGGCCGGTGTCGAGGCGATCGTGGCCGAAGGCTTCGAGCGCATTCACCGCACCAATCTGGTGGGCATGGGCGTGTTGCCGCTGGAGTTCAAGCCGGGCACCGATCGCAAGACCCTGGGCCTGGATGGCAGCGAGACTTACGACGTGCTGGGCGAGCGCAAGCCGCGTGCGACCCTGACGCTGGTGGTCACCCGGCGCAACGGTGAGCGGGTCGAGGTGCCGGTGACTTGCCGCCTGGATACGGCTGAAGAAGTGTCGATTTACGAGGCGGGCGGGGTGCTGCAGCGCTTTGCCCAAGACTTCCTCGAAGCCACCGCTTGATGGAGCAGACCATGGCACATGCAGCACAAGTCAGAATTCCCGCCACGTATATGCGTGGCGGTACCAGCAAAGGCGTGTTTTTCCGTTTGCAGGATTTGCCGCCGGCGGCTCGGGTGCCTGGCCCGGTCCGCGACGCCTTGCTGCTGCGGGTGATCGGCAGCCCCGACCCCTATGCCAAGCAGATCGACGGCATGGGCGGCGCGACGTCGAGCACCAGCAAGACGGTGATCCTGTCGCCCGGCAGCAAGCCCGATCACGATGTCGACTATCTGTTTGGCCAGGTCGCCATCGACAAGGCCTTCGTCGACTGGAGCGGCAACTGCGGCAACCTGTCCGCTGCCGTCGGCTCGTTCGCCATCAGCAGCGGCCTGGTCGAGCCTTCGCGTATTCCGCGCAACGGCGTGGCCACTGTGCGCATCTGGCAGGCCAATATCGGCAAGACTATCATCGCCCATGTGCCGATCACCGAGGGCGAGGTTCAGGAGACGGGCGACTTCGAGCTCGATGGGGTGACATTCCCCGCCGCTGAAGTGCAGCTCGAGTTTCTCGATCCGGCCGCCGATGAGGATGGCGGGGGCGGGGCGATGTTCCCCACCGGCAATCTGGTGGACGACCTGGAGGTGCCCGGTATCGGCACATTCAAGGCCACGTTGATCAATGCGGGTATCCCGACCATTTTCGTCAATGCCGCCGATATCGGCTACACCGGCAGCGAGCTGCAGGACGCCATCAACGGCGATGCCCAGGCGCTGGCGCGATTCGAGACCATTCGCGCCTACGGCGCCGTGCGCATGGGCCTGATCGAGCATGTCGACCAGGCTGCCGGGCGTCAGCACACGCCGAAGGTGGCCTTCGTTGCGCCGCCGAGCACCTACACTGCGTCCAGTGGCAAGGCGGTCGCGGCGGCCGACATCGACCTGCTGGTGCGTGCATTGTCCATGGGCAAGCTGCACCACGCGATGATGGGTACCGCTGCGGTGGCCATCGGTACCGCTGCCGCCATTCCGGGCACCCTGGTCAACCTCGCCGCAGGCGGGGGTGAGCGCAGTGCCGTGCGTTTCGGCCATCCATCTGGCACCTTGCGGGTTGGGGCTGAGGCCATCCAGACAAATGGCCAATGGACGGTAACCAAGGCAATCATGAGCCGCAGTGCTCGCGTGCTGATGGAAGGCTGGGTGAGGGTGCCTGGCGATAGCTTCTGATGCACCACCGGCGCTGGGCTTTCGTTGACGGGGCCGCGTTGCGGCCCTTCGCGGGGCAAGCCCGCTCCCACAGTCGATAACTGTGAGAGCGGGCTTGCCCCGCGAAGGGCTGCAAAGCAGCCCCATGCACAGGAGCTGACTATGAGCGCCAACGTGGACCTGAACGAGCGCCCCGACTACGACGGGGTGCTGCAAACCCTCGCCGACTATGTCCTCACCTACCGGGTCGAGTCACCGGAGGCTTTTGACACCGCGCGCAATTGCCTGATGGATACCCTAGGCTGTGGCCTCCTGGCCCTGCGCTTCCCTGAATGCACCAAGCACCTCGGCCCACTGGTGGAGGGCACCGTGGTGCCCAATGGTGCCCGCGTACCCGGCACCAGCTACCGCCTCGATCCGGTCAAGGCGGCCTGGGACATCGGCTGCACGGTACGTTGGCTGGATTACAACGACACCTGGCTGGCCGCCGAGTGGGCCCACCCCTCGGATAACCTGGGCGGCATTCTGGCGGTGGCTGATCACCTGTCGCAAAAGCAGGTGGCCAGAGGTGAAGCCCCCTTGCTGATGCGCGAAGTGCTCGAGGCCATGATCATGGCGCACGAGATTCAAGGTGTGCTGGCACTGGAAAACTCCTTCAACCGTGTTGGGCTCGATCACGTGATATTGGTCAAGGTCGCCTCCACGGCGGTCTGTGCCAAGCTGATGGGCGCCAATCGCGAACAACTGCTCTCGGCCTTGTCCCATGCCTTCGTCGATGGCCAGGCGCTGCGAACCTATCGCCATGCGCCGAACGCCGGCTCGCGCAAGTCCTGGGCTGCCGGCGATGCGTCCAGCCGAGGTGTGCGCCTGGCCGATATTGCGCTGCGTGGCGAGATGGGTGTGCCCGGCGTGCTGACCGCGCCGCAGTGGGGCTTTTACGACGTTTCGTTCAGCCATACCAACAAGGACCTGGCGCTCAAACCCTCCGCCCAGCAGGCGCTCAGCCTGGCGCAGCCTTTGGCCAGCTACGTGATGGAGAACGTACTGTTCAAGGTCAGCTTCCCGGCCGAATTTCATGCCCAGACGGCCTGCGAGGCGGCGGTGACCCTGCACCCGCAGGTGCGCAACCGCCTGCATGAAGTCGACCGTATCGTCATCACTACCCAGGAATCGGCAATCCGCATCATCTCCAAGGTAGGCCCCCTGGCCAATGCCGCCGACCGTGATCATTGCCTGCAGTACATGGTGGCGGTGCCGCTGATTTTCGGCCATTTGGTGGCCGAGCATTACGAAGATGCCTTTCATGCGGCCCATCCGAGCATCGATCGCCTGCGCGAGAAGATGGAGGTGGTCGAGGATCCGCGCTTCACGCGCGAATACCTGGAGGCGGACAAGCGCTCGATCGCCAATGGCCTGCAGGTGTTCTTCAAGGATGGCAGCGCCACCGAGCAGGTGGTGGTGGAGTATCCGGTCGGGCACCGACGTCGGCGCGGGGAGGGGATTGCGTTACTTGAGGCGAAGTTCAGGGACAACCTGGCAACGCGGTTTTCGCGCCAGCGCTGCAGGGAAATTTTTGAGCTGTGCCAAGATCAGCAGCGGCTTGAGCGCACGGCGGTGCACCGATTCGTGGACTTGTTCGTGATTTAAGTCATGCCAAAAAAAACGCCCCGAACCAGTCGGGGCGTTTTCAGTGTCGCTGCAGGGCCTTACTTGCCTTCCCAGCGCTTGAGCACCAGGGTGGCGTTGGTGCCGCCAAAGCCGAAGCTGTTGCTCATCACGGTGGTGAGCTTGGCGTCTTCGGTCTTGCGCACGATCGGCAGGTCCGCAACTTCCGGATCCAGCTCGTCGATGTTGGCGGAGCCGGCGATGAAGTCGTTTTCCATCATCAGCAGGCAGTAGATCGCCTCGTGCACGCCAGCGGCGCCCAGCGAGTGGCCCGACAGGCTCTTGGTCGAGCTGATCTTCGGTGCGTTGGCGCCGAACACTTCGCGCACACCTTTCATTTCCGCAACGTCACCGACCGGGGTCGAGGTGCCGTGGGTGTTCAGGTAGTCGATTGGCGTATCGACGGTGGACAGCGCCTGCTGCATGCAGCGGATGGCGCCTTCGCCGCTTGGGGCGACCATGTCGTAGCCGTCGGACGTCGCGCCGTAGCCGACGATTTCGGCGTAGATCTTGGCGCCACGGGCCAGGGCGTGTTCCAGTTCCTCGACCACCACCATGCCGCCGCCGCCGGCGATGACGAAGCCATCACGGTCGGCGTCATAGGCGCGCGAGGCCAGTTCCGGGGTTTCGTTGCGCTTGGTCGACAGGGCGCCCATGGCATCGAACAGGAACGACTGGCTCCAGTGCTCTTCTTCACCGCCACCGGCGAAGACGATGTCCTGCTTGCCCCACTGGATCTGCTCCAGCGCGGTGCCGATGCAGTGCGCGGAGGTGGCGCAGGCCGACGAGATCGAGTAGTTGATGCCCTTGATCTTGAACGGGGTGGCCAGGCACGCCGACACGGTGCTGCCCATGGTACGGGTGACGCGGTACGGGCCGACGCGCTTGACGCCTTTCTCGCGCAGGGTGTCCAGCGCTTCCATCTGGTTCAGGGTCGAGGCGCCGCCGGAGCCAGCCACCAGGCCGGTACGCGGGTTGGAAACCTGCTCTTCGCTCAGGCCGGCGTCCTTGATCGCGTCCTGCATCGCCAGGTAGGCGTAGGCCGCAGCGTGGCCAACGAAGCGGTAGACCTTGCGGTCGATCAGTTCTTCGAGGTTGAGGTCGATGGAGCCGGAAACCTGGCTACGCAGCCCCTGTTCCTTGTATTCCGGGTTGTAACGGATACCCGGACGGCTGTTGCGCAGGTTTTCGGTGACGGTAGCTTTGTCATTGCCCAGGCACGATACGATGCCCAGACCAGTGATAACGACGCGGCGCATGCGAATAACCCTTAGAAATTGTCAGTGGAGGTGAACACGCCGACCCGCAAGGCTTCGGCCGTGTAGATCTCGCGGCCGTCAACGCTGACCGAGCCATCGGCGATGGCCATGTTCAGCTTGCCCTTGAGGACGCGCTTGATGTGAATGTTGTAGGTGACTTTCTTGGCGGTAGGCAATACCTGGCCGAAGAATTTCACTTCGCCCGAACCCAGGGCGCGGCCACGGCCTGGCAGACCTTGCCAGCCGAGGAAGAAGCCCACCAGCTGCCACATGGCGTCGAGGCCCAGGCAGCCCGGCATCACCGGGTCGCCTTCGAAGTGGCAGGCGAAGAACCACAGGTCCGGGGTGATATCCAGCTCGGCGACCAATTCACCTTTGCCGTACTTGCCGCCTTCTTCGCTGATATGGGTGATGCGATCGACCATCAGCATGTTCGGCGCGGGCAGTTGCGCATTACCTGGGCCGAACAGCTCACCGCGACTGCAGCGCAGCAGGTCTTCCCGAGTAAAGGCGTGTTGTTTGGTCATGCGAGCTCCTCAATAACCCCCTGTGGCAGGGGATGAATCTTCCCGGCCAACCCGGCATCTCTCCGGGTGGCAGCCTACAGGTAGACTATTGCGTTGTGGTGAAAGTCACAGCGCACCTGGCGAAAGAAGTACAGGTGTGCACTGAAACGTCTATTTTCAGGTCCGAAGAAGGACCTGTCCAGTCTTTAAGACTGCCGCACTTTAGCATTTATCGCCAGTCGCGGCTGTCCGGCCAGGTAGCCAGCGCTGCAATACCCGCTGCAAGTCGGTGCGGCGGAAGGGTTTGCTCAGGTAATCGTTCATGCCGGCGGCCAGGCAGCGCTCTCGGTCGCCCTGCAGGGCATTGGCGGTCAAGGCGATGATCGGTAGCTGGCCGCCGTTGGGCAGCAGGCGGATGCGCCGCGTGGCTTCATAGCCATCCACCTGTGGCAGGCGGCAGTCCATCAGAATGGCGGCAAAGTAATGATGGCTGACTTGATCCACCGCCTGGATGCCATCATGGGCCACACTGACCTCCAGCCCCAGGCTGCGCAGCATGGCTTCGATGACGCTTTGATTGACCGGGTTGTCCTCGACCAGCAGGATGCGTTCACCTTCCGCCAGGGGGGCTTGGGTCGGCGGGTTGCCGGCTATTTGCGCCGGTACGCTGCTGGCCAGTGCCAGTGGCATCTCCAGAGTGAAGGTCGAGCCCAACCCTTCGCGGCTTTCGCCACGCAACTTGCCGCCCATGCGTTCTGCCAGGGTGCGCGCAATGGACAAGCCCAGGCCGGTACCCCCGTAGCGCCGCGAGATCGAGCTGTCGGCCTGTTGGAAGGCGACGAACATCATTTCCAGGCGCTCGCTGTCGATGCCGATGCCGGTGTCGCGCACGCTGCAGGTAAACCACAGCGTCTGGCGGTCGAGGACCTGCCAGCGGGCCTCGACCTGGACCTGGCCGCGTTCGGTGAACTTCAAGGCATTGCCAATCAGGTTGAGCAGGATCTGGCGAATGCGTGTCGGGTCGCCGACCACGTGCGCCTGCTGGCTGGCGGCTGGCAGTTGCACGTGCAGTTCCAGGCCACGCTGCTGCGCGCTGTGCTGGAACGACTGGACGCTGCTGGCGATCAGCTCGCCGAGGTTGAAGTCGATGTGTTCCAGCTGCAGGGTGGTGCGTTCGATGCGCGAGAAATCAAGAATGTCGTTGATCACCTTGAGCAAGTGCCCGGTGGACTCGCTGGCCACTGCCGTGTACTCGGCCTGTTCGCTGGTCAGCGGGGTGGTTTCCAGTAATTGCAGCATGCCCAGCACGCCATTCATGGGTGTGCGCAGCTCATGGCTCATCATCGCCAGAAATTCCGATTTGGCGCCGTTGGCCTGCTCGGCCTCCTCGCGGGCCTGGATCAACTGGGCCATGGCTTGCTTCTGTTCGGCACTGGCCTGTTCCAGGGCGCTGGCGAGGTTGTTGATATGGCGTGCCAGGTGCCCCAGTTCGCTGTCATCGACCACCGGCAACGGTGCATTGTATTCGCCCTGCTGGATGGCCTTGACCGCGTGGCCCATGTCGCTGATCGGCTTGGCCAGGCTCAGCGCCAGGCGGCGGGCGAGGAGGAAGGTGAACAGCAGGGCGAACAGGGCCAGGATGCCGGCCTTGATCACGATTTCCTGCTGGCGCTGGCTGAAGGCGTCGTCCGACATGCCGACGATCACGCGCCCGAGGTAGTCGTCGCCAATCGATGGTGGCGGGGCCTTGCCCTGCTGCAGAAAGTCGCTGTCCAGACGGATCTGCTGCAGGCGAATGGGCGCCTGGAATACCTCGACGCGCTGTGCACGGTTGGCACTCTCGCCGGGTTGCTCGACATACACCAGAATATGGTTGCGGCTGTCCTGTACCTCCAGGAACCGTACATGGGGGATGCTCAATGTGGCACGCATCAGGCCTTCGAGCACCTCATTGTTGCCCGAGATCACCCCATATTCGGAGGCCGGGGCCAATTGGTTGGCGATCAATTGCCCGGTGTGGTTGAGCTCCTGGCGCAAGTCCTGGATGCGTACGAAGGTGAAAAAGCTGATCAGCAGCAGGGTCAGCAACAGCGCGGGGCCAAGGCTGATGATCTGCGTGCGGGTGTGGATGTCCCAACTCAGGCGTTTTCTCATGGGGTGGGTTCTCCTTCGGCCAAGGCCTTGGCGACGGCGTTCGGATCGATAGCTTCAAGGCCCAGGGCGCGTGCCACCTGCTGGTTGCCGCTGACCCCGAAGCGCGCGGGGTACAGGCTGCGCGGCCAGCTCGCCGGTGGCTGGTCAAGCAGTTGGTCGAGCACCGCCAGCCAGTCGTCCTGGTCGCTGTAGGTGCTGGCCAGGGCGCCGGCGCGAACGAAGCCGGCGTTGGGACCGATCAGTGCCATCTGCCGGCCATAGCTGCTGAGCAGCAGGTTTTTCGCCGTCTTGGAGTTGTACAGGTCGGGATCATCCAGGCCCAGCAGCACATCGCTGTTTCCCAGCACGTGTTGCAGAGGACGGCTGTCGCGCTGGTCCGGCCAGTCCTGGGCAATGACTTCAAGCCCCAGCGGGCGAGCCGCCTGGCGCAGCTCATCGAGCAGGAAGTGGCTGTTTTCGCCATACAGCACACCGATGCGCTGGGCCTGTGGCAGCAGATAGCGGGCCAGACGCAGTTGCCGGGCCAGCGGCGGGTCGCTCCACAGCAGGGTCAGGTAGGCCGGGCGCGACTTTCCCAGGCGTTGCTCGGCCTGTACGCGGCTGATGCGCATGGCCAGCGCTGGCGGCCCATTGGTTTCGCTCAGGCGCCACTCCAGCGCGGCGCCGTCCAGCAGCACCAGGCGTACGCTCGCTTTGAGCTGGCCGGGGCGGGGCAGTTCGCTGACGGCCTGAAACCGTACCTGGTCGTGACCTCGACGGCTTTCCAGGGCCGTGACGAAGCTGCGAATGCCTGGCTGGTCTTCGCCGCTGACCAGCAGGATCTCGCTGGCGGACAGCGATCCCAATGGGCAGAGGCAGAACAGCAGCAGGCGCAGCAGTCGGGCCATCAGAACTCCAGCTCCGCGCTCACGCTCAGGCGATGTCGGCTGTCGTAACGGTTCTGGGCGGCTGTGATGGGCTCGTCGTCCAGGCGCTGCTGCCATAACGCGGCCAGTTCCAGGTTTCTACCCTGGATACGGAAGCGTTTGGCCAGACGCAGGTCGAGGCGTTCGAAACGGTACTGGTTGAGCGCACTGTCGCCATAGTAGAACAGCGCACTGGACCATCCCTCGCCCCATTCGCGCATCCAGCCCGCCGAGCCGCTGTTGCGCGCCGTGTTGGTACTGTCGGCACGGTTGCTGGCCCAGGCATCGACGTAGGCGTAGGTGAAACGCAGGCGGTCACGCCGGGTCGGACGCCAATCCAGCTGCACCTCACTGCCGCTGAACCGAGCCTTGTTCGCGTTACTGGCAATATACTGGTTGTTTTTCAAGGGTTCGCTGATCATTCCGGTGATCTCATCGTAGAACAGCTTCACATCCATGTTCAGGTCGAAGTCGCTGAACTGGCCGTTATAGCCCACTTCGCGCGAGCGCATGCGCTCCTGGTCGAGATCGCCCGGTCCGCGGGTCTTGACGAAATATTCGGCGTTTCGTTGGCCGAATGCAGGAGGGGTCAGGTTCTTGACCGTATAGCTCCAGTTGACGTTGTTCTCGAACATGTCCGGCGAGCGCACCGCTTCGGAATACACGGCGCGCAAACCGTGGCGGGGGGTGATCAGGTAGTTCACCGCCATGCGCGGGGTCAGCGAGCTGCCGGACAGTTGCGAGTCTTCGAACATCGCACCCCCCTGCACGATCCAGTGTTCGTCGGCGCGCCACTCCAGCTGGCCGAACAGGCGCCAGGTCTGGTCGTCGAGGCTGCCGTCGAAGTAGGTCTGCGAGTCGGCGCGATCGTAGCGGTAGTTCATGCCGCTGAGCAGACGCAGGCTGTCGGTCAGGCTCAGGGTGTCCTGGATCTCCAGGTCGTAGCGGGTTTCCCGGGTGCTCTGGTCGACGTCGCCGCAGACCACGCTGCTGCCGCCCTGGGAGTTCCACTGCTGCTTGATCGCATCGACCAGCGCCTGTTCTTTGGGGTTGCTGCTGCTGGGCGGATTGTTGGCCCCGCGCGCGACCTGCTCGGCAAAGTTAGGGTTCATCTGCCACAGCTGGGTCAATTCAGGGCTGAACGACAGCGCCGCGTCACAGGCGCGCCACACCTGCTGGCGGTCGAAGTGCTGGGCCGAGCCCTGCACATAAAGGCTGTGCTCCGGGTTGAAATCGATGTTCCAGCGCACCGAGCCTGCGTAATCCTTGGCATTGACGTCGGCATTGTCGCCACTTGTGGTCACGAAGGGGAATACGGGCTGGTAGGTGTAGGGCCGCTGGTTGCTACCTTCCTTGGCCGCCAGCTGCCATTCCAGGGTCTGGTTCAGCGCCAGGGTGTGGCTGACGCTGAGATTGAAGCGGTTCAGACGACGGCTGTCGCGGTAGTCCTGGCCGTACTGATTCTCATCGAAGCCGTCATCCTTCTGGCCCGACACCGACAGGCGCAGGTCACCCCCCTCCCAGCCGAGGCCGTGGCTGAGGTAGTAGTCATCGATGCCGTCCTGGCCACGGGTCAGCTTCATGCGCGTGCCATGGCTGTCTGCCGGGTTGCGGGTGAGGATGTTGACCACCGCCATCAGCGCGTTGGCGCCATAGCTGACGGTGTTCGGGCCGCGGAACACCTCGATGCGCTCGATATCCTCCAGCGCCACCGGAATGTCGCTCCAGTCCACCGTCGCCAGGCCCGCGCGGTACACCGAGCGGCCGTCGATCAGCACCTGCATGCGCCGCGCCTCGTTGACGTTGGTGCCGTGGTAGTTGACGGTCGGCTGATTGCCAGCGCCGTAACCGATCATCATGCCTGGCACCAGGCGCAGCAGCTCGGGGATATCGCGTGCGCCGCTGGCGCGGATCAGCGCGCTGTCGAGCACGGTCATGCTGCCTGGCACGGCCGCCGGGGATTGTTTCAGCCGGGTGGCGGTCAGAACCTGCGGCAGGTCGGTGTTGTCGATGAACAGGTCGTCGGCCAGGGCCGGGCCACCGAGTAGTGCGGTCAATAGCAGCAGACGAGGGTAGGGGGGCGTGCCAGGGAACACGATACGGCCTTGTATCAGAGTTGAGACAGGCATGTTAACTGACCGCGAAGGTTTTGCCAGTGATCTGCGGCACGGACACTGGTTCTGTCGCAAGCGCGCCGTATAATGGCCCGGTCGCCACTTAACTTATGGCTTTAACGGATTGATTATGACTGAACAGCAACCTGTTGCAGTTCTGGGCGGCGGCAGCTTCGGCACCGCCGTGGCCAACTTGCTGGCGCAGAACGGGGTGCCGGTACGCCAGTGGATGCGCGACCCCGAGCAGGCCGAGGCGATGCGTGTCAATCGCGAGAACCCGCGCTACCTCAAGGGCATCCGCCTGCATGACGGTGTCGAGCCGGTCAATGACTTGCTGGCCACCTTGCAGTCCAGCGACCTGGTGTTTGTCGCATTGCCGTCCAGCGCGCTGCGCAGCGTGCTGGCCCCACATGCCGACCTGCTGAGCGGCAAATGCCTGGTCAGCCTGACCAAGGGCATCGAAGCGCAAAGCTTCAAGCTGATGAGCCAGATTCTCGAAGAGATCGCGCCCGAGGCGCGCATTGGTGTGCTGTCCGGACCCAATCTGGCCCGCGAGATTGCCGAACATGCGCTGACCGCCACCGTGGTCGCCAGCGAAGATGAAGACCTTTGCCAGCGTGTGCAGGCCGTTTTGCACGGCAGCACCTTCCGGGTCTATGCCAGTAGCGACCGCTTCGGCGTCGAGCTGGGTGGGGCGCTGAAGAACGTCTATGCGATCATCGCCGGTATGGCCGTGGCACTGGGCATGGGCGAGAACACCAAGAGCATGCTGATCACCCGCGCGCTGGCCGAAATGACTCGCTTTGCCGTGAGCCAGGGCGCCAACCCGATGACGTTCCTCGGCCTGGCCGGTGTCGGCGACCTGATCGTCACCTGCTCCTCGCCGAAAAGCCGAAATTACCAGGTCGGCCACGCTCTGGGCCAGGGCCTGAGCCTGGAGCAGGCGGTCAACCGCCTGGGCGAGGTGGCCGAAGGGGTCAATACCCTCAAGGTGCTCAAGGCCAAGGCCGAAGAAGTGCAGGTCTACATGCCACTGGTGGCCGGCCTGCATGCCATCTTGTTCGAAGGGCGTACGCTGAACCAGGTGATCGAGCGCCTGATGCGCGCTGAGCCCAAGACTGACGTCGACTTCATTTCCACCAGCGGTTTCAACTGAGCCGCACCGAGCAAGGAGCGATACATGAACGATACCCCCGAGCACGCCCAGCGTGAGTCGATCATCCTGCGGGTGCTGTGGATGCTGGTGTTCCTGGTGGTCTGGCAGCTGGCCGAGCTGCTGCTCGGCGGCCTGGTGCTGGTGCAGCTTGTCTACCGCCTGATCTACGGCGCACCGAGCGCCAGCCTGATGAATTTCGGCGACAGCCTTAGTCAGTACCTGGCACAGATCGGTCGCTTTGGCACGTTCCACACCGACACCAAACCGTGGCCGTTCGCCGACTGGCCGGCACCGCGTGCCCCGGAAGGCGAAGCGCCGCATGCCCTGGCCCCGGCGCCGCACCCGGTACGTGACGAGGAGCCCAAGCTGTGAAGCTGTGGGTGTTGCGCCATGGTGAGGCGGAGCCACGCGCCAATACCGACGCCGAACGACGCCTGACGGCCCATGGACGCGAACAGGTGCTGCACAGTGCGGCGCATCTGCTCGGTCAGCCATTGCAGGCTATCATCGCCAGCCCTTATGTACGCGCTCAGCAAACGGCGGCACTGGTGCATGACACCTTGGGCTTTTCTGAGACGGTGCGCACCGTTCCCTGGCTGACGCCCGAAAGTAATGTGCAGCAGGTAATCGGTGAAATCGAGCGGCTTGGGCTGGAGCATGTGCTGTTGGTGAGCCACCAGCCGCTGGTGGGTTCGTTGGTCGGCATGCTGGAGCATGGGCATGTCCAGCAGCCCGCACCGATGAGCACTGCCAGCCTGGCGGAACTGCAAGGGGGTTGGCCCCTGGCGGGGATGATGAGTCTGCTTTGTTTGCATCATGCGCCTTGAGTGATTGGCAACTGGCATTTTTGTCGGTTGTCGGCCCTTTGGTTCCATTGCTAGCGTTGCACCGTAATGACAAGCGGATGAACCTGGCAGGGAGTGTCGAATGATTGGGCTTATACCGGAGTTGCTACGCTCGCTGGACCTGCAGCCAGCGCTGGATAAAGTGCAGGGTGGTGAGGTGCTGGATTACGCCCAGTACAGCGTATTGCGCGACTCTGTCGACGCCAAGTTTCATTATCTGCTGGGTAACATCCGCCATCTGAACCGGCGGAACACTCCAAGCTATCAGCATGTAGAGGACGAGTTGCGTAACCTGCAGGATGCCTGCCTGCGCGTTTCCCACCTCTTGCAGACCAGTTGCCTGGCGCTGCGTAGACTGGAGCTCGATTATCATGACCAGCGCTTGGCGCGTGAGGCGCTGGAAGGTCAGCAGGCCTACATGCAGGCCTGTTTGCGCCGCTCGCTGGCCAGTTTCGATAAGCAGGCATGACCTGATCGCCCTTGCCCATGACCTATCCGGACGTTGCCGCGCGGACTGTCAGCGCTGACAATGGGCCATCATCCCCCTCCGGACCCGGCGCCATGTCGCAGCAGATCTTCTTCGCCCATGCCAACGGCTTCCCGTCTGCCACCTACGGCAAGCTGTTCGCTGCCCTGGCGCCGGACTACCAGGTGCAGCACCTGCCCCAGCACGCTCACGACCCGCGCTTTCCGGTGAACGAAAATTGGCAGAATCTGGTCGATGAACTTCTTCACCACCTGGCCCAGCAGGATGCGCCAGTGTGGGGCGTCGGCCACTCCCTGGGTGGCGTCCTGCATCTGCATGCCGCCTTGCGTTGCCCCGAGTACTACTTAGGCGTGGTCATGCTCGACTCACCGGTGCTGACCCGTGCCGATCAATGGCTGCTGCGCACCGCCAAGCGTTTCGGCTTCATCGACCGCATCACCCCGGCAGGGCGTACCCTGGGCCGGCGCGAAGCCTTCGCCGACCGCGAGAGTGCGCGCGACTACTTCGCCAGTAAAAGCCTGTTCCGGCATTTTGATCCCGACTGCCTGCAGGCTTATGTAGAACACGGCCTGGAAGACGCCGAGCAGGGCCTGCGCCTGCGCTTCGACCCGGCCACCGAAATCAGTATTTACCGCAGCATCCCGCATGCCAGCCCTGCGCCGGCACGCCAGCTTCAGGTGCCATTGGCCATGGTGCGCGGTGACCGCAGCAATGTGATCCGTCGCCATCACACCCTGGCCGTGCGTGGCATGCCCAGGGGCGAATACCACAGCGTGCCGGGTGGGCACATGTTCCCGCTGGAGCGGCCCACCGACACTGCCAGCCTGATCAAGGGCCTGTTCGACCGCTGGAGCCAGGCATGAGCGCGCACGTCGAGGAGATTCGCCTGAGCCTGGGTCATATCGAGCTGGCTGCCCATTTGTTCGGCCCCGAGGACGGGCTGCCGGTGGTAGCCCTGCACGGCTGGCTGGACAATGCCAACAGCTTCGCCCGCCTGGCGCCGCAATTGAAAGGCCTGCGCATCGTCGCCCTCGACCTGGCTGGGCACGGTTACTCGGACCATCGCCCTGCGGGCGCCAGTTACGCACTGGCCGACTATGCCCACGATGTGCTTCGGGTTGCCGGGCAGCTGGGTTGGCAGCGGTTCGCGTTGTTGGGGCATTCGTTGGGGGCGATCATTTCCGTGCAACTGGCCAGCGCTTTGCCAGATAGAGTCAGCCACCTGGTACTGATCGACGGGGTGATTCCTCCGACCGGCGCCGAGGAAGATGCCGGTGAACGCTTGGGGGTGGCGCTACAGGCGCAGTTGCGCCTGGATGGCAAGCGCAAGACAGTCTACAAAACTCTGGAAGAAGGCGTGCAGGCGCGCATGAAGGGCATGGTCGCGGTCAGCCGTGACGCCGCCGAGCTCCTCGCCCAGCGCGGGCTGATGCCAGTGCCCGGCGGCTACAGTTGGCGCAGCGACAGCCGCCTGACCCTGCCATCACCGGTGCGCCTTTCCCAAGCCCAGGCCATGGCCTACGTGCGCCGGGTGAGTTGCCCGGCCTGCCTGGTGGTGGCGGCCGATGGCATGCTGGCGCGGCACACCGAACTGCTGCAGCAACTAACCTTCCAGCAGACGGTACTGCCTGGCGGCCATCACTTGCACCTGAACGATGAGCAGGGCGCGGCCCTTGTCGCAGACTGTATCAATAGCTTCTTTGCCTTTGCTTGACTTGGACTGGACAAGTGTCGAGGCTTGGCGGGTTGAAAGGGAGACAACCATGCAATTGCCAGACATCCTGGAGCTTCACTTCGGCGCCGATCGCCGCCTGGGCCGCCGATGAGCGCGCCCGTTTCCATCCGCACTGCCGTTAGTGCCTGCCTGCTGCTCGCCAGCCCGTTGCTGTGGGCCGGCAGCCTGCCGGTACCTGTGGACGCCAAGGTGGTGGATCAGCGCCCGGCGGTCGAGCAGGAGCGCATCTACCCCATGGGCCCGCTGCGCAAGATCAGCGGCCGTCTGCGCGTCGATGACAAGGTCGAGAGCCGCGGTCAGGTCAGCTCCGTCACCTATGAACTGCCGGTCGAGCGTACGGCACGCGAGGCGTTCACCAGTGCGAGGGAAGATTTGCAGCGTGAAGGCGGTTATCCGCTGTTCTGGTGCCAGGGCCGCGATTGCGGCGAGGCCAGCCTGTGGGCCAACGATGTGTTCGCCAATGCCCGTCTCAACGGCGGTGACGAGCAACAGGCCTTCATCCTCCTGCGCCGCTCCGCCGAAGAGGCCGATACCCTGGTGGCGCTCTACAGCGTGACGCGCGGCAACCGCCGTGCTTATCTGCATGTCGAAGAGTTCGTCGCCGGCAGCCCGCTGGGCGAGCTGCTGCCCACCGCCGCCACGGTCCTGCGCGAAATGCGCGACACCGGCAAGCTCGACTACCCTGATTTGAACACCCCGCAGCCGGCATGGGTCACCTTGCTTAGCCGCAGCCTGAACCTGGACAGCACCCTGCGTGCCAGCCTCAGCGGCAAAGAAGCCGAGGCCTGGCGCGAGCAATTGGTCAAGGCAGGGGTACGCAGCAACCGGCTCGAAGTCGGCACCGCCGCTACCGATGGCCTGCACCTGGAACTGATCCGTTGAATGAGCGCCACCATGGCCAACAATGATCGCCTGCTGATCCAGATCATCCTGCTGACCTTGCTCGGCGCTGCCCTGTGGGTAATGGCGCCGTTCATTTCGGCGCTGCTGTGGGGGGCGATTCTGGCCTTCGCCAGCTGGCCGCTGATGCGCCTGCTGACACGTGTGCTGGGCGGGCGCGAAACGCTGGCTGCGAGCCTGCTGACTACCGCATGGATCCTGATCGTGGCGTTGCCGCTGGTGTGGCTGGGCTTCAACCTGGCGGACCATATCCGCGACGCCACGGCCTTCGTGCGCGATGTGCAGGTGGACGGGCTGCCCGATGCGCCGGATTGGCTGGGTGGGATTCCCCTTGTCGGTGAGCGCCTGGTGAGCTGGTGGCAGTCGCTCGACCAGCAGGGCGCCGCACTGATCGCTTCGGCCAAGCCTTACTTCGGCCAGGTGGGCAACTGGCTGCTGGCGCGCAGTGCGCAGATTGGCAGCGGCGTGCTGGAACTCACCCTGAGCTTGATCTTCGTATTCTTCTTCTACCGCGACGGCCCGCGTCTGTCAGCGTTCGTGCTGCGTTTGCTCAACCGGTTGGTGGGTGACCGTGCCGAGTATTACCTGGATCTGGTTGCGGGCACCGTGCAACGGGTGGTCAATGGCGTGATCGGTACTGCCGCTGCGCAGGCCCTGCTGGCCCTCATCGGCTTCCTGATTGCTGGCGTCCCTGGTGCGATCGTGTTGGGCCTGGTGACCTTCATGCTCAGCCTGATCCCCATGGGGCCGCCGCTGGCATGGATTCCTGCGACTGCCTGGCTGGTGTGGCAAGGCGAGTATGGCATGGCGGTTTTCCTGGGTATCTGGGGCACCTTCGTCATCAGTGGCGTGGACAACGTGCTCAAGCCTTACCTGATCAGCCGGGGAGGTAACTTGCCGCTGGTGATCGTGCTGCTTGGGGTGTTTGGCGGGTTGATTGCATTTGGCTTCATTGGCCTGTTTATCGGGCCGACCTTGCTGGCTGTCGGTTACAGCTTGCTGTTGGACTGGAGCCGCAACTCGGCGCCGGTTCAGCGGTAAGCTTGTGCCGGCCTCATCGCGGATGAATCCGCTCCTACACGGATCCCCGTAGGAGCGGATTCATCCGCGATGAGGCCGGCACAAACAACCCAAAACCTTGATCTTTACGCATTCTTTATTCCCACCCCCACCCCCCGATCTCGCCCCTTTACACCCCTCCCTCGGACAATCCCCTCAAAGCGGTCCAAACCGCACAACGGGGAGTTTCACTCATGTACATGCTCGACGGTCTGTCACTGCTTCTGGCAGTGGCCTTGGCGGTTTACCTGCTGGTCGCGCTGCTGCGCGCCGATCGCAGCTAGGGAGCGGCCATGCACAGTTACGATTACTTATTGCTGTTGGCCTTCATTGCCATCGTGCTGCTGCCGGCACCCTGGCTCGGGCGCTTCTACTACAAGGTCATGGAAGGCCAGCGTACCTGGCTGACCCCCGTGCTCGGGCCGGTAGAGCAGGGCTGCTACCGGCTGGCCGGCGTGCGCGCCGAGCAGGAGCAGAACTGGAAGCAGTACACCCTGGCCCTGCTGGCCTTCAACCTGGCCGGCTTCCTGCTGCTATTCAGCGTGCTCCTGCTGCAAGGCTACCTGCCGCTCAACCCGCAGCACCTGCCCGGCCAGGAATGGTCGCTGGCGTTCAACACGGCGGTCAGCTTCGTCACCAACACCAACTGGCAGGCCTACAGCGGTGAAGCTTCGGTCAGCTACCTGAGCCAGATGCTCGGCCTGACCGTGCAGAACTTCGTCAGCGCCGCCACCGGCCTGGCCGTGCTGGTCGCGCTGTGCCGCGGTATTGCCCGCCGCTCGACCTCCAGCCTCGGCAACTTCTGGGTCGACATGACCCGCGCCACCCTCTACGGCCTGCTGCCGCTGTGCCTGCTGCTGGCGCTGCTGCTGGTGTGGCAGGGCGTGCCGCAGACCTTTGCCGACTACGCCCATGCCGTGACCCTGCAAGGCACTGACCAGACCATCCCGCTGGGGCCAGCCGCCAGCCAGATCGCCATCAAGCAGCTGGGCACCAACGGCGGTGGCTTCTTCGGCGTCAACTCCGCGCACCCGTTCGAGAACCCCACGGCCTGGAGCAACCTGTTCGAGGTCGCCTCGATCATTCTCATCCCGGTCGCTCTGGTGTTTACCTTCGGCCACTACGTCAAGGACCTGCGCCAGAGTCGCGCAATCCTGGCCTGCATGCTCGGCCTGTTCCTGATCGGCGGCGCCACCGCGCTGTGGTCGGAGCACCAGCCCAACCCGGCACTTGAAAGTGCGCAGGTACAGCAAAGCGCACCGATGGAGGGCAAGGAAAGCCGCTTCGGCATCACCGGCTCGGTGCTGTGGACAGTGACCACCACTGCCGCGTCCAACGGCTCGGTCAACGCCATGCACGACAGCCTCAACCCGCTGACCGGCATGGTCGCCATGGTCAACATGATGGTCGGCGAGGTGATCTTCGGCGGCGTCGGTGCGGGGCTCTACGGCATGCTGCTGTTTGTGCTCATCGCCGTGTTCCTGGCGGGCTTGATGATCGGCCGCACGCCGGAATACCTCGGCAAGAAACTGCAGGCGCGGGAAGTGCAGCTGCTGGTGGCCACCCTGCTGGTAATGCCGGTTGGCGTGCTGGTGCTCGGCGCCATCGCCGCCAGCCTGCCAGGCCCTGCTGGCGCAGTCACCAACCCGGGCGCACATGGTTTCAGCCAGCTGCTGTACGCCTACACCTCCGGCACCGCCAACAATGGATCGGCGTTCGCCGGATTCGGCGCCAACACGGTGTACCACAACGTAATGATCGGCCTGGCCATGCTGATCGGGCGCTTCGGCTACATCCTGCCGATCCTGGCCCTGGCCGGCAGCCTGGCGGCGAAGAAAAGCGCGCCGCAGGGGCTGAACAGCTTCCCCACCCACGGCCCGCTGTTCACCGGCCTGTTGCTGGTCACCATTTTGCTGGTGGGCGGCCTGACCTTCCTGCCGACCCTGGCCCTTGGGCCAATCGCCGAACACCTGAGCCTGGGTTTCTGAGGACCGACCATGAATATGCCCATTCCTGAAGTGAACGCCTCGCGCAGCGCCAAGGACCAGACCCGCTTCGCCGCGCTGTGGCGCCCGGCGCTGGTGCAAGCGTTCGTCAAGCTCGACCCGCGTCAGCTCAAACGCTCGCCGGTGATGCTGGTGGTCGCCCTGACCGCCGTGCTGACCACGCTGCTGTGCTTCGCCCCCGGCAGTGGGGTGAGCACGGGCGTTGCCGTGCAGATCGCTCTGTGGCTGTGGTTCACCGTGCTCTTCGCCAACTTTGCCGAAGCGCTGGCCGAAGGTCGCGGCAAGGCCCGCGCCGACAGCCTCAAGGCCGGTAGCCAGGGCCTGACGGCCCAGCGCCGCAAGCGTGATGGCAGCTTCGAAACCGTTACCGCCACCCAGCTGCGCAAGGACGACGTGGTGCGGGTCGTGGCTGGCGAAATGATCCCCGGTGACGGCGAAGTGCTCGAAGGCATCGCCGCCGTCAACGAAGCGGCCATTACCGGTGAGTCCGCACCGGTGATCCGCGAATCCGGCGGTGACCGCTCGGCCGTCACCGGCAACACGCGGCTGGTCTCCGACTGGTTGCTGATCCGCATCACCAGCAACCCCGGTGAGTCGACCCTGGACCGCATGATCGCCCTGGTCGAAGGCGCCAAGCGGCAGAAGCCCCCCAACGAGATCGCGCTGGATATCCTGCTGATCGGCCTGACCCTGATCTTCCTGATCGTGGTAGTGACGCTGCAGCCGTTCGCCCACTTCGCCGGTGGCAGCCTGCCGCTGATCTTCCTCGCCGCCTTGCTGGTGACGTTGATCCCGACCACCATCGGTGGGTTGCTCTCGGCCATCGGCATCGCCGGTATGGACCGCCTGGTGCGCCTGAACGTGATCGCCCGCTCGGGCCGCGCGGTGGAAGCCGCCGGTGACGTGCACACGCTGATGCTCGACAAGACCGGCACCATCACCTTCGGCAACCGCCGTTGCAGCGCCCTGCACGCAGCTACCGGGGTCACCGCCAAGGAGCTGGGGGAGGGCGCCTTGCTTGCCTCGCTTGCCGACGACACTGCCGAAGGCAAGTCGATCGTCGAGTACCTGCGCCAATTGCACGACTTCGTCGAACCTGCAGCCGGGCAGTTCGAGGCTATTGCCTTCAGCGCCGAGACACGGCTGTCGGGCATCGACCTGCAGCAGCATCGCTACCGCAAGGGCGCGGTCGATGCGGTACTGGCCTTCGTCGGCATGCAACGCCTGGAGATGCCGGCCGCACTTGCCCGCGAAATCGAGCGCATCGCCCAGAGCGGGGGCACGCCGCTGCTGGTGTGCGTGGACAAGCGCCTGCTCGGCGTGATCCACCTCAAGGACGTGGTCAAACCCGGCATCCGCGAGCGTTTCGCCGAGCTGCGCAAACTGGGCATCCGCACGGTGATGGTGACCGGTGACAACCCGCTGACCGCTGCCGCCATCGCCGCCGAAGCCGGCGTGGATGATGTGCTGGCCGAAGCCACACCGGAGAAGAAGCTGGCGCGCATCCGCCAGGAGCAGAACGACGGGCGCCTGGTGGCCATGTGCGGTGACGGCGCCAACGACGCGCCGGCACTGGCCCAGGCCGACGTGGGCATGGCCATGAATGACGGCACCCAGGCAGCCCGCGAGGCGGCCAATATGGTGGACCTGGACAGCGACCCGACCAAGCTGCTGGACGTGGTGCAGGTCGGCAAGGAACTGTTGGTGACCCGGGGCGCGCTGACCACCTTCTCCATCGCCAACGACGTGGCCAAGTACTTCGCCATCCTGCCGGCGCTGTTCGCCGCCATCTACCCGCAGCTGGGTGTGCTCAACCTGATGCACCTGGCCAGCCCGCAGAGCGCGATCCTCTCGGCGATCGTGTTCAATGCGCTGATCATCATCGTGCTGATCCCGCTGGCGCTGCGCGGTGTGCGCGTGCAGGCGGCCAGTGCTGCCCACCTGCTGCGACGCAACCTGCTGATCTACGGCCTCGGCGGCATCATCGTGCCGTTCGCCGGGATCAAAGTGATCGACCTGCTGCTCAACGCCCTGCACCTGGTCTGAGGAGGCCACCATGAACACTTATCTACGTCCGGCGCTGAGCCTGATCCTGTTGATGACGGCGGTAACCGGTGCGCTGTATCCGCTTGCGGTGACCGGTATCGCCCAGGTGGCATTCCCTGAGCAGGCCAATGGCAGCCTGGTGCGCGACGAGCAGGGCCAGGTCCGAGGCTCGGCGCTGATCGCCCAGGATTTCCAGGGCGATGGCTGGTTCCATTCGCGGCCATCGGCGGGGGCCTATGCCACCGTGGCCAGTGGTGCCAGCAACCTGTCGCCAAGCAACCCGGCATTGGCTGAGCGGGTGGGGAGTGATGCCGCGAGGCTGTACCAGGCTGAGCAGGGGCCGGTGCCGCAAGCGTTGCTGACGACATCCGGCAGCGGCCTGGACCCGCATTTGCCACCGGAAGCGGTTGCTTACCAGATCCCCCGTGTGGCGGCGGCGCGCAAGGTGCCGGCCGAACGCTTGCAAGCCTTGCTGGAAGAGGCCACCCTCCACCCATTGATCGGCCCGCCCGTGGTCAATGTGCTGGAACTGAACCAGGCACTCGAGCACCTTTGACAGGGGCCGCGTTGCGGCCCTTCGCGGGCAAGCCCGCTCCCACATTAACTCCACAGGCTTGAACGTCGTGGTGATCATGTGGGAGCGAGCTTGCCCGCGAAGGCCTGCAAAGCAGGCCCGTTTTTCGCTGATCGCCGCAGATTCTGAAGGATGAAACATGAGTGACACCGCCCGCGCAGACGCGCTGTTGGCCAACCTGCCGCGTGAAGGGCGCGGCAGGCTCAAGGTATTCCTCGGCGCCGCCCCCGGCGTCGGCAAGACCTTCGCGATGCTCCAGGCCGCCCACGCCCAACAACGCCAGGGCGTTCAGGTAGTGGCAGGCGTGGTCGAAACCCACGGCCGCGCCGAAACCGAATCACTGCTTGGCGGCCTGCTTCAGCAACCGTTGCTGCGCAGCGAATACCGGGGCGTCACCCTGGAGGAAATGGACCTCGACGGCCTGCTCAAGGCCGCACCTTCCCTGGCCCTGGTCGACGAACTGGCCCACACCAACGCCCCCGGCAGCCGCCACGCCAAGCGTTGGCAAGACGTCCAGGAGCTGCTCGCGGCTGGCATCGACGTGTACACCACGGTCAATGTCCAGCACCTGGAAAGCCTCAACGACAAGGTCCGCGACATCACCGGTGTGCAGGTGCGCGAAACGCTGCCGGACTGGGTGCTGCAGGAAGCCTTCGAGCTGGTGCTGATCGACCTGCCACCGCGCGAGCTGCTCGAACGCCTGCGCGAAGGCAAGGTGTATGTGCCCGAGCAGGCGAGGGCCGCGATCGATGCCTACTTCTCCCAGACCAACCTCACCGCGCTGCGCGAACTGGCCATGCAGACTGCTGCCGCCCAGGTCGATGCCGACCTGGCCCACGGCTACCGCCAGCGTGGTCAAGAGGCGCCGGCCCTGCGCGGGCGTTTGCTGGTCGGCGTCGATGGCGATGACCAGGCCGAACGCCTGGTGCGCCATGCCTGTCGGGTCGCCCAGCGGCGGCATCTGCCCTGGAGCCTGGTGCACGTCGACAACGGCCGGCTGCGTGACGAAACTGCTCGACAGCGCCTGCAGGCCGCGCAGCAACTGGCCGAGCGTCTGGGCGGGGAAGTGGTGCTGCTGCGTGCCGGTGAAGTGGCGCGCACGCTGATCCAGCATGCCGGCGAACGCCGCGCCAGCCTGGTGCTGGTCGGGCAGTCGCGTGATCGCCTGCGTCGCCGCCTGTTCGGTGCAGGCGTGGCGGCGCGGCTGCTGCGTGAGAGTCACGGGCTGGAAATCAACGTGCTCGACCGCGATGCCCAGCCGGCCCCGGCGAGTGCCGCTGTGCAGCGCGTGTGGGTGTGGCGTCACTACCTGCTGGCACTGGTCGCCACCGCATTGGCGGCAGGCTTGTCCTGGGCCGTCTCCAGTGTGCTGGCGCTGCCCAACATCTCGCTGGTATTCCTCGCTGCCGTGTTGCTGGTTGCGGTGCGCAGCAGCCTGGGACCAGCCCTGGCGTGTGCTGCGCTGTCGTTTCTGACTTACGACTTCCTGTTCATCCCACCGAACTTCTCCTTCGCCATCCAGCGCGAAGAAGACGTGCTGACCCTGGTGTTCTTCCTGCTGATGGCTGCGCTCACCGGCAACCTCGCCGCGCGCCAGCGCCGCCAGTTGCAGGCGCTGCGCGAAACCCAGGCGCAGACCAACCAACTGCTCGACCTGTCGCGACGCCTGACCGTAGCGGCCGACCGTCAGGCCGTGTTCAACGCCGCCGGCCAGCACCTCGACGGCTGGCAGGACGTGCAAGTCTGCCTGCTCGAACGCAACGCCGAAGGCCTGTTGCAGGTGGCCAGCGGCGAAGCCCATGCCCTGAGCGACAACGAACGCGCCGCCGCCGAATGGGCCTGGCAACACGGCCAGGCCGCCGGACATGGCAGCGACACCCTGCCCAACGGGCGCTGGTGGTGGTGGCCATTGAACGTCGATGATCACCCGCTGGCCCTGCTGGGCGTGCGCCCACGCTCCGGCGACCCGCTCAGCGCCCAACGTCGGCGCCTGCTCATGGCCCTCGGCCAACCGCTGGCCCAGGCCCTGGCCCGCGCGCGGTTGGCCGAGCAATTGGAAGGTGCCCGCCTGCACGGCGAAACCGAGCAGTTGCGCAGCGCCTTGCTGGCTTCTGTTTCCCACGACCTGCGTACCCCGCTGACCGCCATGCGCGGCAGCATCGACAGCCTGCTGGCGCTGGGCGAAGCCATCCCCGTCGAAGACCGCCGCGAGCTGTTGGAAGGCACCCGCAACGAAGCCGAACGCCTCGACCGCTACATCCAAAATCTGCTGGACATGACCCGCCTGGGCCACGGCGGCCTCAAGCTCGCCCGCGACTGGGTCGCCCCCGCCGATATCGTCGGCAGCGCCCTCAACCGCCTGCGGGTGGTGCTGGCGCCGCTGCGTGTGCACACCGACGTGCCCGCTGAGTTGCCGCTGCTGTTCGTGCATGCGGCGCTGATCGAGCAGGCGCTGATCAACGTCCTGGAAAACGCCGCACGCTTTTCACCCCCGCAAGGCCGCCTGGACCTGCAAGTGTCGGTGGTCGATGAGCAATTGCGCTTCGCCGTCAGCGACCAGGGCCCCGGCATCCCCGTGGCCGAGCGCGAGAAGATCTTCGACATGTTCTACACCGCCGCCCGCGGCGATCGGGGCGGGCAGGGCACCGGCCTGGGGCTTGCCATCTGCCTGGGCATGATCGGTGCCCATGGCGGGCAGATCCTGGTCGGCGAAGGCATCGATGGCCACGGCACCTGCATCACACTATGCTTGCCGCTGCCCACTCAACCCGAAGCCGAAAGCGAAGCCCCATGAGCCAGTCCGCGACCCTCCTGGTCATCGATGACGAACCGCAGATCCGCAAGTTCCTGCGCATCAGCCTGACCTCCCAGGGCTACAAGGTGATCGAAGCCGCCACCGGCGGCGAAGGCCTGGCCCAAGCGGCTCTGGCCAAGCCCGACCTGGTGGTGCTCGACCTTGGCCTGCCCGACATGGACGGCCAGCAGGTGCTGCGCGAATTGCGTGAATGGAGCGCGGTACCGGTCATGGTGCTGTCGGTGCGCGCCAGTGAAGTGCAGAAGGTCGATGCCCTGGATGGTGGGGCCAACGATTACGTGACCAAGCCGTTTGGCATCCAGGAATTCCTCGCCCGCGTGCGCGCGCTGCTGCGCCAGGTGCCACAGGCTGGCGGCGGCGAAGTAGTGGCCAGTTTCGGGCCGTTGAGCGTGGACTTTGCCTTTCGCAAGGTGACCCTGAATGGTGAAGAGGTCGCGCTGACCCGCAAGGAGTATGCGCTGCTGGCACAGCTGGCCGGCCATCCGGGGCGGGTGATTACCCAGCAGCAGTTGCTCAAGGATATCTGGGGGCCGACGCATGTGGAGGACACCCACTATCTGAGGATCGTGGTGGGGCATTTGCGGCAGAAGCTGGGGGATGATCCGACGGCGCCTCGGTTCATCATTACCGAAGCGGGGGTGGGGTATAGGCTGGTGGCGCCTTCTCACTGACTGCTTATGGCGCTGTTCTTGATTCCTGGTCCATGTCCGCAGGCCAGGCGACTTTTGGGGCAAGGCGCAATGCGAATTCGCACCAGAGGACGTCGTTGTGGTCTTTGGGCGGCCCTAGCGGGGGGAGTGCGGATGGGCCTTTTTGCATGTAGGTGCACACGTAGGCCCAGAGATTTTCGTCAGCGCACATTGTGCTGAGGCGGAAGCGGTCGATGACATTGTTAGTGCCTGGCTCAATGATGGAGAGCATGACCCCCCATTTGAATATTACTCCGCCATTGAGTGCGCCGACTTGTGACCAGCGTTCGGCGCGTACTTGGGACCAGTCATAGCTTACAGGTACCACTTCCCATTTTTCGAAGGGGTTCCACCATCGATGTTGGAAGTTGTAGGCGTAGATTTTTTGGCGGGCGCGGTTGAAGCGGATAGGTTCATCTCTGGGTGGGGAAATGTCGACACGGAGAGCTAAAGCAATTCCCCATATGCAGAGGAATAATGTAATCGGGCCGATGAACAGAAAGAAGATATCGCTTTCATTGTAGCTGTCTAGAATCATTCCTGGTATAGGTAAGGCCAATAGGGTCATGGGTAATGAGAGAAATGACATAAGTCCTCTTGCTGATGTGGTGGGTCGCGATATCTCAAGATAAATAGTGTCTTGATGATTTGGCGTCTTATCGCCCAATAACGGTTCGTTGGCTGGAGCGTCATAAGGAGTGGGAAGGTCTTGGTTCCACCCGATGCAAGGAGGGTTTAATAGTGGGAGTGTCATACGATATCTCTTTGGAGGGCATCAATTCTGTCTTCAAGAATTGCTAGTGCTGGCGGTTTCTCACGCCATTGCGGCTACGTTTGTTGAGTTGAGTTGAGTTGAGTTGAGTTAAGTTTCGTGCCAATCGAAGTTCACGCTTACGGCGCTGTTCTTGACTCTTGGTCCATGTCCGCAGGCCAGGCGACTTCAGGGGCGAGACGCAATGCGACCTCGCACCAGAGAACGTCATTATGATCTTTCGGCGGCCCTGGCGGCGGGAGTGCGGATGGGCCTTTCTGCATGTAGGTGCATACGTAGGCCCAGAGGTATTCGTCTGCGCACATTGTGCTGAGGCGGAAGCGGTCGATGACGTTGTTAGTGCCTGGCTCAATGATGGAGAGCATGACTCCCCATTTGAATATCACCCCGCCATTGAGTGCGCCGACTTGTGACCAGTGTTCGGCGCGTACTTGGGACCAGTCATAGCTTACAGGCACCACTTCCCATTTTTCGAAGGGGTTCCACCATCGATGTTTGAAGTTGTAGGCGTAGATTTTCTGGCGGGCGCGGTTGAAGCGGATAGGTTCATCTCTGGGTGGGGAGATGTCGATACGGACAGCAAAAACAATAGTCCATATGCAAAGGGCTAGCATGAATGGCCCGATGACTAGAGATGTAAAGTCGTTTTCGTTATAACTATCCAGAATTAATTTTGGGATGAATAGGGTGTAGATGCTAATTGGCAGGGCAAGAAAGGACATAAGTCCTCTTGCTGAGGTGATGGGTCGCGATATTTCAAGATAAATAGTGTCTTGGTGGTTTGGCGTCTTGCTGCCTAATGACGCTTCGATGGCTGGAGCGTCAATAGGAGTGGGAAGGTCTCGTTTCCAACCCACGCAAGGAGGATTTAGCAGTGGACGTGTCATGGAAGATAGTTCCTGGAGGCATTAATTTTGTCTTCAATTATCACAAGCTTTGCGATGGCCGAGGTGTCATGTTTGTCGGGCCAATAAGTGACTGTGAATACAAGGGCATTTATGTAGTGATCGTCCTTCAAAGGGTGCGAGTTGTAAATTGTGAGTGCGCCATTATTGGTGTCGTGACTTACTTCAGGCTTTTTTAGGTTGGGCTCCGCGAATGCTGAGGAAAACTCGCCTGTAGTCATAAGGTTCGCGGTTTGAGTGCTATCGCCAGAAAGGACTATTTGCTTACCACTTGAGCCTGGTTCGAAAAGGCTGAGGCTCCATCGGTACTGAGAATTTTCGCTGCTATAGCTGGGCAGGTATAGGTGGTAGTTGAGTACGAAGCGTGCGGGGATCGCAGTGCCGTCACTGATTATTATTCCGCCAGTTTCTGAAGTCGGAATGTGATGCGAGTTGTCAAGCTTGATGTCTATTGAGACGCTGGCGCTCACGCCGAGAACTGCTGCGTTGAGCGTCCCGATTGCGGCATCCAGCTCGCTAGGGGTGCTCCAGTGCCTGTACCGCTCAGGCAGCCCCCATTTACAATGGCGTGCCCAGAGTTCAGTTGAAGTAGATTCCTCACGCTTTGCCTGCGTTGCCAGAGCATATGCACTCAAACCTAAAACGATAGCAATTCCTAATGGCCCAAATAGTGTGCTTGTGAATATTGCGGCGTGAGCGCCAAAAAATGTAGATAATCCAGCTAATCCAGTTGCAATAATATATTCACGAGCAGAAGTCGAATCTCCGTTATCACTTACTCTGATCGCCGCATGCGCATACTGAAACGTATCCATCGCTCCCGAAAACGCGGCGAGCGCTCCGCCGAATTTGGCAAGGGCGCCTCCCAGTGAAAGGGTGGAAGATATTCCAGCGAAGGTTTTCTCGGGTCTAAGCAGCTGTACTGCAAACCCCGTTGCCTCGATACCTGCTCCTAACATCCCCAGTGTCGATGACCAAATCGCGGCCAGCGCCTCAGGATCATTTGGGGAGGTCTTTTGCAGCGCTCCGAAGTTCCTGCCCAAGCTATCCTGATGAAACCACATACTCCCCAACGCCAGCAGAAGCCCAGGGCCACTGGGACTGCCCGCGGCCTCGCGCATTCCACGAAACGCATCGCTCGCCACACTCCGCGCCGCTGTCGCACTCACCTTCAATCCTTCAACCGCCTGCGCGGCACCGCGCTGCAAGGTTTGCCCTCCCACCGCGACGCTGCGCACCAACTCACCCACGCCCCCAGCCGCCCCTTCGCGCATCTTCAGCAACCGCGCCTGCAGGCTTTCGGCACTCTCCAGCGTCCACACCATCACCTCGACCAACTGACTACGATTACCCGCCGCCGCGATGTGAATCGCCCCGCTGAGCACCATCGCCCGCACTTTGCGTCCGGCCGGTTTGCGGAATTGTTTGTCGAGTTGGCCGAGAAACGCGTCGGTGCGCTCCTGCATGGCTTCGTTGAGCAGGCTGAGGTACTCACCCACGGTGAGCGAGAGCCTGACTTGAGTCATGGGTTGCCCGGCATACAGCAGAAACGCGGCGCTGTGCACATGGCCGACCAGCTTGCGGGTCTGCGCGGACGCATGCTGGCCGAGGGCATTGCTGGCGCTGGCGGTCGCGGCGAGCAGTTGGCCGATGGCATCCTGCACCGGCTTGATCATCAACAGCTTGCCTTCCTCACTGGCGCTGATGGCCTTGACGGCGTCGTAGACCTTGCCCAGGTCATCGCCGGACAGGGCCTTGGCCAGTTGCTGCAGCAGGCTCTGATTTTTCGCCAGCAGGGCCTGATACAGCAGGCTGTTGCGGTCTTCGAGCAGCTGGTACCAGATGGATTGCGTTGCTCCTAGGGCTGTGTCGGTGGATGACAGCGACTCGGTTGGCCCGCCCGCCAGGCAGGCGGCCATCATGATGATGAAGTCTTCCACGGAAGCCGGGCTGGTGGCGCTGTAGTCGAAGTAAGCGACCCGCTGGAACGCCAAGCTGGCGTACTGGTC